>JALQUC010000018.1 GCA_023268615.1 Candidatus Altimarinota bacterium | reverse complement strand
CTTTTGCAATTACAACTTCATCAAATATAGAACTATTTTTATTATATAGAGTTGTTCAAGGCTTAGGAGTTGCTTTAATATATGTTTGTTTAATTAGTATGGTAAGAGATGTATCAAAAGGAAAAGTTGCGGCAAAAATATTTGCAATCTTAATAACTATTGGAGCAATTACACCTATTTTAGCACCAGCAATAGGTGGTTATATTGATCAAGTTTTTGGATGGAAAGCAGTATTCTATCTATTATTTATACTTGCAATTTTAGTAGTTGTTTTATCTTTATTCACACTTCAAGAAACACTAAAAAAAGAAAACAAATCCAGAAAAACCTACAGATACTGTTGAGCTGTCCGAGGAAGAAGAAAATTCTGTTTTATTATCAGAACTGATGAGGGATATTAACACTCTGAAAACGCGATGGTCTGACAATTATGACGAACTGACAGAATCTATTTTGGATTTCTTGAGTCTGCTCAGTGATGTCTATCAAGATCCTGAGCCAGGTCCACCTCATAGATATGAATATGACCCTGATGAAGAAGAAGCGAATGAAGAATTTTTCTCAGATGATGCACTCCAGCCACAGATGAATGAAAGCGAGTATATCCCTTATAATCTCCTCAACACTATTGTATGAAGCATAGAAGTGTTTAATGCAAAAGCCGTTGCACTTGGCATGAAACTCCATAATCCTAAAAACAAAAAACATTTTCAAAGATATATTCACGAACTAAAGGTGCTTTTGACACTTTTGGAAAAAATTCAAAAACTCAGATGGTCACTTTTTTCTTATTATCCTGATACAGTAAACCCCATTTCCACTATGATGAAGGGTACTATTAATACAATCAATGTCTACATCGAAGAATTCCGACCAGATGAACCGAGAGAGTCATGGTGGGGGAGATTCATAAAAAGAAAAAACAAACCAGAACCATCTGATTCAGAGCCAGATTCCGATTAAAAAATTCCCTCCGAATGAGCCTCTAAAATAGAGGTAGTTTTTGGCAGACCATCATAGAACACTTTGCTAAATATTGACAAGTGTAAATATATATGTTATATTGTGATTGTAATTCACACAATCCACTATGATTTATACACCATTACGACTTTTTCCCGGTGAAACACGCGAAACTGCATTTATGTGACCTCGATCGCGCGTGACGTATCATTGTCGCGAGAGGACCAAGCGTATTATAGGATACACAGAAGAAGAGAATCAATAATTCATCCATAATAAATCCCCCTGAATTCAGGGGGGTTTTACTTGCCTAGGATAGATTCCACCTCGCATCCCGACGCGTCGGGATTTGGCCCGTTCTCCGAAGTATTTGGAACTTCAATCTGAAATCTTCGAAGGATGAACTGGAATGACGGTGACTATTTCTTCTCCTCGTCTTCGACTTCTGCTTCGACAGTTGGCTCTTCAGTAGAACCTTCGCCGTTCACATTTTCTTTTACCTTCACACCATCGTCAGCAGCTCCTGGAGCAGCGTAGATAGCCTGTCCGATTTTCATCAGGATCTCACTGAGAGGATTACTTGCTTCCTCGATTTGTGCTTTTGTTGCTTCTGGATTTTCGAGGACAGTTTTGAGAGCTGCGAGTTTTTCTTCAGCTGTTTTCTTGTCCTCTTCATTGATTTTGTCGGCATTATCTTTGAGTGTTTTTTCTCCTTGATGGACGAGAGATTCTGAGAGATTTCGTGCTTCGACGAGTTCTTTTTTCTCGAGATCTTTGTGGCGATTTGCTTCCGCTTCTTTGACGAGATTTTCGACTTCTTCCTTGCTCATACCTCCACTATTCTGAATAGTAATTTTTTGTTCTTTGCCTGTGCCCTTATCCTTCGCTGAGACAGAGAGGATACCAGACGCATTGATGTCAAAAGTGACTTCAATCTGTGGTACTCCACGAGGAGCAGGGACGATACCCTCGAGGATAAATCGCCCGAGCGATTTGTTATCTGCTGCCATCTCTCGTTCACCCTGGAGGACATGGATTTCGACGCTTGGCTGATTGTCCTGAGCTGTCGAGTAGACCTGAGATTTACTTGATGGAATAGTCGTATTTCGCTCGATCATACGAGTCATGACGCCACCGAGTGTCTCGATACCGAGAGAGAGCGGTGTCACATCGAGGAGGAGGACATCACGGACATCACCAGCGATGATACCAGCCTGGACCGCTGCTCCTATCGCGACCGCTTCGTCTGGATTGACTGAAGCGTTTGGTTTTTTACCGAAGAATTGTTCTACTTTCTGGAGCACGAGAGGGACACGAGTCGAACCACCAACGAGGATGACTTCATCGATTTGATTTGCCTGGAGACCTGCATCGGCGAGGACTTTTCGGCATGGCTCGATAGATCGCTCCACGAGGTCGGCGACGAGTTCTTCAAATTTTGCACGCGTGATTTTCACAAGGAGATTTTTCGGTCCACTATCATCCATTGTGATGTAGGGGAGATTGATCTCTGTTTCTGTCGCAGTTGAGAGTTCTTTTTTTGCTTTTTCAGCTTCATCACGGACTCTCTGGACTGCCATTGGGTCTTTCTTGAGATCGACACCCTGGTCCTTTTGAAATTCTGCGATGACATATTCAAATATTCTCTGATCGAAGTCGTCACCACCGAGATGTGTATCACCATTGGTCGCGAGCACTTCAAATGTTCCTTCGCTGCCAATCTCGAGGATAGAAATATCAAATGTACCACCACCGAAATCGTAGACGGCGACTTTTTCGTCTTTCTTTTTATTGAGACCGTAGGCGAGAGCTGCTGCAGTTGGTTCATTGACAATGCGTTTTACATCGAGACCAGCGATTTTACCAGCGTTGATAGTCGCCTGTCTCTGGTCATCATTGAAATACGCAGGCACCGTGATAACTGCTTCTGTCACAGCTTCACCGAGATATTTTTCAGCGTCTTCCTTGAGCTTCATGAGGACATGAGCCGAGATTTCTTCTGGACGAGCGTTTTTACCATTAAATGTGATAAGTGATTCTCCACCAGGTCCAGCGGTCACTTCGTAGGGGACATTGGCGATTTCTGAGTCGACCTCGCTCTTTTTACGACCGATAAATCGTTTCGCAGAAAAAATTGTTTCCTTTGGATTTGTCACAGCCTGTCGTTTTGCTGGAGTACCGACGATGATTTCGCCTTTTTTGTTTGCGACAACCGAAGGAGTCGTACGATTACCCTCAGCATTTGGGATGATTTTTGCTTCTCCACCCTCCATAAAGGCCAGGGCTGAGTTCGTGGTTCCGAGGTCAATACCGATAATTTTTCACATAAAAATAAGGGGTTAAATATGTATTTACCTCCTCATTATAACAAACTTTTTTCCCAATGCAAATATTTTTAGCACCAAAAGTGTTTAGGTGCTAATTATTATATTTTTATCCCGCTAAGATGACACCTGTATCGTCTTGTGTCCCTCGAATAATGTTAGTGCTTTTAAAAGGTTTCCGCAGGATGGTTACCTCATATCACCTATCTTCCATTTTTAAGATTTTTCCACTATTGTGTCGAAAATGAGGGTCCTTAAAGTGAAATACAAAAGATCCATCATGATAGCCTTTGTCTAAGAAAAATTTTTTATTTATTGGTTCAGGCGAGGTCGAATCAACATTCCTGAAAGCAATATAGAATCACCCATGTTTCAGGCAATTATCAGTTACCTGGGAATAATTTCCACTATTGGGTCCTATACGATGATTGAATACACAATCAAGTTCTGAAAAAATAGAATCAATATTTTCCCAATCAAGTTCCAGTACTCCATTTCAAGAAATAACTTGTCTCGAAGTACGATTAACAATGCCAAAAGCAGTATGTATTATTTCACCATTTGGTCTAGGTGCATCAGTCAATCTACGCAAATAAGCTACATTATCTGAAGCAAAACCTCCACCACCTATCTCCACTATCTTCTTTCCCTCCATTTTTTCTAAAAATAATCATCTTTGCAGGGCAAAAAGTAAAGGGTATCCAGTGCGACCAGCGTTTTTTATTTCAGGATTTTCTTGGACAAATTTCTCCTGATTAAAACCCAGAAGGATTCTCTCTATGGCGGGGTCAATATTTCATGTGATAATGAGATTACCGTATTCCCTTGGGTACTGAATTCTTTCTCTAGAGATACTCATAAATTATAATTGTTGTTGTACAAAGTGATGCCCACAGCCACGAGCGACTATCTCGGCGACTTCACCGACGATGCGTATCGTGCCCTGCGGGGTTCTGAGGATACAGACGCTGGAGAGCTTTCGAGGGGTAAAAGTATAGCTCAATACCTGAATCCATGGAATACAGAAAGATTTGTGAAAAGGGAGCCAATGAGTGGGCTTAAACGCGATTCCATAATCTTCGATGCCTACCCGGACACAGCGATTGTAGCTTCCAAACTTTTTGAGACCAACTGCTGCCGCGATATCAGTATCATTGGTCACCTCACGGCGAAAGAGTTTTTGCCATCGACTCCATCCTGACACATGAAAAGTAAACCAAGAGAGTATTGGCCATAGGACGAGAGCCCAGAAGAGGAGCATGAAAAAAACTTTCATATGCCTAGTATACCACAGAATTTCCATCCTTGCAAGGGCTTCTGCACAATTTTATAGACTAGACCACCACCCTCTCAAATGCAACTCAGCAGGCTTGAATATCGACCATATTCTCTATACTGCATCTGTCCCAAATACCGTCTCAATTATGAAAAAAATTCTCCTCACCATCCTCAGTTTTCTCGCATTATCAGGCTCTGTCTACGCCCTCGTCTACCTCAACTACGCTGAATACCTCGCTGACAAGCATGTCATCGTGAGGCAGCGACCGATTGAGAACTATGCTCTCTCAGACCGAGTCCTTCGCCAAGAAGTCGTCGGTATAGCTCTGAGGCTCACTGCCTGAAATTTCCGCAATATCGAGACCATTGTCCTCCCGGATCCCTATACTTGTGAAAATGTATTTCTCGATGTGGGTCAGAATAGACCGAACTCATGGGCCTGCCGATCAGTCGAAATAGCTGCCAAAAATGGTATCATCACCAAAAACAATCATCACTTCCGACCTGAGGATGATATCACTCGTGCAGAAGCCATCGCCATGGTCCTCGCAGGGGTCAAATTGATGCCAAAAACAGACGGTTCACGACCGTGGCAAGAAGTTGTGATGGAAACTTCTGAAAAATTGGGTATACTCCAGGAGTGAGTGACCGCGAGTGATGAAAAAATCACCCGATGAGAACTCTTCTATGTCGTCAGCAATATCATCAAATATCTCTACAAGCAGGAAATCATCTATATAGATAGCCTCGCCCAATAAATTTTTCTCTATGGCTAAAAAAGAAGAAGCTCAATACTGAGCCAGTCAGATCCAGGTCCTCGAAGGACTCGAAGCGGTCCGAAAGCGACCCGGCATGTACATCGGCTCGACCGATGCACGAGGTCGTGACCACTGTATCAAGGAAATCGTCGATAACTCTATCGATGAAGCCCTCGCAGGTCACTGTACACACATCACGCTCCGCCTCACAGACGACGGGAGCTGTGTCGTCGAGGACAATGGTCGAGGTATCCCTGTCGACATCCACGAAAAGACAGGCCTCTCAGCACTCGAGACAGTCATGACCGTCCTCCATGCTGGTGGTAAATTCGGGGGTGATAATTCTGGGTACAAAGTCTCAGGAGGTCTCCACGGTGTCGGTGCATCAGTCGTCAATGCTCTCTCTTCTCGTACCGAAGCAACTGTCTGGAAAGACGGATTTGAATACTTCCAAGCCTATACAAGAGGTAAACCAGAGGCACCAGTCAAAAAAGTCGGCGCAACAGATCATGTGAATGGCACGAGAATCCAGTTCTGGCCTGATGCTGAGATATTTGAGGACATCGTCTTCGACTTTGGCTATGTCAAAAAAGACTGCCGAGAGCGAGCCTACCTCACTCGCGGTATCACACTCACAGCGATAGATGAGCGAAGTGGCAAACAGGACAGAATCCGCTATTATTTCGAATGAGGTCTCAAATCCTATATCACCTACCTCAATCGTCATCACGAATCTCTCGGAGACATATTTTGCACAGATAATATCGTCGATAATGTCAGCGTCGAGGTCGCTATGCAATACCGCAAAGAAGACTATTCAGAGCACCTCACGAGCTTCGTCAATAATGTCATCACTCCAGGTGGAGGTACCCATATGACAGGGTTCCGCACAGCACTCACGAGGACGATCAACAAATACGCTCGCGAGAAAAATTTCCTCACAGAAAAAGACTCAAATCTCACCAACGAAGATGTCGCAGAAGGTCTCACGGCCATTATCTCTGTGAAGGTCCCAGAACCACAATTTGAAGGTCAGACCAAGGACAAACTCTGAAATTCAGAAGTCCGTGGTATCACCGATAAATCAGTCGCAGAAACGCTCGGTGATTTCCTCGCAGAACAACCAAAAACAGCTAAAGCGATCATCGACAAATGTCTGCTGGCGAGTCGTGCTCGTATGGCAGCTCGTTCTGCTCGAGAGACCATTATCCGTAAATGAGCACTTGAAGGTCTTACCCTCCCAGGAAAACTCGCTGACTGTGCGAGCAAGGATCCATCAAAATCAGAGCTCTACATCGTCGAGGGAGATTCAGCGGGTGGTTCTGCGAAGCAGGGTCGAAACCGTGATATCCAGGCTATCCTCCCACTCCGAGGTAAAATCCTCAATACTGAACAGGCACGAATAGACAAAATCTTCCTGAACGAACAAATCAAAAACCTCATCACCGCAATTGGGTGTGGAATATCTGATACATTTGACCTCGCAAAAGCTCGCTACCACCGTATCGTCATCATGACGGATGCCGATGTCGATGGTGCGCACATCCGTACACTCCTCCTCACATTCTTCTATCGATTCATGCGTCCGCTCATCGATGTCGGATACCTCTACATCGCTCAGCCACCACTCTACAAGCTCGCAAAAGGCAAAGAGGTCTGGTACGCCTATTCAGAGGAAGAAAAACTAGAAATTATCGAAAAACACGATGTCAAAACAGAGGGAATCCAGCGCTACAAAGGTCTCGGTGAGATGAATCCCGAACAGCTCTGGGAGACAACTATGGATCCCGAGCGACGAGTCATGGCACTCGTCACGATAGACGACGCAGAAGCAGCTGATGAAGTATTTCGCATCCTCATGGGCTCAGAAGTTCCACCACGCCGCCGATTTATCCAGTCCCGCGCGAAGAGTGTTGCAAATTTGGATATATAATTGACATAATAAAAATAAGTGCTAAAATATTAGCATGAAATTTACATCTAGAGTAGAAGTGCAGCCTATTGATGGTTCATCTTGGAAGAGATACCGCACCCCACGGGGGATAGAAATTTTAGTCACGAGCGCTTTTCGTGATATTATGCGACATGGACAATCAAGTCCTCTTGATGATGGTCAGCATGTTTCGAGAGGAGTGCTACGACTCCTACGACAATATAGATGATCTGTAGAACTCAAAGAGTACGATAAGAATCGTACCTATGTTGCTAATTGAGTTGATGCAGCCGTTTACAAGATTGGATCTTCAAATCTCTGTGTTCGTGAAGAAGTGCGCGCAGGGTCTTCAGAAGATAAACTTCATAGAATGGACCTCATCCAGCATCTCCTTGAGCTCGGATCTCTCCCTCGCTGGATCAAATCACCGACACATTATTGACTCATAAAAGTTCCGGCAATGTATAGCGGGCTTTTTGATAAATATATGTTTATGGAAATGATTGATGCAGGTATCACATCATGGGACATCATAGATCATCCCCGTACGCCAGCAATTGAAAACGCAATAATAGAAAATTTTTGATCTGAATATTGATTTACGAGTATAGAAAGTCCTGCTTATAAAGCATTTCAGGAGGAAACCAAAAGTAAGTACAATGAAGTGATATCTTTACTTAAAAAAGCATTTGAAACTCACAAAGATGCATTTAGATGATGGACATTTGATCAACTTTTCACTGATCTTTATCAGAGAAATTTGCTTGTCACACACAATCCAACACCAATTGCCAACAGCAAGATGACATTTTGGGTTATTGATCAATAGTTGCTTTCCCGCACAAAATAGGGCATACTATGAGTGATGTCATGGATACACTACATAGTTGCATTTGCACTCGGATGTCTCGCAGCGCTCCTCATCGGTTCTATTATGAGCATGACGGGTGCGTCGACGACTATCGATGCATGGATGCTTTCTTTTACTATCTCTGGGCATGATGTCGGGGATAGGATGACGATGTTTGTTCGGAGCTTCCTCGAGAATTCGAGCATGCACGGTATGACTGGTTTTAGCTATCTCATAGGACATAGTCTCTCTGAGGAAATAGTAAAATTTATCATGTTCTATATCGCGTTTCAGATTATGAAGCCGAGCTCTATTCGTGAAATTATTCTCCTGGGTATCTCTGTCGGTGTGGGATTTGCGGTGTGTGAGACGGTCGGATACTATGATATCATGCCTCTCTATCATCTGCAGAGTATTTTCCTCCGAAGTATTGGCCATGGACTCTTCACGGGACTGCTCGCTCTCCTCTTTGGATGGGGCTATTTCTCACAATTGCGCTGGATAGATGCTGGTGCACGAGAAAATGTGACCACCTGGATCATGCGCTATGCTGAGCTCCTCCTCCTGATATTCTGGAGCATCATCTGACTCCTCCTCGCTGCCTGTCTCCACGCACTCGTCAATATACTGACTGTCGTCGGCGCTCAAGTCGTCGCTATTGTCATGCTCATGGTCATATGGTCTGTCTTTATCGGCGTTCTCGTCCGACCAGAATCCCGTCGCCCGTATGGTAATATCATCCGAGAGATGGACTTGCTCCAAACCATTACTGATGCCCGAGAAGACCTCGATGAGATAGAGAAATCGACCCATTCAGTTGGTTACAAAAAACCGAAAAAGGCGCATTTTTCGAGGAAACAATTTGCAAAAAGATAAATACTGCTACAATTCCCCCGTCTGAGGCTTCACTCGGATTTTACTTTCTCATTTTTTACTATGAAGCATGAACAAAAAAAGGAGATAATCAGCAAGTACGCTCGAGCAAAGGGTGACACTGGTTCTCCAGAAGTGCAGATAGCACTCCTCACTGTCCGTATCGAGTCTCTCACTGAGCATCTCAACGAACACAAGAAGGATAACCATTCTCGTCGTGGACTCCTCGGTCTCGTCCAGAAGCGTCGTCGTCTCAAGAACTACCTCCAGAAGACCAATCCAGAAGCATTTAAAAAAGTCGTAGAAGAATTCGAAGGTGTCAAAGCTGCAAAGAAAACAGCAAAAACTGAAAAAACAGCTGCTCTCAAAGCAGAAAAAACAGGGAAGAAGGTAGCTCCAAAAGCTGAAAAGGCTGAAAAAGCTCCAAAAGAAACTAAAGCAAAAAAAGCTCCTGCAAAGAAAACAGCGAAGAAGAAATAATTTCTTTCTCATAAAAAATACTCCCAGAGGGGAGTATTTTTTTGTAAAATAATCAGTATACTGCCTGTATGAAATGGGAATCGTATCTCATCTGACGACCAAAGATTTTTGTCATCATGGTCCTGGTTATCGTACTGCTCATCGGAGGAGTGGCGATTTTTCGTCTGCCCTATATCTCCTACACAGGAGAAAAAATCTCCTTCACCCCACTCGATATCGACCTCAGTCGTCTCGATTTTGCATCTGAGCGACTCCCTATCGATCCTCTCGTCAATCCTCGTGGTCGCGAGAAGCTCGAGTGAGAGATGCTCGTCACACACCTGACACTCTATCAATTCCTGCTCTACCACAAATACGCTCGTTCCTATTTTCCCTATATAGAATCCTATTTTCATGAGGTCGGCATTCCGCAGGATTTCAAATACCTCGCAGTCGCGGAGAGTAGCCTCAAAAATGATGCCGAGAGTCATGCTGGTGCGCGAGGTATCTGGCAGCTCATGCCTGACACAGCCCGTCGCTACGGACTTCGCGTAGACAATGAGATAGACGAGCGACTCCACTTCGAGAAGGCGACGAGAGTCGCAGCGGCCTATATCCTCCACCTCTACAAACTCTTCGACAACTGGACTCTCGCAGCTGCAGCCTACAATCGAGGTGAAAACGGTCTTCAGAGAGATCAGGCTGCACAGCCTCAAGCTCGGACCTATTACGATCTCGTCCTCAATGGTGAAACAGGGAATTATCTGTACCGTATCGTTGCTATCAAATACCTGATGCAGAATCGCTGGAAGATTCTCTCTCCTGAAATGCTCGGACAAGTATTTGAAATTCCAGAAACAAAAACAAGAGTCATTGATGGTCCCGTTCTCGACCTGCGTATCTGGTGTCTCAATAATGATATAGACTACCAGGAACTCCGCGAACTCAATCCGTGGATTCTCGGCTATTCTCTCCCTGGAGGCGCATGGGAAGTGAAGCTCTTTGTGCAATAGGAGTGATACATAGTATTAGGTAGTATGTATTAGGTATTATGCGGAGACACAGTACTATGTATTAAGTATTAAGACGGGCTAATCTAATAATATTTTATGAGTCATGATTTCAAAAAACTCCGCATCTGGGAATGAGCTATGACTGCCTGTAAAAATATTTACATTGTGACCAGAAATTTCCCAAAAGAAGAAGTCTTCGGAATAACTTCACAGCTTCGAAGAGCGGCGAGTAGTGTTGCTGCAAATATAGCAGAATGATCAGCCAGATGAACAAAAAAAGATTTCAGTCACTTTATTTCTATAGCTCATGGCTCTGTCAACGAAGTTCAGACCTTTTTGATACTTGCAAAAGATTTAGAGTACCTTACTGATCAAGAATCTTCTTGTTTGCTCGATGAATACTACAAACTTGCAAATATGCTTGCTCTTTTTCAGAAAACACTCCATTAAGATCGTAATACATACTACTTAATACCTAATACAGAATTAAAAATATGCTAGATTACCCTGAAGAATACAGAGATGGTTATGTGATATTTATGGGGCAGAGATTTATCACAGATAAGCGTGCTCTGATTCCCCGTCTGGAGACAGAAGAACTAGTCAAATACTGTCTCAAACTCCTCGAGAAAAATCCACACATTCAAACGATTGCTGATATTGGGACGGGGAGCGGTATTATTCCCATCTCTCTATTCTCAAAAGCTGGCAGACCTCTCACAGTATTTGCCACTGATATGAGTCAAGAGGCGCTAGATTTAGCCAAAGAGAATCTTCAAAAAATGAAGAATGACGAATGAAGAATGACGAATGAAGGAATTTTCTTTCTCCAAGGAGATTTACTTCAGCCGCTTATCCGAGCACTTCAGAATTTTACTCCAGAGGAAATCCTCATCACTGCCAATCTCCCGTATGTTCGTGAAGTGGAGATCAATTTGTGATTGATCCATGAGCCACGGATGGCGTTTCTCGGGGGCGTGCAGACAGGATTTGAGCTGTATGAGCGATTTTTTGATCAACTTCTTGCCTGGAAAGAGAGACCGAAAAAAACCCATATCGTCATCGAATTCTGACTCTGGCAGAGAGATATCGCGGAGACAGTTTTTCAGAAACATGGACTTCAGTATTCTTTTTTTGCTGATTTACGAGGGATTGAGAGGTTTGCCTATATCTGCTAAAATGCATTACTCATCAAAGTAATCATGTACTAGTCTACTCTTCTCCTCCATCAGGTCCATGATATTAGATCATAGCGTTCGAATAGCGATCATACTCATAACAAAAGAGCTAATGATGAGAGAAAGATGTAGTGTGTTATTTCACTCGGTTTTCAGTAAATCAGAAAGTAGGAAAATCTGCAAGGTGCGTCATGATATAAAGCCTCACCCATTTAGAAAAATCCTTCCTTCAATTTTTGCGATTTTTTCACTGAGACTCAATTCTTCTTCCTCTGATGCAGATGGTTTTTTCATAAAAAATGATAATTAAAATTATAATAATTATTATATTTATTCTGTCAAACTACCCTATTTGTAATTCATGAGAAGACAGATACACTGTGTCTATGTCACATCTGTTTGAACAAAGCGCCGGAGGCATCGTGTATCGCCGTCATGGGGGTATGATAGAAGTGCTTCTGCTCAAATGGAAAAATTCCGGTGGCAAGATAGTCTATACACTCCCAAAATGACACACCAAGGATAATGAAGCTCCTGCTGATGCTGCTATCCGAGAAATTGCCGAGGAAACTGGGCTCGAGCCATCGATGCTCCGTATCAAGAAATTTATCAAAACTATATCCTTCTCATTTACCGCGCGACACAAAACAGGACATCCAACGATTGATAAAGATGTCCACCTCTACCTCGTGGAATATCTCGGAACAAAAAAACCTCAGGTGCAAAAAGAAGAACGATTCGTCGGATTCGTCTGGCTCACACCTGAACAGCTGAAAAAAGTAAAAATGAAACCAGCGGTGTATGAGATTGTGGAGGAGAACAGGGGATTTATGTAAATATACCAGAGATAGAAGATAGAAATAGACAGGATTTATAAATATTCCTCTCTACCCTCTATATCTCCCTCTATATCTCTTCACTTGCAACTTCTCTCCACTTTCATATACTCCTCCCTGTTTCCTTCTTCGCGTAAAGCTACGAAGGACAAGCCCAACAAACATAGTAAACATATTTAACTCAGTAAACTTTGTTCCCATGAACCTCAATTTCAAAAACAAGCATATAGAGATACATTCTGGTGATGCCAATTTTGTCCTCAATCCTGAGTCAGTCGTCATTGATGATTATGTGATGGATTTTCCAGGAGAATTTGAGCGACGCGGAGTCTTCGTCGAGATTCGGGAGTCAGCAGAAAATCTGCTCTATATCATCACACTCGAAGGGAAAACACTCATCTATCTCCCTGAATGAACCAAGGCAGAGAGCCTCGAATCTCTCCGCGATGTGAATAACAAAGATATGGTGATCTTTCCAGCGAGCGACTCACTCTGGAAAACAGTGGAAACATGGGAAGCCTCTGTCGTCGTACCATTTGGTCCAAAATCTGCTGATTTCCTCGCGAAGCTCGGACAGACAGTCGAAGTGAGTGATTCTGCATCTGTGAAGACAGCAGATCTCGAGGGAGAAACAACGAAATTTATAGCTCTTGGATAATTATTTCTAGACACTTTAGATTAGCCCTTCCAAAAGGGCTATTTTTTAGCGCTTGCAATTCATAAATTTCATCTATAATCCTCTCGTTCATCATAAAAATATGGCAGCTGGAAATGCACCACATATCCTGTCTATTCCTCCTCATGCTTTTGCTGAGAGTGGATTTTTGTCTTCAGTGACTAATACTGTTTTTTCGACATGGATTTTTGTGGTCATTGTCACGATTATTGCTCTTGTATTTTTTGCTGCCCGAAAGAAAAAATCAGGACTCATACACACAACGGGATATCTCATTGTGAAAAATATGAAAGCCTTCTTTGAACCACTTCTCGGTCATAATCTGCCACTCGAGAAAAGTCTCTGGTTTGTAGGAGGTGTCTTTATCTACATATTTGGTGCTAATCTCTACAGCCTCTTCCTCGACTGGATGCTTGCCTTCCTCCCAGGATTGCACGACTATCTCCGACCTATCAATGCTGACATCAATACGACACTCGGAATGGCCGTTGTGATGATACTCCTCTCACACATTATCATGATTCGTTTTCGATGATTCTTTGGCTATGTGGGACACTTTGCGTTTCACTTTCATGGCAAAAACATCGTAGAAAAAATCATCAGCGTCATCGTCGGTTGGCTCCACTTCGTGGGTGAGCTCGTCCGTGTACTGGCTCTCTCGCTCCGCCTCTTTGGAAATATATTTGCCGGTGTTGTCCTGATAGGTGTTATGATCTGGTTGAGTGGATTGCTGGCTGTAGGGTTTCTCCCTATCGGTAATCTCATGGTCATACCATTCTACTTCCTCGAAATGTTTGTTTGATTCATACAAGCGATGGTCTTCTCACTCCTTGTATCGATGTATTTTGCAGAAGCGTCTGAGCACGAAGCTCACTAATTTTATCACAAGCCTTTTAATTCTTAACTTTCTTTTATGAAAAAGCTTGCTCTTCTCTCACTCGTAGCACCTGCAGCATTTGCTGCTGAAGAAGCTACAACAGCTGTTGCAACAGGTGGTCACGGTATCGATGTTCTCGGTATTGCTCTCGCAGTTGCTCTCTCAGCTCTCGCTATTGGTCTCATCGGTTTTGGTGCTGCCTCTGCTATCGGTCGCAATCCTTCAGCAGCTTCTGACATCAAATCTGCTACACTTCTCCCTATGGTCTTCGCAGAAGGTCTCGGTATCGTTGCTGTAGTCCTCGCTTTCGTTGTTGCATTCGTAAAATAATACGAAAGTTATAAGTCTAAGAATCGACGGTTTCGAGTCTTCGAAATCTGTTTCTTGCTTAAAACTAAAAACTTAAAACTAAAAACTTGTTTTCTCCATGGACGCTTTCAATCTCTGATCTATGCTCATACAAATCGTGAATCTCGCGGTTGTGCTCTTCGTGCTCAAGAAATTTCTCTTTACTCCATATCTCGCTCTCGTCGAAAAGACTGAGAAGGAGCAAAAGGAAATTGCTTCTGTTCATGAAACAGTTGCAAAGATCAGGAAAGATGCAGAAGCGGAGGCGACAAGTCTCGTCTCAGATGCTCATAAAAAAGCATTTGAAATGCGAGAACACGCTGCGAAAAATGCTCAGAAAAATGCTGATGATATCGTCGCTCAGGCAGAAGAACAGGCTCGTATTATCCGTGAACGCGCAGAAGGCGAGATAGTTGCTCTCGAGCAATCATTTGCAAAACGCATGAAGGATGGAGTCATGACCGCTGCTGTCGAGCTCAACAAAAAACTTCTCGGGTCGTCTAATACTTCCCGAAAAGACTTCATGAAAGCACACCTCGAAGATGTCGTAAAATAATATGGAACTCGAAATACCAAACCTCGATAACCCGATTCAAAGAAAAAAGCTCGTTCGCGCGTTGCAGATTTTTCGAAAAATTCGAAAAATCTCTCGTACTCGTGCAGACAAGCTCTTTGCTCGGACACAGAGGGGTGTACTTGATTCTCTCATTATCACTGGACAACCCATTGAAAAAGACGAGGAGAAATACCTCTTGAATCTCTTTCGAAAATGTTTCCCACACGCACACAAACCTACACTTTCTATCAATCCAAAACTTCAAGGCGGCGTCCGCATGTCGTATGGAGATGAGATGGTTGAACTCACACTGAATAGCATTTCTCAACAACTTCAAAAACTTTAATTTTTTCTATGACCTCTATATCCTTTGATTCAGTCCTCGCGGACATCACCAAACAAATCCAGACTATGGATATGACACCTGAAAAGGTGCAGACATGAGTCGTCGTCTCAGTATGAGATGGTGTTGCTCGTGTTGATGGCCTCTCGGGCGTCACTTATAATGAGATGGTCGAATTTGAATCTGGCGCTATCGGCGTCGCTCTCAATCTCGAAGAATTCTCAGTATGAGTCGTTATCCTCTCAGGATTTAAATCAATCAAAGAAGGTGAAACGGTCAAGGCTACTGGTCGTGTCATGGAAGTCCCAGTCGGAAATGCTCTCATCGGTCGTGTCGTCGATGCTCTCGGTAATCCTATCGATGGCAGAGGTCCAGTAAAAGCTCTCGAAAAATACCCAACAGAACGCGTCGCCACAGGCGTCATGAGTCGTAAAGGTGTCCACGAACCACTTCAAACAGGTATCAAGGCTATCGATGCGCTCGTCCCAGTCGGTCGAGGTCAGCGAGAGCTCATCATCGGTGATCGTCAGACTGGTAAATCTCAGATTGCTATCGACACTATTTTGAATCAAAAAGGTCAGAACATGATCTGTGTCTATGTCGCTATCGGTCAGAAAGATGCAAAGGTTGTACGCATCACAGAAGAACTCCGCAAGGCTGGAGCAATGGACTATACTATCGTCGTCAATGCTGGTGCTTCTGCTCCTGCTGCGATGCAATGGCTCGCTCCGTATACTGGATGTGCGATGGCAGAGTATTTCATGCTCAATGGGAAACACGCACTCATCATCTACGATGACCTCAGTAAGCACGCAAATGCCTACCGAGAAATGTCTCTCCTCCTCCGACGCCCACCAGGACGCGAAGCGTACCCAGGTGATGTATTCTACCTCCACTCAAAACTCCTCGAACGCTCAGCGAAGCTCAATGACGAGCTCGGTGCAGGTTCTATGACAGCACTCCCAATTATTGAGACACTTGCCGGTGATATCTCAGCGTATGTCCCAACCAATGTCATCTCGATTACAGATGGTCAGATCATGCTCGCGACAAACCTCTTTAACTCAGGTGTACGCCCAGCGATCAATGTCGGTCTCTCCGTCTCTCGTGTCGGTGGATCAGCTCAGACCAAGGCTATGAAATCTGTCGCAGGGACACTCAAGCTCGATCTCGCTCAATTCCGTGAACTCGAAGCGTTCTCACAATTTGCATCAGACCTCGATCCAGAGACTCGTGCTCAGCTCGAGAGAGGGCAGCGAATGGTAGAACTCCTCAAGCAGGATGTCTACTCACCAGTCGTCATGGAAAAACAAGTCTGTATCCTCTACGCTGGTACAAAAGGATTCCTCGATTCTATCCCAGTTGCAGATATCAGAAAATTTGAACAGGCTCTCTACTCTGCTCTCGATACAGAAGCGAGTATCCTCGATACAATCCGCAGCAGTGGTAAGCTCGAAGACGCGACAAAGGCAGAACTCGAACTCATCATCAAAGCGGTGAAGAGTGATATGGGTGTATAATTATAATTTTCAAAAATCATGCCTGCTGGAAAACAAATCCTCGACCGAATCAAGTCCGTCCGTAATACCGGGAAGATAACTCGTGCGATGGAGCTGATTTCGACAGTGAAAATGAAAAAGGCAGCGGATATAGCCCTCTGAGCTCGTCCATTTGCACTCGAAGCAAGCAATATATTTTCTCGTGTAACAGAGGAGATCAGCATGAGTCCCTACATCCAGGGCAAAGAAAAGAAAAAAAGAAAAAAGGATAAAGTCCTCATCGTCGTCATCACTTCCAATCGTGGACTGTGTGGCGCGTACAATATGAATGTATTTCGAGAAGTGCTCAAGCAAGCAAAAGGTGTCAAAGCTGAATGTATCACCATCGGTAAAAAAGCACGAGAATTCGTGGTCCGCACTGGTCATACACTCGTCGCTGATTATTCTGAAATGTTTCGAGATGATCCAACAGATACTCAAGTCAGAACTATCTCTGCGAGTATCCGTGAACTCTATCTCACTGGTGAATATTCTGAGGTAAAAGTCCTCTACAGTTTCTATATCTCTGCTATTGCACAAAAGGCTGTCACACGACCATTTCTCCCTGTTTCTCGCGATGCTCTCTCAGCATTTCTCGAAGAAATCACAGGCTCGGTCATCTCTCCTCTGACCTATTCTGGAGAATACACCATCGAACCATCTCGACAGGCAGTGGCTGATAGGATAGTCCCACTCGTCCTCGATATCATGTTTCATGAGATGATACTCGAAGCAAAAGCATCAGAACATGCTGCACGAATGGTCGCGATGAAAAACGCACGCGAATCATCACAAACAAAAGTAAAAGAACTCACCCTCGTCTACAACAAAGCGAGACAAGCCGCTATCACCAAAGAAATCTCAGAGATTGTCTCAGGAGTCGAGAGTATGAAGGATATCTAGTTTGACAAAATAATATAAAACATAACCTGTAAATATTAAAAATATTTATATGGTTGCTAAAATAATAACTCCCACTCCCACATTGTGATGAGTTCCAAAAGAGGAAGAAATTATATGAGCACTGTTTCATAGTGAGATTAAAATTCATGGACCTGAAGGAATCCATGCTGAACAACTTATAGATGGAGCGCGAGATTTTTTTCATACTGGTACTGCAGCTCTTCTGAATAGCTTTCCCGAGACGATACATGGTATTCTCATTGCGGGAACAACCGCAGAAGGTCCTGTATTTGGCATCAACCAATTCAGGGCAATAGTTCACTCACATCTGAAACACTGCCCACCACATCTGGTGCCATATGTTGGTATTCTTGGGGATGATGAGATGATTGCAAAACAAATAGAAGTAGCTCAAGCACTGTGAGCTCGAAATTTCGTCCTCTGACTCAATCATACTGGCGATAATCGGAAAAGATTTCGGGAGGCTATGGCAGCACTGGACCTCGAGAGTAGTTTGTGGCTGTATAATATGCCGACATTTACCTCAGCAAATCTGGATTTTATCCGAGAGTGTATGAATCATCCGCGTGTAAAATGAATCAAGGACTCTTCAGGAAAAATCATTGATTTTCGTGCACTGCTTTGACTCAAAGAAGAGCGTCCAGATTTTGAGATATACCTGGGAAGTGAACCGTTGGCAGCCGAATTAACTGAAGATGAACGAGCTATTTTTGAGGGCATTATTGCTGGAAATGCGAATATCCACTGAGAGCTTCTCGTTGATTATCTCTTGAACCCAAAAAAATATGCCAATCTACGGCAAGAGGCTCATGATAGAATTCATATTTTAGGCAAGATTGACGATGACCGTGATCCACAATGAAACATTCGGAATCATTTACTTGGTATCAAATATACTGCTTCTCAATCAATCCGAGGAATAGATCACAGACACGTTGTTATGTACAGTAAAAAGAAAGATCTCTTTATCCCGCACCCTCCACAATAATATTTCCTGCCAACCACTTTTCCTTCTCAGTTTTTGAGAAGGTTTTTTGTTTGAGCGTACCAGTTTGTATTTGGGCATGAAATAATTTCACAGGAATTCCGTCAAATATACCACTTCAGAAACTCGGACGAACGGAGACCTCGAGGCCAAATGTTGCAGAGAAATAATCCTGCACCGTCCGACGGTCGTCAGACCCCGTTGGTTCTATCAGAAATGGCTCATAGCTCGAGCTTAGACTACTCCAGTACACTTTGTGCGCTTCGTGGACAAACACGACCAATTTGGCTCATTTTTCACTCTTTTTCATGACTTTCTTTTTGACTGGTTCTTCCAGTCATTCTGTCTGGAACCATCGGCAATCTCTGAGCGGATAATTTTCTTTATTGAGTTTATCCCATGTCGTCGAGACGAGTGCTCCGAAATCCATCAGTGCGTTGTTTATTACTCGACCTGAAATAGATCAAGAAGGTAGAAGGTAGAAAGTAGAAGATAGAGAGGACTCTTTTGTATTTTTTAATTGTTCTTCGAGATGGTATACTAGTGTGTCAAAATCATTACCACTTCATCCATTTTTCTTTTTTCTTTTTTCTTTTTTCATTGGCATGAGATATTTACTTCCATAGTAATATCGTGCAAAAATTTTCTGTAGGTTTGCATCCATCGCGAGAACAGGCTCGTCATATCCGAACGCGAGCAATGCTTGTGCTGTGTATTTTCCAATTCACGGGAGCTTGCGAAGTTTTTCAAAATCATTTGGGAATATTCACTCATATTCTTCGACGACAGACTTTGCCAGTTCGATCATACGACGGGCTCTTCAGTAGTATCACAATCCTTGATAATAGGGAAAGAGCTCCTCATACGAGGTACCTGCCAGGGATTCAATCGTGGGATATTTCTCCAGAAATCGGCTGTAGTATGAGATGACACGGTCCACCTGTGTCTGCTGGAGCATGACCTCTGCTATCCAGACTTTGTACAGTCTTTCCTGCGCAGGCAAGTCATAGATTTTTCTCCACGGCAAATTATGGCGACCATTTTTCTCATACCAGGCGAGGATTTTTGTGAAAGGGAATTCGCGGAACATGACACTAGTATATTCAGAGAATTTCTTATACAATTATTGCTTTTGTCCTGCGAGCTCATAACACTTCTTTTCTGCCTTTTCATAGATTCATTCGAGCCATGCCAGCTCATAATCTTCAACACCGGAACAATTCTCTTCTCTCCCAAAAAAAGTGTCAATAGTCTTCATTTGTCTCCGTAATTCCCAGAGAATTTTACTGATATCTCGCCGAGTTTTTGTTTGTCGATCAATGAGCTTCAGAGTGTCTTCTCCATTCATGACATCACATTGCACTTGCAGAAAATTCATAACAGCTGAGTCGCACATAGAACCAGATTAATATATTTAAAATATATATTAACTTTATTTATTTAATGTCAATTTTTATGTCCATGACTCTTTTTCTCTTCAGGAGGTTCTGGAGTCCCAGAGAGGTCTATGACACCGGGTTGTTTCTTTATTTTTTCGAGGAATCTCGCATCATCTTCTGCTGTTGGCATATAACGGAATCCAGATTTATAGGGAACGGCAACATGATTTTGTCGCACACCATCGAGATAGATATGTGTGCCATTTTCTTTTGGCGCATGCTCTTCGTGGTGGTGCTCCTCTAGATTAGACTGTATCGTCGCCACTATGAGATCAGGCTGATACATACGAGAGATATACATTTCATCGCCCATTTTATGGAGGTTGATGTCTCCTATATTGAAGAGCTTATCCCATATACTTCCCTGATATGCCTGTATCGCTGATATATCGTGAAATTCTGTAAAAGTCGTATCCTGCATAAATATCGACCAGCGGACATCGATGATACCGCGGTCAGTGATAATCCAGACATCACAGTACCAATCGAGGATCTTGTGCAGCATGATAAAAAACATGAGAAACACATAGGCCTCAAATAACCAGAGAAATGACGAATCCAGAATTGCCGGATACCACCAACGATATACCCCATAGCACACAGCGCCTATTGGGAAAACCAGCCAGAAAAAAATATTTGGAAGCGCTGTAAAAAAATGTCGATGAAAAATAGCCCGAATCTCGTCTCATTCTCAGATATATCGCTTGAAAAAATAGTGATGCATGGTCGACATAGCACTATTCTAAATACAAAATACAAAGTACAAAATGAAAAATGAGAGGAATATCTTTACAATTATAAAAGCAATTATAGACTCTTTGTATGACTCTTCTTCAAAAACTTCAGCATTGTCGCAATAACAAAAATTGTCGACTTACTATCATCGGTGTCCTCATACTCATAGTCATAGCGTTACTCGTGTTTTGGTGAAAGGCAAAAATAGTTCTCTGGGTTATCCTCATTCTCCTCATTTCTGCATTTGGTATAGAGTATTTCGAATATGATATCGATCTCGGAAAGCTCTGGGAAACAGGTTCTGTCAGTGAGTCTCGTGTAGAATACAAGAATGGTATGAAGGTGTTTGGTGAAGTATGTGCCTCAAATAATCTCAACTGTGATGATTTTGCTTCTCAGCCAGAAGCACAGGAAAAATATTCGTACTGTGCGGACAAGATAGCAACGGACAATGATACTACTCGTGAGATGGTTCGCTCAATTGATGTCTATGGTCTCGATCGAGACAAGGATGGTATTGTGTGTGAGGCTCTTCCTGGGGTTTAGTTTTTCTTTCTCTCGTATCTGCCAATGAGTTGGAGTTCTGGGTCAGCAGGCGATACACGAATAGGATATTCGTGATCATAAAAAATCTTTTCTAATACGCCCTCGTTCAGACATTCGAGACATCGACGCGTGAGTTGGAGATCGGTATTTTTTGTTTCAGAGCTGTGGCGGATGCTGATATCAGTGCTGCTGTCTTCGGGAGATTTTTTTTCTTGTTCTGCCTCCCTCTCCTGGAGCCAGAAATAGAGGTCTATCATACTATTCTGGATGAGCTCCTGGATGTATCCTGTGTATGATGGATAGCGATCTGGTTCACTTAATCGGTGTGTGTATTCGCGGAGTATCTCATCCATATGCTCGAGAAAACCGAAATTGACACTAGCGATATCCGCCCTATCTCATCGGTCGAGTGATTCCTGAAATAGTGCGACATAGTCTGGGAAATATTTCTCCACAAGTGTATCAAAATGAGAGAGGTATCCAATCACTGAGAGTCTCGTCCGTGCACTATCTCCAGAGGCTGTGTGATATTCATCACGGAGTCTGAGAAAATACGCTTCGAGTTCTTCTTCGGCTATATCAGTGATAGCAATATTTTTGAACTCTTCTTCGAGCTTGGAGAGCCTCTTTTCAAAGGCCGAAAATGGCAAATCGAGGAGAGTATCGAGAGATGAAAAAAGCGATTCCATAATTATAGAAAATGTTTGTTTGAGAATAGCCTGCATAGTATCGACGCAAATATTTTTTACAAGTTTTCCCTGATTCAAAGATATATATCGCATACAAAAAAATAATCTCAATAGGAATGAGATTGCTTGCCCATGGGGAAGAGTAGAATAAGAGCACTTATTTTTTATTTTTTTATTATGCAAAAAGATTGTTGTTCAAACAAATGGTTTTGCCCAAGTATCGTCGGTGTCACTGCGGGTCTCATCATGATCGCTGCAGGTGCTACGAAATTTCTCGCTGGCAAGGCTATGCTCACAGGTGTCGGCGGTATGGCACTCGGTGTATTCGGTGTTGCACAGGGTGAGATGGCTGATGTCGCACTTGTTCTCGGTACTATTGCTGCATCTATAGAGCTCCTCTGAGGTCTCTCATTTGCTCTTGGTTGCCGCAAGACTTCTCGATGGGCTGCATTTTTCCTCTCAGGTGTCATGGGTATAGCGATTCTCTTCAAACTCCGCAATCTCTCTCCTCTCGAAGGAAATCTATTTGATAAAGCAGCGGGTCTCCTCGTCCAGATTCGTCTCGACCTCCTCCTCTTTGCTGTATTTTTCACAAAGGCTCTCCGCCTCATCAAGCACTGTTGTGGTATCGGATGTTCTCCTTCTGAGCGCTGCACAGAACCTGCAAAGAAATAATTCTTTCTCTCAATTCAAAAAACTCTCCAGAAATGGAGAGTTTTTTGTGGCACCAGGAAACCCCGTACGCCGGAAGCGACGGTATAATGACACTTAAAGCTCGTGGAGCTGACAGAGTACGGGGAGGAATGGTA
>JALQUC010000032.1 GCA_023268615.1 Candidatus Altimarinota bacterium | reverse complement strand
CAGAGCTGAGAGATGATGGAGTTGTCATATTCCATCTCCCAGATGAATTCGTGGATGAATTGCATGATGCTTCATTTGAGGTACTTCAAATTACTCCAGAGGGCACTATAAATCCAGATATATGAAAATGCGATATTGCCTCACAATTGCAGAACATGGCTCAGGAGCTTCGTGAGAAAAAGCAGTTAGAGTATGCATTGGCTCTCCAGGCTGAGCAAGAAGAAAGAGAATATCAGATCCTTCGTGAACAATTTCAGCCGTTCTATGATTTTATTGGTGAGCAGACTTTTGTTGATAAAAATAACACAAAACTTTTTGATGCAGCTTCTAAAGAATTTCATACTACTCTGAATTTGCTTGGTTGGACCATGCCTTGGAGGCTTACTAAAGATGGACAAATAAAATTTGAGACCATTCACAAGAACAGCGAGGACAGAGTAAAAATGACCTACAATAATATAGGTAATATCCTCACAATATTGCGAAAAGGTCGAACTCTCTCGAAAGCAGAGGAGAGATGCTATCATGAAATCGCAGAAGCTTTTTCTCATCTCGCGCTTTTCTATACAGCAGAGTATCGTGAGCGACAGAAGATGATTACAAAAGAGAAAAAATTTCAAAAAGATACACTCAAAGAGGTAGAGGCATACGAAGCCTTACTCGACGAGGGGAAAGGTCGAATTGTTCGATATTCTTCGGGCGAGAAAGGAAGAATATATGTATCGAAATTTCCTCTTGATGATAGACCTCATATGCTTCCTGAGAAAGTAGGGCGTGATACAGTTGAAGAAGCTCTTCAAAAAAATGAACACTCCGAGCTCTGTTATCGCCGAGATGTTGTGCGTATCAATGGTGAAATCAGCGAAGATGCAGGAGAACAGAGTCTCGAAAATACTCTCCAAAATCTAGCTGACCTGCGTCAGTCTCCTCGAGCGAGATATATTCTCAGGAAGCGAATATTGATTACACTGGGCCTTGAAAAATTCACAGAAGATGATACGAGAGCACCACTTCAACAACCTCAAAAATGAGAGAGTCAGATAAATGCATTTGAAATACTTCAGTCACTCAAAGCACAGAAAAATATTGAGTCAAAAGAGCAAATAGACGAAGAATTCATGGATTCCTATATCGATCTCCTCATACAACACAGAATCCGAGTCCAGTATGTCTGGCCACTCAGCGTCAGTCTCGCAGATCACCGAAAACAGTTAGAAAAAATTCGAAAACAGAAAAAGACTACTGCTGACTAATCACATCAGAGAGCTGCATGATAGGGGTCATGATAGCGTATGCGATAAAGCCGACGACTACCGCCATAGTCACGATGATAATAGGCTCAATAATTTTGTTGATGGTACTGACAGCGCCGTCGACTTCTTCATCGTAGAAGTCTGCGACCTTGATAATAATAGTATCTATTTTGGCTGTTTCTTCGCCAACACGAATCATCTGTGTCACCATATCCGGAAAGAGGGGGTCATTCTCGAGTGATACACCCATCGTCACACCGCGAGTCACATCATCGCGCAGGAGGAGGACCCTCTGTCGATAGACTTCATTGCCGAGAGCACCAGAGATGATACGGAGTGCTTCGACGATAGAGACACCACTTACCATGAGACTCGAGAGAAGTCTTGCAAAACGAGAGATAATAATTTTTTGTAAGAGAGAGCCAACTCCTGGAATATTTAGCAGTATTTTATCAGTGATATAGAGACCGTGTTCTGTCTTTCTCCATGCTGTCAGAGATGACATAAATAGAAATGGTACGATAAAAAACACATACCAATAATTCTGTATAAATGAACTAATATTCACGAGCATCTGTGTGGCTGGTGGAAGTCCTCAAAAATCTGAGAAGATTCCGATGAGTTTTGGTACGACCTGCCACATGAGGACAAATATCACACCAATCATCACGATGACGATGAGAGCAGGGTATATGAGTGCGCCGATGAGTTTTTTTGAGAGGGAAGCGAGCTTTTCTATCTGTGTCGCCAGCTGGAGGAGGGCGGTATTGAGCTTACCTGTTTTCTCACCTGATTCGACCATAGCTATCTCCGAATCAGAGAAACTCTTTGGAAAGAGTCTGAGTGTCGCAGAGAGACTGTGACCTGACTGAATATCGCGGATCATTGATTCTTGGACTTTTTTCATGACAGGATTTTTTTGTTCTGCATGGAGGACCTTGATAGCCTGGAGGACAGTGAGTCCAGCATTGACCATGGTCGCAAGAAGTCGATAAAATGTGACTTTATCCTTGAGCTTTACTTTTTGATTCGTGACCAGAGCATCATTAATCGCTTCCCACCATGATTTTTGTTTGAGATTCTTGGGGGTTTCAAATTTTTCTGAGAGGATGATGATGGAGTTGTTGGTCATGGAGAGAAAGGATTATACTTCTTGACGGACCGCACCATAGACTTCTTCGAGTGTTGTGACCCCCTGGAGTGCACGGATGATACCGTCTTGTTCGAGGGATATCATACCATCACGCACTGCAGCATTGAATATATCACGAGCAGAGGCTTCACGCATGATCATATCCTTGATACCGCCTGTGATTTCCATGACTTCGTAGAGAGCGATTCGTCCTTCATAAGCTTGGTCAGGATTTGAGACCTTTGTCATATCAGGGACGAGGAATCCAGGATTTCGCATGATTTCGTCTGAGAGGCGAGCCTTTATCTCTGGCTGAGGTGTCGTGGCGATGACATTTTTTACTCGTTGCTGGAGATTGATATCGAGTTCAGAGAATCCTATCTTTTTCGCTTTTTCAGGATTGATTCTACGCACCAGTCGCTGAGCAATAATAGCATTGACAGTAGCAGGGAGGAGAAATGTTTTGATACCGAGATTGATGAGACGAGTGAGTGTTTCTGCGGCAGAATTGGTATGGATAGTGGAGAGGACGAGGTGACCCGTGAGAGATGCTTCTATGGCGATATCTGCTGTTTCTTGATCACGGATTTCCCCCACCATCATGATATCAGGATCCTGACGGAGAGCAGTACGGAGACCAGTCGCAAAAGTATACCCAATGTCTGGGAAGACCTGACTCTGATTGAGACCATCGAGGACGATTTCAACCGGATCTTCAAATGTCATGATATTGACCTTTGGCTGATTAAGCTTCTTCATGATGGCGTAGAGTGTCGTCGATTTACCTGAACCAGTAGGACCCGAGTTGAGGATGATACCGTTGGGCTGCTCGATAGCTTTGTTGATGATAGCAGCATTTTGCCCTTCGAGACCGAGTGTTTCGAGATCGGGGATTTTCTTGGTTTTATCGACGATACGCATCACTATCTTTTCTCCATGGACTGTTGGGAGAGTCGAGAGACGCAGGTCAAATGCCTTGTCACCGACTTCATGAGAAATACGACCGTCCTGAGGCTTTCGTGTTTCGTCCATCTTGAGATTTCCCAATATCTTGTACCTGGCAACTATCTGCGGGTGATTGGTGCTCGGATATTCGAGTATTTCTGTGAGGACACCATCAATACGATAACGAAGTCGCACCTTGTCATTGAGAGGTTCGAGGTGGATATCTGATGTTTTTGCTTCTATAGCAACGACGATCATGAGGTCACAGATTTTTGCCGGATCTTCACCCGCGAATATTGCCTGTTTTAGTATTTCGAGATTAGACATATTATTTATTTGGGGCGATAATCGAATTAAGGGCATTGAGTTTCTTCTGGAGTGTTTCTATAGTCGTCATGAGTCCTGTCCTGTGCTCGAGTATTTCTATTGGAGAAAAACTATTTTTCGGATTTTTTTCCTGTACGAGGATACTGTCGTAAGCTGCCCGAGCATTGCCGAGGAGCGTGATGATATCCTTGATCTGAGCTGCTTCAGGACAATTATTACAGATTTTGAGAAGATTATTTCCCTCGGTAATGAGCGAATTAGCACGCCCATTTTTATCGAGAAGAGTTGTGATAGTACTATCAAGTGTCGCAATATGGTCACGACTTGCCCCACGGATATAGAATCGGAGAGTCATGCTGACATCCCAGTTATCACGAGCTCGTGTACTCACTGGAGCCTCACCTGTTCGTCACTCCACACGAGATGGAGTAATGGTCATATCTTTGAGTGTGATGAGGAGATTTTTGAGGGTTGATTCGTTCTGGAGTGTATTTCTGATTGGACGAGAGAGGAGATGTTCTATAGTGATATTTTTACCCGTCTCTGTCACACGGACTCCACCTGTTTTACTGATAAATTGGAGGAGATTGATGATATTACCGTTTGGTACTTTTTCAAACTGGAGTGGTACCTCATAGATACCGATATCTCCTGATTCTGGGAGAAATTTCACTGTTTCAATACCGATTTGCCCGAGGACATTTGAGAGACTGTATTGATCGACGATATTACTCTGTATATATTCTATGAGAGATTTGAGGGTGATTTTTCCACCGATGCTCTCTGTGCTGGTCACCTCAGAAATACCAGCAAATACTGGGATAATTTCTGCGATATCTGCCTGTGTCTGTGTGAGCTCTGTTTCTGCTTCGCCAGTCCATGATTTCTCGAGCCAGTTGATATAGGTTCCTTCACCGACCTTCTGACTGATAGTCTTCATGGTGTTGATATTTTTGCCAGCAGCAGGTGTACCAACACCGACGAGTTTTTGGAGAGCGGGTACGAGTTTGGTCATAGTAGACCATCGTTCGTTTTTCTTTTCCTCAGCAGTGAGTTCGCCCCAATTTTTCTCTGATATGACACCTTCATCACGAATGAGTGTGAGTGTATGATTGAGTGTTTCGACTTTTTGGAGCTCTTCTGATCCCTTGCTACCAAAAAATCCATGAACCCACCAAGTCGCCACGAGGCAGAGCACAGTAATACCCAGCCACATGAGAGCGTTGTTTCGGTGTGTTATGATGGGATTAGCGTTTGTCATAGGTGAGTTTCTGGATAGTACTTGCTTCGTAGCGAGAAGGTATATAGGTCATTTTTACAGTAAATCTCGTTGAGAGGAGATTTGTCTTTTCATCAATATCCATATCGAGAGCACTTGGGTAGGTGACCAGGACAGATTGGCTAGCACTGAGTTCTTTCATAAACGCGAGAGCTTTGGCACGAGGCTGTACAGGCGCTCTCGTAGTTGCCTCACAATAGGCTTCGACAACGAGCTCAGAGAATCGGAGTTCATGACAGATAATTCGAGAAGTTGCATCAGCCATCTTCGCAGAAGTATCTGATATGAGTTGTATGATGATATCGTGATGCATACGATGTTCGGGAGAATTTTTTGCGATAACATCGAGCTCAGGAGAAGTCGTGATAGTCGTACCGAGGAATTTCTTTGGTATGATTGATTCGTATGCTCGAGCGAGCTCTTCTGAGGCAAATGTTTTCTGTAATCCGAGCCACTCTGCTATGGTATCTATCGCGACACAATGACCACGATCGACGATATCAATGAGTGATTGTTTGCCTTTTGTGACGAGGTAATTGCGAAAATCGGTATCATTTCTGAGTCCAGCATCGTATCCACGATTCATCCAGGTACACAGAGGGCTACCAGCAGTATTGAATTCGAGACTCATGAGCCAGCTCTCCTGTTTCTGATTCCTGGTCCAGCCATAGAGGCTCGTGAGGAGGAGGAGACCCAGAGCGACATAGGCTGCTATACGACCAAAAAATACTACACGAATGAGAGTATTCTCGAGTTTTTTTTCAGTAGAAGCTACTGTATCGTCAGCATTGAGCTGAGAGAGGTCAGTATTTTCATACGCAGCGACATCTGCATCGCCTTTGTCTGGTGTGAATTGGGTCTCTGTCATGTCATTAGAGTACCCTATCTTTGTTTTGTTATCAATCAATTGACCGTATAATAGAGGGGGAGAAAGTATTGACACTTATAGTTTTAATAACATAATTTATACATGCAATCAGAGACGATACATTTTTATGGTACAAATCCTCAACACATGGGGGAATTGGAGAACCCAACTATTCGTCATCGTGAATATAATCGCGTTTGTGGTGATGATATGGAGGTTTTCCTTAGTATAGAGGGTACTCAGATCAAGCAGTGGTCTTTTACAGGGCAGGCATCTATGATTACTATTGCTTGTTCGGGACTTTTTTGAGATATAGTTCAGGGAGTTGATTTTGAAACACTTTTTTCCTGGAATCAGGAGACAATTATTCGTGATACAGGCATTACCGTATCTCCTCGTCGTCGTCGAGCGCAGGTGCTCGCTCTCCTCGCCACACGAAATGCTCTCCATGAGTATCTAGGAGATTGAAAGAAGGATGATTTTTCGGATGTGCTCGTAGATTCATAGCTATTTGAAAACACTTTTTGCAAATTGTAGCCTATAATCAAGCTTTCTCGTTTGAAGAGGGTATTTAAGGGTATATAATTAGCCCATGACTCCGCATAAAAAACTCGACTGGGGCAGTGTCCTCTTTATGTCCATATATCATGGATTGTTGGTTGTTCTGACACCTTTTTATTTTTTATCAGGTTCATTTGATTGGAGAGCCCTTGTTATAGGTATCTGTCTCTATATCCTGGCTGGTCTCGGTATCACGGCTGGATATCATCGATTTTTTGCTCACAAGACCTACCAAGCTCACCCAGTCATTGAGATTTTCTACCTCTTGCTCGGATGTCTCTGATTCGCTGGCTCTGCTGCGACATGGTCCTATGATCACCGCATCCATCATGCAAAGACTGATACTGATGAAGACCCATACAGTATCAAAAAATGATTCTTCTATGCCCATATGGGCTGGTTTCTCCTCCAGCGTCCAGCGATGGACCCGACCAAGATTCCTGATATCTGGGCGAGTAAATGGGTACGATTTCAGCACAATCATTACCGATTTATAGCACTCAATCTCAATCTCATTATCGTCTTTTCTGTCGCCATGATGACAGGTTGGTTTTCGAGTTTTTATTTCTGTTTCCTCGCATGGATGTTTGTGTTTCATCACTCCATGTTTTTTATCAATTCGCTCGCTCATACCTGGGGATCAAAGACCTACGCAAAAGAGCTCACTGCTGTTGATAATTTTATCCTCGCTTTTCTCACTTTCTGAGAGGGGTATCACAACTATCACCATGCCTTCCCAAATGATTATAGGAACGGTATATCGTGGTATCATTTTGATCCGACAAAATGGCTCATATGGACCCTCGAAAAGCTTCACTTGGCGAAAAATCTCCGATCTAAAGACGGTCTCATCGTCCGTGCAAATCTCATACAAAAAGATCTCAAAATGGTCATAGAAACACTCAAGCAAAAACTCCCAGATATCCAAGCTCGTGAGAAAATACAGGCATGATTTGAGAGAATTGCACAGGATTTTGAGCAAAAAGTCGACGAACTCCATCGTCAACTCCATATCTACCGAGAATTACTCGCTGACAAAAAATCCGAAGCCCTCGCCCGACTCAAGAAAGGGGAGTGCCTCAGTATCCAAAAAGAACTCCAGAAATCCTGGAAACTCTGGAAAGAAATGGTCGATAGATTTGATCACCAGTATGTGCTTATTGAGCACTAGTGCTTTAAGAGGTCAACCATAATAGAAACTTGATTTTCATATAATTAGTTTATATTAATATTTATAAACTAATTATTATTCATGAATGAAATACAGGAAAGTGATGTTCAAAAATGTTCTCCATCAAGAAGAGGATTCTTGAAAAGAATATGACACGATCTTCCACTTTTTTCTTCAGGATTTTCTGCCACAATTGCATGAATATATGAATCATGAGTATCGGGTCATATTGCTAATTTTTTGGGAGAAGCGAAAGACAGATGGACTGATACCAGTATTATTGATTCTGTATCAAGTGTGGAGCTCCCTGTACAAGGAGGGGTGCCCATGATATTTGTATGAATTAGTCATATTCCAAGCCAGGCTCTCCAGATTTGACAGAAGATAGATCAGATATTACAAGGGCAGGATTTTGATGTAGTATTCACAGAAGGGTATTTAGAGAAATATATGCCACCAGGATTACGAGAACGAGCTATAGATATAGACCGATCACCATCAACACTCCGTCTTATTTCGCTTATATCATTTATTAATCTCGCTATCTGCCTCAAGCTCAAAATAAAGTCAGATTGAGAAAGATTTATCAAAAGGCGTCTTGCTCTGATGTATTTCCTAACGGCCTATAACTTCTCGTCACCCTTGGACCTTTTAAAATCATTTATTGAAAAGATATTTTGAGAAAATAATATTCCACCATTTTTAGTTCTTGATTATGTGAGAGATGGTCGTTCATTATTTATGCTACAAGAATGTATCAAGAATGCTCGAGAATGAAAAAGAGTACTTTTTTTATCGGGAGGAGCACATACTAGAGATGCACAATGGTACTGTGAACATCCTGAGATATTTGAAATAAAGAAGGGAGTAAATGAATTTATGTACCGTTGGTTGCACGAGGCTGGAAGGTAGTTTAGCTGAATTAACTTCAAAAAACTCCCACAAAGTGAGAGTTTTAATTTTCGAATGGTGGGCCGGAGTGGATTCGAACCGGAGATATGCCCACAGGCATATCGAGTGG
>JALQUC010000008.1 GCA_023268615.1 Candidatus Altimarinota bacterium | reverse complement strand
TTCTTCATATTCAGGACTATCAATTGGTTCATTCAAAAATGAAAAAACTTGTCGTCGTGAAATAATATGTTTATATGTATCCGGATCGGAACCACTGATAAATCTATCAACTTTAGCCCAATCAACCAATGGGTGTCCTTCCATGACTGGAGGGAATTCAACAAAATCTCGCATATATAATTTTAAAAAATAACAAGATTATTGTAAACTCTCTATCTCTTTTGTCAACTTTATTTTTATATTTTAAATCATTAGCTTTTTAAGAGAAAAAACTATACTTCCTTCATGAACAAATTCGATATCATGATTGTGACCGTACCCAATGCAGTACTGTTCCCTACTGGGGAGCATCCTGAGGGCTTCATTCCACATGCAGAGAATGATCTGCGTCGAGTGATACTCGAGAACTATGGCTACACTCGCCGAGGGGATGCTGAGATGGATTTCACTCTGAAGCAACCTATTTCCTATGCGATTATCCGCAATACTGAAGGGAAAATATTTGCCTATCAGCGTGGAGATAAGCGTACAGAAGCACACGAGACTCGTCTCGCTGGTAAATGGGCGTGCGGTATTGGTGGACATATAGAGAAAGAAGATGAAACAGGTGATATCCTCGCGGATTCCCTCATTCGTGAACTCGAAGAAGAGATAACACTTCACGGAAAAATCCTCTCAGTCGATCCAATCGGCTATATCAATAGTGAAAAAGATGAAGTCAGCAAGGTCCATATTGGCGTACTCTATGTCATCACGACCGATTCTCTCACGGCAGAAGGAAGCGAAGAAGTGGTCAATGAATGATTCTATACACCCGATGAACTCCATGCGATGATGCAAAATCCTGATACTGTCTGGGAAGAATGGACGAAGATAGCTTTGAAAGCAATACTCTAGAGAAAAAAGAAAAGATAAAAAAGAAGAGAGGCGGATTTTTAATACAAGCAATCCAGAAATGGGTTTTTAGGGGACAAACTGTTTAAGGTCCATGAATGCAGAACTGTGAGATGATAAAACTGGCCGAGTTTTTGTCCCCTAAATGCTTTTGTTACTTTTTGCACAAAAAGTAAAAGAAAGGAAACTCACTGTGGAATTATGGATTGCTTCGTGCCTCGCAATGACTGGGAACTTGCTTTCTCCTGTTTTCTTTTACTATACCTCTATGTTAGAAATTAAGAATTTACACGCATCTGTCGCTGATACTAAAATACTTCACGGTATCGATATCAGTTTCGAAAAAGGAAAAAACACCTGTATTCTCGGCAAAAATGGCTCTGGGAAGTCTTCACTTGCCAGCATCATCATGGGTAATCCTGCCTATGAAATGACTGATGGAACTATTACTCTGGATAATGTGAATCTCCTAGCTATGAGTCCGGAAGAGCGTTCTCTCGCCGGTATATTTCTCTCATTTCAGAATGTGACAGAGATAAAGGGTATCCAGGTCAGTGAATACCTGAGAACTATCTACAATCTCCACCTCCCGCGAATCGCACCAGGGACAAATCCTCTCTCCCCTATGCTCTTCTCTCGCTTCTTGAAGCCTATTCTCACCAGCTGTGATATCCCTGAATCATTTATGGAGCGTGATCTCAATGTCGGATTTTCTGGTGGTGAGAAGCGGAAGCTCGAAGTATTACAACTGAAACTCCTCAAACCAACCTACATAATCCTCGATGAGATAGATTCTGGACTTGATCTCGATGCATTTAAGCTGGTTGCGAAGATGCTCTCTGAGTGTAGTGGTCCCGACACAAGCATCATCATTATTACCCATTATTTCGAGATATTAGAGAGTTTTTCAGTAGATCAGGTAGTCGTCATGGACAATGGTGTGATAACGCGTCGCGGATGAGCAGAACTCGCCTCAGAAATACGGCAAAAAGGTTTCAAAGAGTAAAATAGCCTCGAAATGGGCTCAAACATGGCGTCTGTCAAGCATATAGACCCCTCAATTATTTTGCATAGACAAAAAATGCATGGTAGGATATACCTATATGTCATCCAACAACTATTCTACTGATCGCAATGAGCGAATCATAGCCCACAAAAACACTGCTAAAAAGGAACTCCTCGCGAAATATAAACTCCCAAAGAGTACACGCTATATTTCTTGTATTGATTTGCACGATAGCAAAACCCGTGACTTCGTCATTCAGGGTCTCGCTGATCTCGGTGTAGCGGTGTTTATCACTGGAAAAACTACGAGCAAGAGTCCTCTTATAAAGAGTGTACATGATTTTGATACAGAATTCCTCGAGGGGTGTGATTTCCTCGTCTCAGACAGTCATACGAGTCCTGCCCGCATCACAGCGTGCATCCTCGCTGGCATCATCCCTGTTGTCCCAAAAAATACACCATTCAAGGGTATGTTTTCACAATTTGACCCTATGCAGTTCACGGGAAATAGTTTCGTCTACGATGGTGGTCAATATCAGATTTTTGCTTCTGTTGTGGCCCTCCTCGAGAACATGAAATTCCCAGCTGATCGCGAAATTCTCCTCAAGAATGTTGTAAAAACCTTATAAATATTTCTGGGACACCCGAGACCCTGAAACTTTTTGCGTTCCAGGGTCTTTTTTATATGATATCGCGGTGAAAAAGTTTTCTCTTCCAAAGATACAAAACCCGTTCCGAAAAAAGCAGTCCTCCGATGGACCGCTATGGAAGATTTCAACAAAAATAAAGACGACGGAAGAGTCTGCTCTTATAAAATCTCGAAAGAATAAAAAACCGTGGACATACTATGTCGCAGCAGCATACGAATGAGTCCGTAATTATGTCAGAACTATTGGATGGGTCTTTCTGGTAGGTATTGTTGGGTTATTTTTCTTCATCCTCACGACGACCCCATTTTTCCAACTCAAGCCTGATAATATAGATATAGTTCTCCGTCCTGAGCCTGTTTTTGATAGAAATGCTATCCGTTCTATTTTGGGTGATTTTGCTGGTAAAAATGTCTTTTCCATATCAACGCAAGAAGTATTTCAGAGTCTCTCTGAAAGTATTCGTCATATTGCTTCTGTAGAAAAGACTATCCTTCTTCCCGACGGGATACGCGTTACGGTGACATCTTTTGCGCCATCATACCGTGCGTTTATTGGTGAAGAAGTATTTCTCCTGACAGAAAATGGTCAGCTCATTGCCGACATTCCCGAAGTAGAGGCCCCAGCTCTCGAAATACGACATCTCATATCGGACCCGAGTCTCGGGAAGAGTACGCCAATATTGATAGAAGATATGGCCGTACTCCGCGAGCTCCTCCAGCTCTGGCGTCAAAACCTCACAGAATACCCAATTAATGCTCTCAAATTCTATGACCAGGAAAAAGAAATACATATCGTGAGCAAGGATACGCTCTATATTTTTGGTCTCGGGGATGGAATAGCTCAGATAAATACTCTTATTCAGCTGATCAAAAATGAAAAAATAAATACTGGTCGTCAGTACTATATTGACATGCGTCTCCCCAAGAGGATTTATACCTGTGCCCGTGATGAATCAGAGTGTGCGCGAAATATCACTCGCATCTACGGCGACTAATTAGGTGAGAGTTTGCATGATGCGTCCGAGAGAGACAAATATATCTCTGAGAGCATCTGATTTTATCACGATTTTTGTCACATCCCAGAGACTTTCTGGAAGAGGATTTTGTTCAAAATTGGTGCCAATAAAGTAATCACCAAAAACACGATAGCGTAAAAAATCATATTTCTGTTGAAGAATTGGGTTATTTTTTGCCCTCTCAGCAAAAGTCGTATTGTGGAATACATAGAGGGTAAAAGCCTCAGCAAAGTCTTCGTATTGATTTGTCGCAGCATACCCAGAAGCAAATGACTTTGCACCCATGCCAGAATGCATGACTGTTGGCTCGGACCACGAGATAGCGTAAAAATCTTTTGAAGGATCTGGAGTTTTGCCTCTCTGTCGCAAGAAATAAATATCAACCATATGGGCAAGCTCATGAACGAGTACTTTTGCCATTTCAGAAGTTGATTTGATGCGTCCTGAGAGTGTCACACTTTCATTACTCATTTGTCCTCGAGGACTGATACGATTGAGGTCGACTGTCAATGGGAAACTCCATAATACATCTCGGAAATAGGTGCCTGTGAGGACAGTATCTATGGTAGCCGGGTATCATTTGGGCATCGTTGATTTCTCAGGCTTGAGACGCAGCTGAACTGGCGTCTGAAATACCTCGGGCACCGCAGAAGATTCGTAGGGAGTTGGGTATTGTATATCGTCCACTCTTTGCTGAATAATCTGGGCTTTTTCTGGACTCACAGTGGAGAGGGCTTCTTCTCGCATCGGAGCCGTATTTTGCATAAATACATACACATTTGACTCTGTTGCAGCAGGTTTTGGAGCTATAAAAACGCGTATAGTACTTTTTGGTTTTGTGTCTTCTCATGCACTATACACAGGGTAATTCTGGAGCTCTTCGTGTTTCTGTTCACTTGCATTATACCAGCGCAGCGTACCAAAAAGTGCCTGCAGAGAGCCCAGAATCAGCAAAGATGCAGAAAAAACAAGGAGAAATAGTGATAAAAATGATGTTTTAGCGAAAAATTTCATAGAGGAGATTGATAATTCCATTCACTATTATGGTGGCAGAAATCATTATGAGAAAGCCAAAAACGACAGAGAGAACCTTGGATTTTGCTTTTTCTTTTGCTTCACTACTCACAGGCAAAACGAGAATCATACCTATCCAGACTATCACACCTATTGCTATCACGCCTGTGACGATCTGTACTCGACGGATAACCGCGGCAATAATGCTACGAAAATCAGAATTTTGCTCAGTAACAGCGAGATCTATATTTGATTCAGAACGCGGACCGATACTTGTATTACAGTTTTTGAATTCACTCCGTATATCACCTCAGCCAAAAACACAATCAGCTGCCTGTGCTTCTGGTATGAGAAAACCTATAATCGCGATACACAGAGTGAGAAAAATAGATTGAAAAATTTTTATCATAAACGAATATTAGCAATAAGCTGGACGATAAAGTAGGCAAACGGTATCAATGCGAGGCCAATAACGATATAGGCAATGGATTTCATCGCCGAGGTCATTTCTTCGGTATTTCCAGGAGCCCAGAGGAGTTTCGCACCGATGTAGATGATATAGGCAACTGCGATGATACCGACAAAGACAAAGAGCCAAAACTGGATCTCTCGAGCGATATTCACATAATCGACACGATTATCACTCTGGACGGTTGGTATGAGTCTCTCAACAGTGTTTGTCAGATCCCTCTGGAGTCAAAACACACCTGATGAAAACGATAAAAGTATGCAAGTACAGGTTATGAAAAATCGAGAAAACATAGATTATAATCGAATAGAAGTAGGAATCAGGTCCACCATAGCAATGATTGCCCAGGCACTCAGCGCAAGGACGAGTCCTATGAGAATGGCAATCATATATTTTTTAGCACTTTCGGTCTTTTCTTCGTCTCATCGAGACATGATATACATGATACCTACGATACAAATACCTAGTACACTGACAATAGCAGTGATATCCTGAAGCATCGAGACAATAGAGGAGAAAAATCGTGTAATACCAGATTCTCCCGTTCCTGGTCTAATCGTACTTCACGGAAGCCCCTCACTTCATCATGGAAATATCATGCTCAAATCAGCAAAAGCAGAGAGGGACCAGGCAAGTATTATATATCCAGTATATTTCATAGAGTAGTGATTATGACATAGGCAAGGAGTCCAAATAGGAGACCCATGAGGGCATCCTTGACTATACTCTTACCTTTTTCTGTTTGTTCTGAATTTGCTCATCCGAGAACCATCTGAAATCCTCAAAGTATGACCATGAGGACAGCTCCGACAGCCATCAGGGTGGTCAGAAGTGGAATCATAGAGACGATATATTCGATGACATTGTCGATTCCCCTGTTTCCAGCGACACGCTGGGGCGCAGGAAATATACTCTCTACACCAAATGTATAGCTCGTACTCCCGATATCCTGGGTAAAACCATGAGCCCGAAGAGTGGTCAGATATCACAGAATGAAGAACAAAGTTTGTTTCATGGAGTCATATTGCCATACAATGCTCTAGATTGCAAAAAAAATGATTGCAAAAAGACGACTTTTCGCTACACTCTCGGGGTCCTTAATTTTGACTATGAATCTCATTATACTTATCTCAGCGGTTTTATTGATAGCACTCATACTTCTCCAGGTGCGTGATGGCGGACTCAATGTGGCTACAACCAGTACACTTCAGACCCCTGTCGAGCGACGCGGTCCAGCAAAAACACTCCATACTGCCACTATTCTCACTTCTCTTGTCTTTGTTGGTGCTTGTATTGCTTCATTTTTAGCATAAATACTACTTTTACCTCATACTTATGAGTATTTATTCTGAAATAAAAAAATACCTCCTTTTCCTAGTGGGGTTTTTCTGCCTTCTTTTGGTAGGACATATTATCGTCCTCTATTTCTATAGTGATGCTATAGAATACCCTCTCCCTGGTGGTACAGTCAATGTTGGTATCCTCTGAGAAAAACCAAAACTCAATGTGCTCAATTTTGACACAAAAATAGAAAATGATCCCAATGATACGGTTCTCCGATTTATATACCGATGACTCGTCCGTTTTTCACCTACAGATAAGAAAATGGTGGGAGATTTGGCAAGCTGTGATATAGAGAACTTCCCTGCTGTACGCTGCCGTCTGAGTCAAAATGCACTCTGGAATGATGGTACAGCCATGACAAAAGAAGATGTCATAAAAACCTACGCCTTCTTCCGAGAAAAAGCACTCAATGAACACACTAAATCTCAAATCTCTCTCATTGATGTATCGGAAAATGAAGGAGATATCGTATTCAGATTCAAAACTCGTGATGTTACTGCACTACAAGTCCTCTTCTTACCAATTATTCGAGAAAAAGATATCGTAGAATGATGGAATGGTGACATCAATGATACACTCTCATTTAGCGGCCCCTATGTATTCACAAACAAAGAAGATCAGAAAAAATCAATATTTCTCGCTCGTAATCCCTACTATACTCATACAAATAGACCATTTTTCTTCGATCAGGTGAGATTTGGCTTTGGAACAAAAAATAGTGAGATCTACAAGGTTATCACTCCCGACATAATACTCTCAGATGCAAATACAGATGGGAAAAATACTCAATGGAATAGCTATATCCGCCCAGCCTTCCAGGGTGCTTTTATCAACGCTGCACGAGTACCACTCAGTCTCAGAAAGAGTCTCTATCAGGATATATTTGGAACTATCGATACAAAAGATACTTCTCTCATGCCAGAAGAAAATGTATTTCTCTGAGATATCCCAAATTCTCCTCGAACTACGAATCAGAGTACCTTTTTTCAAGCAGTTTCTGCTCTCGGATATAGCTATGGTGGGACATTCCAGGCTCCAGAAAATAAACCAACCACCACTCCAAAGAAACCTCTTTCCTACATCACAAACCCCGGCAATGTCTCTCCTCTTTTTGTCGCAAATCCTACCATAGACATCAGATGAACTGCACCTGCTGGTACGACCAAGGTCATCATCAATGATTATACGCTTCGTAATTTTGTAGCAAAGAAGAGGACATTTGTCTATACAGCAAAGAAAGAATTTACTAATCTAACAACTGGTCAAAATATCTATCGAGTTTCTTTTTATGGTGGGACAAAGCTCCTCGCAGAAGAATCTGTCACAATATACCATGATACTGATCAGGCTGGTTTGGAAAAAATGAAGACCACCTGGGAAAAAGAAAATACAACTGCACCTGCTGCGCCTGTTGTAGTACAAACTAATCTCGATCCAAAAAAACTCTATAATCGTGAAGGAAGAGCACTATCTCTCAAAATCATAGTACAATCAGAGAGCCCCTATCTCAGGAGGATAGCTGATGAAGCAAAAAAGAAAATCGAAGAATTGGGTGCCGAAGCTGTCATAGAAGAACTCTCGGTGAATGACATACAGTCGAATATGAGCAAGCCGGATTTCGCCTATGATATCGTCCTCACTGGAGTCAATCTCGGATTATTTTATTATGATGTAGGCTCTTTCTTGCACTCCAATCAAATCAAAAATGGATATAACATGGCACGAATAAAGGATTCAGCACTTGATACCCTTCTCTCAAGACTCACAGATAGACTCTATTATGATGCACCAGATAGACTGAGAGACATTCAGATAAACATACAGAAAATCCTCGAGCGAGAATTTGTCATCTATACCTTTGGTTCTCCTTATGAATTTATGGGTACCAAGAACACTCTCCGTGGTATCAAGATCCCCGAATTCCTCGCTGGTCGTGAAATGCTTATTGATATCATGTCACGATGATATTTCAAGGAAGGCTACAAACTCTCTTCAGAGCCAAAGAGTGTTATTTGATTTTTTGCATGGTTAAAAAATGAGCTCTTCTCGTCTACATAATCATCTCAGTGAGGCGTGGAAGGTCACTCTCAACGGACAAAAAATTCGCTGGTTTAATTTCTGGTGATCACTCATAGACACAATTATACTCTCGATTACCCTTATCTACCAGATTGGACATATATCTCTGGATGTGATGGGTCGGGAATCAGAATTTTTCTCATGGCTCCGAGAAAATACGACAAGCTTCTTCGGTGATCATCGTATGACGCTCATATCAAGTGTTCTCATCATTGGAATAAGCTATTTTTTGATAAATTTTTTGATAAAAAATATATTTAATGCTGGTCTCATCTATCTCATACGAGCCTACAACAATCAAAATGAGAGAGAATATCGGGGTATGCGTGCATTTGCTTTCGGATGGAGAAAGTCTGTGAAACTCGCAGAGTACCATTCTCTGCTTTTCTGGTCAAAACCTGTCTATATCGTCTATATCTTTTTCTGGGGATACCAATTCCTCGAAGCAAACTGGACGCTTATCAGTATAATAGCTGGTATATTTCTCATTGCTCTATTTGTAACGCGCTTTATTTTTGAATACGCTCGTTATTACATAATTGCAGAAAATAAAGGGGTATTTGAATCACTCGGACTCTCTCTCACGATGACGCTGGAAAATATCAGCACTACAGCTCGCATATTCGTCTCGCTTATTCTGGTCTATGTTCGTGAAATTATACTGCTCGTTGGTATATTCACACTCCCCTTTGTTATGAGTTGATTGGTAGCTCTTGGACTTGGTCCTGTGTTTTTACAGGGTGTATTTGTGATAATAGGTCTGGTATATTTACTCTTTTTGATTATAGTCTCTGCGATGAATTCGACCATAGAACTTTTTGTCGAAACACTCTGGTACTCCGTGTTCCGTGAAAATCTCATGCACAGTGATACCACACACAGCTCTCATCACAATTCACATCATCACTAATTTTCACTCTATGACTACTCTCGATTCGCTTACTTCCCTCGCTCAATGATTCTTTGAGGCACTTGGTATCCAATTCTCAGATCTACAGGTCATCGAACAAGATGCAGAAAATCATATCTATACAGTAAAGATATCATCAGATGACTCACCTCTTCTCATAGGTCCTCACGGTCGCACACTCGAGGAAACCCAGGCTCTGCTCGTACAGATGGCAGAACAGTTGATAAAGTCTCACTGCATCATCCATCTGGAAATCAATGACTATCTCGCAGAAAAACAAAAAAGGCTCATGTCTATTGTTGATAGAAAAGTAGATCTCACCCGTAGAAATGGTATAGATCAGGTCATCTATGACCTCTCTGGATATGAGAGAAAGCAAGTACATGCCTATATCAGTGAAAAATATACTGATATTGCTACAAAAAGTATAGACGGCGAAAAAGGACGAGAACTCCATGTCATGCTCAAGGAAGGTATAGTACCAACAGGAGAACCAGTTGTGCACGAATCATCTTCGAGAAAATCAGATACAACAGCTGATCTCGCCTCACTTGATTTAGAAGGAACTAATATCTAACATACTATGAAAAAAATTATTGTTACGCTCGTGATTCTCATCACAACTTGGGCTGCTATACCCTGGTCATCTATTGGTCTACCAGCTGTGGATGCAAAGCTCTGAGATTATAAACTCGGGCTCGATCTACATGGATGAGTCGAGCTTGATTATCTGGTTGATTTTAATTCAACACCCGACATCACTCCAGAGAGAAAAATACAGATCATAGAAGATATGAAAACTATTCTCGATGGCCGTGTCAGGAGAATAGGAACCACAGAACCATCTCTCAATACTGCCTACTATGGTGATGAGACACACATTGTCGTGCAAATCCCGACTCCGAGCAGTCACGACAAGCTCAGTCCCGAAGAACGAAAGAAAAAAGATGAAGAATTCATCAGTGAAGCAAAGAGAGTCATCGGACAAGTCGTAAAAATACAATTCAAGGAACCACGCCCAACAGAAGAATTTAATACGCTCCTAGCACAGCGATGAAAAATAGTTGATGCTATTACTACATCATTTAATACCAAGACAATACCTTTTGACGCCTGGGCTCAGAAAATCGCAGATTCGTATGAAAATGTGTTTTCTTTCAAGGGACCAGAAATACAGTCTCTCCTCGGTAAAGAATCTCTCGTACTCTCTGACCTCTCCCCTCTCTTCTCAGTCGATTCTCTACCACTTGGTAAAAAAGAATTCACTGGCAAGATACAGTCAATGAAAATTGGCGGAAGAGAATGAAGTGGCTTTGTCTTGATTGAGAGCTTTGATAGTAAGCCTCTTACCCTCTCAAGTCCTATTGATATCAAGGTGCTTTTTATTGATAAAGAGCCTCTAAAATTCAAACCTGCTCTCGGAGACAATAAGCAGATTCTCGACGAGAAGCATCTGATTAACACAATCGCAACTCCTGATCCGACAACAGGGCAATATGTCGTCAGACTGGTCTTCGATGGAGTGGGCCAGGGAATGTTTGGGGATATAACCGAAAAGGCTAGCCAAAGGTCTTACCCTGATAACATAATTGCTATTTATTTAGGTAATAACCAATTAACAGCACCAACCGTAAGCCAAAGAATTGATGGTGAAGCTATTATCACTCCAGGCGGAGAACAAGATAGTAAAAAATGGGCAACAGAACTCAGCAAAAACATCAATGAAGGTATAGTGCCAGTTGGTATTTACGAACACAGTGAGCAGACTATTGGGCCTAATCTCGGTAAGACATCTCTCAAGCAGCTCATCATAAGTGGTATACTCTGACTCGTCATCATATGTGCATTTCTCCTGTGGAGATATGGGAGCTCGGGTATAGTTGCTGGAGCGAGCCTCATCATCTACATCGTGGTCCTGCTCGGTACTGTCCGTCTGATGGGCGTGACACTCACTCTCTCTGGCGTTGCTGGTATCGTCCTCTCTATTGGTATTGCTATTGATAGTAATATCCTCCTCCTCGAGCGAGTACGAGACTTTCGAGAACAGGGCAAGGATATGAAGACATCTCTCAAACTCTGATTTCAGGAAGCATGGTCAGCAGTATGGGATAGTAATCTCACTGGCCTCTTTGTCGGTCTCATCCTCTGGTGGATGGGTGTCAGCCTCGTAAAGGGCTTCGGACAGATGACTGTACTCGGTATCGTCGTGAGTCTCCTCGTCGTGAAGCATGTCTGTAATCCTCTCACCATCTGGCTCAGAAATAAGATCGGATAATCTATATCTCTTTTAAAAAAACTCTCCCATTTCTCAGGGAGAGTTTTTTTGTATGTATATTAGAATACTTTTATTGTTTCTATTATCTTTTGAACAATAGGATGATTGATGTTGAGAGCTTCTATTTTGACAGAATATGCTCCGTTTAAGAGGAGATACACATAGGTTCCTGCTGGATCCTCATATTTATTATTTTCAGCATTTTGAAGCTCTGGAACTACTTTTTTACCATAAAAATAGACACGGATAGCTGCATCATCGAGCGTCTCTGGATCTTCTTTACCGATACCAACTGTGTGACGAGCACCTTCTGCAGCACCAAATCCTGCGTAGTATACATTTGCTGGTATATCAAATTCGTAACGGAAATTGCTATTAGAATAGTGATTCATTGTCTCAGATATTTTCTTTGGGAGATTTGGATCTACTGTCGTATTCGTGACAACAGGCTCAGGAGTCGTAGCAGGAGTCTCAGCTTCCTCTGATGGATCAGATGACTCGTCTACTTCTGCAGCAGGGACAATAACAGGAACAATGACAGGTGACTGAGGAGCCTCGGGAATAATAGGATTCTGCGAGGCAGGACGAGCCTGTGATCACCATTCCATACCGATCCAGAATCATCCGAGGATGATGAAAGCGAGAACAACATATTGAGGGGCATTTTTCATAAAAAAGGGGTTAAGAAATTATTTTTTTCTTGGGAGTTTGTCAGTCACGCGTCGTATCATCTCAGTCGGGATACGATCTATGATAGCAAAAGCATCTTGGAATTTCTCGACTGTGTGTGCAAATCGATCAGCAACACGAGACATATGTGCAAATCGACGAAGAATGATAATCAGATACACACCGACTCAGGCGATAACGACAGTCGAGACGATGATGAGAACATCGAGAGTAGTAATTGGTGTCATACACTCACTCTATGCGAAAAAATAAAAGTTAAAAGATAAAAGAGGTGGATTTTTGGAGAATGTATATTTCAATATTGAAAACTCGTACGATACTCATACGATAAGCCCAATCATGAATTCACTCACGCTCGATTCCCTTTTACAAAAACTCCCCTATTTAAAGTATCTCATAGATACGCATGGCGACACGAGTTTGTTTGACTATGCTCATGCTCACTACAGAGTATCTCCTAATGAAAATCCTCTTTTTATTGAACGAAAAAAGGAATTTCTCGAAATTGTCCGAAAATATGTATCATGAAGATTTGATAAAAATATGGCCGATGCGGTCGTCGCAAGCCTCTCTGAGAACTACTCTGCATCGACTGCAGAACATCATGGACCAATGGGTCATCCATTTTTTTGGCAATCAACGATTCTGAGAGGACTCGTGAATCCGAGTGAAGCGATTATCAATCTCTGTACGAGCCATGTCAGTCTCAATAATTCTTCATATCCTCGTGGACTCGTATTTCATGGCGATGGAGCGAATGCTTCACAGTCTTATCTCCATATCCCCTTTTTCTGATCGAATAAGAGGATGTGTCCGGTTTTTGGCCTATCAGGCTACACAAGAGAAGACATTAAACATCATGCTTTTCCTCGCATAGATACATATCTCCATGACGAGATGATAACCAGAGAACAGTATTCACAGGTCCAACTTTTTCTGAATGATTTTGTCCTGCGCGAGGATGTACTCTGAGAAGAATTCTATTCATCTCAAATCACTCGACTCAATCATATCTGGTGGTCTCATATGTTCCCAGATTCACCCCCGTTTATACCTCTTGGCGTAGAAGAATTGGTACGAGAGATACTGATAGATCATCTCGGCAGAAATACAATCATCACAGAACTCCTGACAGGTATTGAGATTCAACCATTTATAGAAGAATATTTCAATGGTATCTCTTGTTGTTTTGAGAGAAAAAGCAGCCGTTGAACCTATCTCTTCTGGCATCTCGATGAGGAGAATAATCGTCACGCACTCTGGCGGGAAGGTGAGACACTCATCACCGTAGATAAACATTTCGTGGTGCAACTCCGAGCATCCTCTCTCACAGAACATCTCACAGCATGACGACTCATCCCCTCATGAATGCTCGTCTATACGATTCTTTCTGGTTATTACCAAATCACATGTTTCGGGGGATTTTCCCAAGGTGACTATCTCATAAAAATGCAGAAAGCCTATACAAAGATCCTCGAACAATTCGCATCACCTGACGAGATCAAACCAATCCAGTCTGCCATTCTCAATGAAGATATGCTCTTTCTCATGTCAGATAAGAAGCCTCTGACAGCTCTCGATAGGCAAATCGGAGCAATAATAGAAGCTCATACTATCCAACAAAAGGCACAAACTATGACTCTCAAAAATTCTCTCGAATTGATGTCAGGAGAAATACTCCGTTGCCTCTAGGTATAATCATGCAATATACATGTTTTCGTCAAGTGCAATAATGGTAAAATATATTGTATTTATGGGCTAAATCGGATAGTCTAGAGAGTAGAAATAGTACTCTATGAATCGCATTCTCTCCTACCTCACTCTCATTGCCATATTTTTCGCGCAATTATCGCCAATAGTAGCTGTGGCTCAGGCTACAGAAACAGAGCTCAATGATTTTGAAATCACTGTTCCATCACAAGTCATCGTCAATGAAGCATTTGATATGACTGTCACTGCGCTCAATGAAGCTGGCAAAAAATATGATAAATACGAAGGAACTATCTTTTTTGATACAAATAGTAACCCTGCTGATGTCGTTCTGCCTTTTGAGGATGGAGAATATCAGTTCACTCTCTCTGATCAGGGTACACATACTTTTCAAAAATGATTCACGCTCAAAAAAGCGGGTAAATATGAGCTTGTCGTCTTTGAGCTCGATGGTCCTGGCGGTGGTATAGAAAAAATAGTAGAAGTGACAGCAGTACCCAAAGATGCGAATCCACCTGCAAAATCCGATATCGTCATCAAAGAGCCCGCAACAAATACTACTGTTTCAACAAAAACAGTGCCTGTAAATGGTACATCAAAACCAACGAGCTCTATCAATATCAAGCTCAATGGAACTAAAGTAAAAACAGCTCAGACTGATGTAAGTGGAAACTTCTCGGTCGTTGTAGATAACCTCAAAGCTGGTGATAATGTCCTCGTGGCAGAAGTCCTCGATGGTACTGGTGCAGTTATTGGTACCTCAGCACCTGTGACAATCAAATTCAGTACAGAGGTTCCAAAACTTACCTCTCTCACTATCAAGGAAGGAGATGAATTTTTCGCAGGAAGTAGTATCACCTTTGTTGCTGTCGGTGACCCAAATCTCAAAGTCGTACAAGTCAAAGTCGGTGATCAGACTGCTACTCTTCAAGAAGACAAAAACAAGCTCTGAACCTATACTGGGGTCATGAAGACTTCAGAATTTGAATGAGAATTCAAGGCTACAGCTGTCCTCGAAACACAGCTCGGGGTGAAGGCTGAACAAAAAGACATGACAAAATTTCGAACGATTACTGCTGCATTTGAAAACATCAAAATAGAAACTACTCCTGACAAGAAAGTAAAATTCACTTTCGAACTCAAACCCGACCTCGATCAAATCAAATACTTCAAAATCAAATATGGTACAGAAACTGGCAAATACACAAAAGAAGTCATAACCTTTGAAAAAAGTGAAATCAAAGAAGGCATCACCTATACTTGGTATATACCAAATGTAGAAGCTGGTGAGTACTTCTCAACTATTATTGCTCTCGATGAAGAGAAAAAAGAAACTCCGGTCAATTCTGATGAGCAGACATTCACTATTGCTCTCGATGCGGCTCCAACCTGTTTTATTGATAAAGTCAGTGGCATACGCGTCGACAGGGTCAATGAATCCTACTCTATGATACGATGGGATAATCTCAAGGAGGCAGTGGCCTACCAGGTATACAGAAAAGATTCTTCTGGTGAATTTGCCATGATAGACGAAATCACTCGAACTGAATTCCGTGTTGATATTAATTTAAGCTCAAAAGAAGTGACTTATGCTGATTTCAAAGTACGAGGTATCTGTAAGAATGGTGATTTCACTGGTGAAGGTGCTTTCTCTGATAGCGTAGCAGTACCCACTGGTCCTGAAATGATTATATTCTTCGCACTCTTTATCGCCTCTGGTATAGCCTTTATCATGATACGCCGAGGATATCTCGACTAGTTGTTGTGATAGGACTGAAGAGCTTCTAAAATCTTTGCACATCACCAAGAGAAGGGTGTCTCAGAACGATACAGGAGATTCTCAAAGAGTCTCCCCTGGTTATCATATACCTCACCTATTGTTCCATCCCTGAGAGCCATTTGCTCAAGAAGTGAGAGTATTTCCTCTGCCCTTTCTCTCTGATTATTGGTGACACATGCTCGAGCAGTCTCTCCCATGATCCAGCTCCAGCGAAGTTGTTTGTGATACGAACCAAGTCATACAAGTCGACAAGTCCAACTCACAGGAGAAGCATTTCACAGGGAGACTCGACCAGGTATAGACTGATTGAACAAGGAGCTCTGAACGAAATCATCCCATTCTATTATATCCTCTATTTTGAGAGCTATGAGCTGACTATCGAGATCATGAAATACATCACCTTCTCGAGCATAGAGAAGTCCCGAGCTATCATCATAAAAAGTCTTGAGAATATTGTCTCTGAGTATATCTCATTGAATTAGTGGTTCGACACCAAGTATATGAGCATATTTCAGGAGAAACAAGAGGTGTAGGAGGTTTGTATAGCTGGTATACCCTGATCGCGCCAGACTATCCTGCCAGTCGCTGTATGAGGGCTGTATAATGAGTCTCCTACTGTCCATCTTATCCCGATAATACTCGTAGGACTGAGCAAGAGTCTCGCGATGTTTCTCGAGCCAAGCAGAGTCATGAGAATGAGTGATATACTCGGCACTAGCTATGAGCGTGAGGATATTGGCATCTATCGTCCCTGTTCCATGTTCGCCGGTATATTCTGGGCGTACTGATGAATGTTTTTGTTTGGAATAAAAATACGGCAAACCCAAAAAGCGACCAACTGTGTGAGCTACCACTCTTCACTGTCCCGACCCTGTATCGAGAAGTCTCGGAATGATATATTTCTCTGGATGAATGTATCTCAAAAGTACTGAAAGATGATCTCGCACGACAACATCCTGTCAGATAGAGAGAAGCCCCGGCACACTCCAACAAAAATCTCGTGTCCAAAAACTCGCAAATTGATGACCTCCCGCTTGTAATAAATATCCCTCCTCGAGCTGAACAATATTTCTAGAAATCTGTTCAGTAGCTAGAGCATGGAGTGACTGGTATTTTTGCATAATATTTTAGTCTCTTTGTATCATCTGAAGGAGAGATTGGAGGCACTGTGGCAGAGTGAACCATCCAGCTGATCCATTGAGATGACCTCCATTCTCAACAACTATAACATCACATCACAACTTTTCTCATAAAAATATGGCATTCTGGAGAGGAACAAGTGGATCATTATCTCAATGAATAATTGTAAAGACTGGGCAATGAGACCGTATTGTTTCAAAATCAAATTCGCTCTGCAGAAAACCATCTATTTTAGGATTATTATTTTTTTCTGAAGGAGAAGAGACTAGAATAACGCCAGAAATGTTTGTTGCATTAGTTATTTCGAGGTATCTCAAAATAGCTGGTCAGCCAAGCGAATGACCAATGAGATATACCTCATCATTATTATTTTGATCTACATGTCGTGAAATTTCTGCTATCCATTCAGGACATACAGGATTTTCTGGATTTGGCATTGAGAGAGCACATGCATAAATATCATGCTTCTCCAATTCTCCCATGAGCCAAGGTCTCCAACCCCCATTTGGACTCCCCTCAAAACCATGAATGATAAATACCTTTTTCATTGATAATGTGGTCTCAATATTATTTTTTAGAATCTCTCAATTTGGTGCCCAAGGAGGGACTCGAATCGGAACAAGTTTTACTCCGAGCAAGCGAGGATACAGTAAAACGAAGTGAGTGGCAACGGGTTCGTCTTATGTTTTATGGTGCCCAAGGAGGGACTCGAACCCTCACACCTTGCGGAACAGGCTTCTGAAACCTGCGTGTCTACCATTTCACCACCTGGGCGAGTCGACGAAGTCGACAGTATAAGTACAAGGATGGAATTATAAAAATCCGCTCTTTTTACTTTTTCTTCTTTCTTTTACTGTTTTTGCTTCGCAAAAACTGGTACCCGCGGTAGGGATCGAACCTACGACCTTTAGCTTAGAAGGCTACTGCTCTTCCACTGAGCTACGCGGGCACATACAGGGAGCAAGGTGATTATAGGAGTATTTGTATTCGCGCAAGAAAAAACGCCCCTTTCGGAGCGTTTTTTATGAAATTTTTCTAGAGACCAAAGTCTTGAAGAAAGGCAACAACACCTTTTTTGCTCATAGTCCTGATAGCAGCAGCTGAGAGACGAAGACGGTATATCATACCATCTCGAGGATCTCTGATATTTTTGTAGTGAAGATTCACCATAAAATTACGCTTTGTACGGCGGACAGAGTGAGAAACTTTATTACCAGTTCCGGTAATTTTTCATGTATAAACACAAACGCGTGGCATAGTGAGAAAGGTAATAAATTAGGCAGCTGCTACGATAGCAATATCTACACCAACTCCTGAAGGGAGATTGAGCTTCTGAAGAGTTTCAAGAGTCTCTGGAGTAGGCTCGTTGATGAGCAGGAGTCGTCGGTGACGACGAATCTCAAACTGTTCACGAGCATTTTTGTTGACGAATGTTGAGCGGTTGAGTGTGAATTTTTCAATCTTTGTTGGGAGAGGAATAGGGCCCACAGTTTGAGAGCCTGTATCCTTTGCAGCACTGACGATTTTTTTCACAGCCTCATCAACAACACGGTGTTCAAAAGCCTTCACAGAAATCTTGAGAGTTTCCTTTCGAGAAGTATTTGATACTTTTGCTTCTTTGAGAGGAGCTTTCTTAGATGTAGTTTTAGCAGCTTTGGGAGCAGCATTTTTCTTCGGAGCAGTTTTTGCTTTGGCGCGAGTAGCAGTCATAATTAGTCGAGGATTTTTGTAATAATACCAGAACCAACAGTCTTACCACCTTCACGGATAGCAAATCGGAGTTGATTTTCCATAGCGATACCACAACCGAGTTCAACAACAAATTTGATATTGTCACCAGGCATAACCATCTCTACACCTGCTGGGAGTTCGATAGAACCAGTCACATCAGTTGTTCGGAAATAGAATTGTGGTTTGTAACCCTTGAAGAAAGGAGTGTGTCGTCCACCTTCCTCTTTCTTGAGGACATAGACTTCAGCTTCAAATTTCTTGTGTGGTTTGATAGATCCTGGCTTCGCCATGACCTGACCTCGCTCGATCTGTTCACGCTCGATACCTCGGAGGAGGAGACCTGCGTTATCACCTGCTTGACCTTGATTGAGTGATTTTTTGAACATCTCAACACCAGTGACGATAGATTTCTGTGTATCACGGATACCGACGATTTCTACTTCATCATTGACCTTGACGATACCTTGTTCGATACGACCTGTAGCGACAGTACCACGACCTTTGATTGAGAATACATCTTCGATAGACATAAGGAATGGCTTGTCGAGTTCTCGTGTAGGCTCAGGGATATAGCTATCGAGAGCATCGAGGAGTTCACGAACACCTTTTGAAGCTTCTGGATCAGTAGGATTCTGGAGAGCTGTGAAAGCAGAACCACGAACGACTGGAGCGTTGTCACCATCGAAACCATATTTTGAGAGGAGTTCACGAACTTCCATTTCAACGAGGTCTGTGAGCTCTGGATCAGCGATATCACACTTGTTGAGGAATACGACGATACGAGCAACACCAACCTGAGAAGCAAGGAGAACATGCTCACGAGTCTGAGGCATGACACCATCAACAGCAGAAACTACGAGAATAGCACCGTCCATCTGAGCAGCACCAGTAATCATGTTTTTGACATAGTCAGCATGACCAGGACAGTCAACATGAGCGTAGTGACGGAGAGGAGATTCGTATTCTACATGAGAAGTTGAGATTGTAATAATCTTATCAGAACCAGCACGAGCTGTACCACCTTTTGCGATGTCAGCATATGATACGCCTGAACCACCTACAGCGGTGAGGGCAGCAGTAAGAGTTGTCTTACCGTGGTCGATATGACCAATAGTACCAACATTAACATGTGGCTTTGTTCTTTGAAAATCAGCCATAAGAGAAAAATAAAGGAATTAAAAAGTAGGGGTATTATAGGGAAAAGAAGTATATTTCAAATGATTTTTTGATTACTTCTTCTTTTTTGCTTTTCGGACTTTTTTCTCGATGCGTACGAGCGCTGCGCGAAGTTTCCGATGTCGTGATCATGAGAGGCGTACCATAGGAGTAGAAATTAGTTTTTGATATAATTTGCAAGACCCATCTTTTTGAGACGAGCGACAGCTTTTGACATAGCATCAACGAGCCATGCAGTTTTACCTTCATGTGCTTCGCGACGAACGAGTTTTTCGTAAGTCTTTTTTGCATTTGTAATCTTGTCACCAGTAATCGCACGGCGTTTACTGACTATGTAGATTTTATTTCTGGGTCTTTTTCCTGAGCCTGTCATAAAAAAAAATTACAAAGTAAAAGTAAAAGTAAAAGTAAAAAGAGAGGATTTATAAAAAAACAATTCCACTGTTTTTCTTTTTCTATTACCTTTTTCTGTTCGCTAAAAGCGAATTTGGTGGAGTCTAAGGGAGTCGAACCCTTGACCTCCTCGGTGCAAGCGAGGCGCTCTAGCCAACTGAGCTAAGACCCCAAGGGGGAAGTAAGAAGTAGAAGAAAAAGTAAAAGAATGGATTATTAAAATCATTTTAAACTTATCCTTCGACTCTCACAATTACTTTTATCAATTGATGAGGGAGTACGCCCGGAGAATGAAAAGAATACCATTGTTTTTCTTTACTATTCTCTTTTTCTAATTTGCTCAAGAGCAAATCTGGCGGGAGCGACGGGACTCGAACCCGCGACCTCCTCCGTGACAGGGAGGCGCTCTAACCAGCTGAGCTACGCCCCCTCGCAATATGACGAAAGTGACGGGAGTATAAATAAAATATGTCGTTATGCAAATTTTTTTCATTTTTCCCTAAAACACCTATAATGAGGACCATGAAAACAATCAAAAAAAGACAGAAAACACTCGAAGTCTGGAAGAAAAAAATTGCATCATTTTTCTGGCTCGATGATTGTGCTGGTGGTATATCTATACGAGAGAGAAAATGAAAACGAGAGATCCTCTGCGTCCTTCACAGAGATGGGAGCTATATGCTCCCAAAGTGACAAGTAAAGCGATGAGAATCATTCGCAGATGCCGCACTGCGGGAATTTCGTGAAGAGACTGGTATACAAAATGTAGCGCTCTGAGAACAAATAGCCACCATCAGAGACAGAATCAGACGAAAGAAGATACTGTTCTTCTCGATGAAGCATGGTGAAACCATGACGAATATTCGTGATGAAGCAATTATGTGGGTCGAGCTCGAAAAGTCCCCACAAAAAATGAAACACGAGAGTGAGAGAAAATTTATCGAGAAATATCTCCTCTAATAATTATTTATCTTTCCTCATCATCGTCTCGAGTGTTTTGGCAATTTGTGATATATAGATAACTATAGTGATGATGCTACCGAAGAGGATGATTTTTCACCAAGTATCGAGAAAAATAGCACCAACACCGAAGAAAAAAGAAAGTATCATAACGATATACCGCTGATGACGGTAGTCTATCCCCTGCTCTGCCATCCGGTGGTGCAGATGAGTGAGATCTCCCTTCATAGGATTTTTACCAGCTCGTATCCGTCCGAGGATGACATAAAAAGCATCGATGAAGTATATGCCGAGTACGATGGACGCTGTCGCTATCTTGCCCCCTGAGACGATGGAGAGTGTTGCTATCATAAATCCGAGAAACATGGACCCCGCATCTCCTACTATACAGGCTCGTCGGACATCAAAACGCCAGAATACAAAGAGAGTTGGAATGAGAATCGTGAGAAATGACAATACAAAGAGAGAATTGTTCTGCGAAGCAATCGTCGTATCAGTGAGGTAGAGCTTGAGAGAAAGTCCAGCTAAAATAACAAGTGTTACCAGACTCACACTCGAGGTCATCGCGCGACCATTATCACTCCAGTTAATAGCATTCATAACGAGAACATACCAGATGATAGTCGCAACAAGTGGGATGAGATAGACAGTTTTTGCACCGATAGTCCACTGAAGCGCCTCAAAGGTATCGAGAGAAATAATACCTCCAAATATATTGCTGACATAACCTATCTTGATAGCAGTGAGGCCGAAGAAGGCTCACAAAGCAATCTGAAATATCAATCGAAAAAGTGGATGCAATGAACGCTTCTGATCATCCCATGCCATGATGAGACTCGTCAGAAGTCCTGCAATGAGGACATATATAGTCTTTTTGACATCACCGTCAGAAACAGACTGCAGAATCCAGGGAGACCAGAGGAGGAGATTGATGATGAGGACAATTCCTCCTGGATATGGGAGAGGACCTCTCCCCTCTTCATGTGGATAGAGGTGGGGCTTGTCGACTATTCACCAGCGACGAAATAGCCAGAAAATACTATAGGTCAAAATCAACATCGTCAGTCCAGAACCTCATAACACAACTATGTAGTTCAGAATATTCTGCATTATTTTTTCTTAGAATAATATATAATAATTGCTCCCGCTATAATCGCGAGAATGATGTAACTGAGGTATTGGAGAATGACCTCGTAATTTTCGACGGCAAAAACTCACACCAAGAGAATAGAGACAGCCCAAAGTGAAGATCCAAAAATATTTGCAAACCAAAAACGGACTCATGCCATCTTGTGTGCTCAGGCAATATAGGGAATAAATGCTCGGAGGAGATTGTGAAATTTGCCACCCACGATAAACCAGAATCAATTTTTGTGTATTTGCTTCTCGAGCCAAGCGAGCTCTCTCGGTCCAGCTCAGAAGAATGCTCCATATTTTTTCATCGTATCAGGATGTCCATATCGTCCCATGAAATAGCCTAGAGCGTTGCCGAGACAGGCTCCGGTCATCGCGAGAAATGCTGCGAGAGGAAATATATCCCACTGTTTTGCTACAAAGAAACCACCAACTAAAATCATGAGATTCATACCAGGAACAACAACGCCGACAAATGGAAAGGATTCTATCATGGCTACGAAAAACAATATGATATAATTCCAGTTTCACCAAGACTTGATCTGTACTCACATCCAGTCAATAATCTCTCTCATTATGTCAGGACGAAACAGAGATAAGAGACCAATGGCCACCATAGCTGTGAAGAGAATCACATGAAGTGTGGTAATAAGAGCGTTGAGAATTTTGCGAATATTTGTTCTGTACATAGAGATGAGTATAGATAAATTAGCGGGAAGTGAAGTCTTCTGGAAATAAAAATAAAATTACTATAATTCGCATACTTTCTAGAAAAACTCAAATTATACTCTCTCAGTTCATCTATCCCGTGCTCAACAAACGCTTCTCAAAATACATACTTCTCCTAGCCCTACTCATAGCCAACACGAGCTGGTGGGGATATCTCGATCGTCCACATACCGTCAAGCCTACTTCTGAGAGTCTCGACTGTGTGAGCTATAGTGCCTATCGTGATGAATACACTCTCAATGATGATAAAACATTTGTCACACCAGAAACTATTGATGCCGACCTCGCTATCATAGCAGAACGATTTCGCTGTGTACGCATCTATACAACTCTTCATGGTATGGATCGTGTCCCAGAAATAGCACAGAAATACTGACTCACAGTCATCGTCGGTGTCTGGATTAGCCCAGATCTCATGGAAAACATGGAGGACCTAGAGCTCGCACTGACTGTCGCAGAAAAATACCCTTCTGTCACACATCTACTCATAGGAAACGAGGCACTCTTTTTTGAAACTATTTCGCCGAAATATCTGTATCTCTATCTGAAATACGCAAAAACCAAAACGAGTAAACCTGTCTCAACAGGAGAAATCGTCTCTACTTGGAATGAACAGAGAAAACTCGCTGAACTCTCAGATTTTATCGCAATACATGTCTTCCCATACTGGAACAATGTACCAGTAGAAAAATGAGTCGAATACCTAGAGGGTGATTATAATTTTATGCAAACACTCTTCCCCGATAAGGAAATTATCGTCGCTGAAACAGGCTGGCCATCAAATGGTGTCAATCGTGGATGAGCAGAAGCAAATCTCCTGACACAAGCAACCTATGTCAGAACTATCACAAAATACTTAGAAGGTCGAAAAATCCGATACAATATCATCGAAGCATTTGATCAACCATGGAAAATATTTGGGAGCGAGAAACATGCTGGTGGATCATTTGGTGTCTTTGATGACAAATGACGAGAAAAATTCTCCCTCTCAGGACCTCTCTCGCTCTACGGCAGCTCGTTCATGGTTCGTGGTATAGCCAATAGTGTTGATGCTGTTGTCAATAAAATCCCAGAAAAATATGCTACAAAAATAGACGATATTATTTCGGGAGATATGGTCTATCGTCTGACAAAATTTCTCAATATAGATTCTGATATTGGGCTCGCGACGAGTTTGATATTTCTGACAGTCAGTATCATATTCGGATGGTTCGGTGGACACCTGAGATTTCGAGCATTCTTCTGGGGGTCTCTCACGCTCCTGGGATTGATAAATATTCTCGTGATGATAGCCTACAAAGCGTGGATAGGACACTATCTCTATCTCCCCCAATTCTGGATAAATGTGCCTCTCATGCTCCTGCCTATAATGGGCATACTCTATCAGCTCAGAGATTATCTCAAGATCATAGGCCGTGGGCATATACAGCATCATATCACTTACAAAAATCTCTCTCCTTTTTCTCGTGAAGAGCCATTTGTCTCTCTCCATATACCCAGCTATAACGAAGAACCTGAGATGCTCATTCGCACGATAAAAAGTGTGACAAATCTCGACTACAAAAATTATGAACTCGTCATCATAGAAAATAATACACGCGATGAAAATATATGGAGACCAGTTGAGAAATTTGTCCAAGAACTCGGTGATCCTCGCATTCGTTTTTATCATTTTGATTCTCTCGAGTGATATAAATCAGGAGCTCTGAACAAGGCTCTCGAGCTCACTGATCCTCGAGCAGAAATCATCGGACTCCTCGATGCTGATTATTGTGTCCATCCGGACTGGCTGCGTATGACTATATCACTCTTTGACGAGGAAAAAATAGCAGCTATTCAGTGCCCTCAAGCAAATAATCGTGATGGGGCAACAGCTTTTCAGAAAATCATGTGCTACGAGCTCGATCTCTTCTACAAACAGGGCATGATTATCAGAAATGCCTCAAATGCCGTCATCATGAACGGGACAATGTGTCTCCTACGACGCGATGTCCTCGAATCAGAGAAATGGTGTAATGGTTTTATCTGTGAAGACTCTGAACTGGGTCTGAGAATACTTGCCCATGGCCGAACAATTATCTATGTAGATCATATATTTGGTGAATGACTCCCTCCGAGAAATTTCGAAGAGTACAAGAAGCAACGATTCCGCTGGGCGTATGGAGCGATGATGATATTCAAGACGCACTGGAAAAAGATATTTTTTCGCTCTCATCTCACACCGATGCAACGATTTGAATACCTGTTTGGCTGGATAGGATGGGGACAGATGATTCTCTACCCTTTCTACCTCTTGATTCTCTTGTTTGGGAGCTATTTTATCTACGAGTCATATAGTTTTGAAGCGCCGTATGACTTTGCTCTTCTGACGCTCTTTTATGTCCTCTTCTTGATGTTCTCGACTATCTCTATCTACCGTGATAGGATGCATATTACATTAAAAGAAGCATGGCTCGCGGTACTCGCCTCTGCCTCACTCACAGTCACAATCTTTAGGGCTGTTTTCCTCGCGATATTTTGGAATAATTTTGGATTCAAAAAAACCAATAAATGAGGTATTCATGTTGCTTCAGGAAAAATGTCATGGCTCCGGGCACACCCTGGATTTATAGGACTCGTTGCTATCAATCTCGCAATGATTATACTCTCTGCGTCGATTCTCTTCCGATATGGGGTCAATACTGACACGCTCATCTGGTTCCTCCTCGTCGTCACTATTACTCTACCAACTCTAGGATCGCTCTTTTTCCAAATCATCTATGAATAACACTCTCGTTGCTGACATAGAATCACGCATCGATATCGTAGAACTGATACGAGAATATGTACCGTTAAAAAAATCTGGTGCAAACTGGAAATGACTCTCCCCTTTCAAGCCCGAGAAGACACCGTCGTTCGTCGTCTCCCCTGCAAAACAAATAGCCTACTGCTTCGCGACAAATCAGTGAGGAGGACCACTCACCATGCTGATGCTCCTCGAAAAAATAGAATTCCGTGAAGCACTGCAGATACTGGCGAAGAGAGCCGGTGTCGAACTCAAAACAGATACAATTCAGGATGGAAAAGCAGATGAGAAATCCATGCTCGTAAAGCTCTACGCAGCAGCGACCGAGTGGTACAAACAAGAACTCCAAAAACCAGAATGACTCGAGGCGAGAAATTATCTCGCGAAGCGATGAATCACACCCGAGACAGTGGAAAAGTGGTGAATCGGCTATAGCTCTGACCCGAGAGAAATGTTTGAGTCGATGAAGAAAAAATGATTCACAGAAAAAATCATCATGGATAGTGGTATATTTGTCTCTCAATACAAGGATAGATTTTTTGGGAGGGTGATTTTTCCTATTACCAATTATCGTGGAGAGGTTATAGCATTTTCTGGGAGGACATTGAAGAATGGAAGTGATGAAGCAAAATATGTGAACTCTCCTGAGACACTTATTTTTCATAAATCTGATGTCCTGTTCGGCATCAATCATGCCAAAAATCCGATTCAAAAAGAAAAAAAGGTCATCGTCGTCGAATGACAAATGGATGTTATTAGTCTCCATCAGAGCGGCTATGAATTCGTCGTCGGCATCAGTGGCACAGCTCTCACAGAATCCCACATACGACTCATACGCCGACTCACAAACCAGGTCTATCTCTGTCTCGATCGTGACAGTGCTGGGAAACAAGCGATATTTCGCTCGATAGAAAATCTCCAAAATGAACCCGTCGACATCTATGTCATAAATATCTGAGAGGCAAAGGACCCTGATGAATTTTTGAAGTCTGGTTGAGACTTTTCTGCGAGTATTCGTGATGCCGTCCCGGCGATTTCTTTTATCATCGAAGAAGGTGCATCAAAACATGATATCAGCACGAATCAAGGGAAAAAATGACTCCTCGATGAAGTCATAAAACACATCCTCGCACTTCATGGAAATGTCGAAATAGATCAAGCTCTCAGACTCCTCTCAAAAAAACTCGATATGAGCTTGCAAACTCTCTACTCTGAATACAATAGAGCTGTTCGTGGTCAGAAGAGACCACCTGTTGATGTGTCTCCATCACTTCTACCGTCTGGACCTGAATACCTCGTCACCTATATTATTGGTCTACGAGAAGGCCGTGAGATTTTTCTCCGTGAATGCCTGTTCCAGGACGAAGTACTCTCTGATGAACATGCATGACAAATAGCTGCTCTCTTAGCAGGAACGCTCGATAGCGATAGTATCAAAAGTCACGAACTCAGATTCGAAGAGCTCTCTCATGGCAAAACCACTGAAAAACTCTTCCTCGAATTCCGTGAACTCATCTGGGGAATAAACCAGACAAATTTTCGTAAACTCCAAAAAAAATACGCGAGCGATCTCCCAAAACTCCAGGAACTCCTGAAGCTCGCACGAGAACATAAACTCATCTAAGTCCTATGCCTTCACCAAAAAAAACAAAACAATCCGACAAAAAAAATATAGTCGAGGAGGTGCAGCTCGATAATCTCATTGTCGATGAGCCCAAAAAAGTCATCCCCAGAACACCAACATTTCACGATGAAGATGATATGGGTTGGGATGAGAGTCCAAAGAAAAATAAGAATTCGTATGACGATGATGATTTTGATGGGGATATAAAAGAAGCAGAGGAAGAAGAGGAAGAAGAAATAGAAGATGGTGAGCCATTTTTCCGTGAGAAGGGACCAAAATCTCAGGGTTCTCGACTCAATGTCGACCGAGAAAAAGACGGCCGTCGTGTAGGAAAATGATTTAATACCTTTATCGATACGAGTCTCCCCGAAGAGCTCGTGAAGGATCTCCCAGAACTGGTCAAAGACCTCCTCAAAAAAGGAAAAGTCGAAGGAAAAATCAGTCAGGATGAACTCATGGGCGTCCTCCCAAAAGCAGAAGAAGATATCGAGCTCCTCGATAGGATATATAATGTCCTGATGCAGATGGAGATAGAGCTCGTGGATAATCTCGATCGTGAAAATCTGTTTGAAACAACCAAAGAAGACAAACAAGAACTCATCGATCTCTCTGAGATTTCTGATGACTCTATCCGCATGTATCTCAATGAAATTGGTCGATACCCTCTCATCGATGGTGATGAAGAAGTCCGACTCGGTCGTCTCATCAAAAAGGGTGACCAAGCTTCTCGAAAAAAACTCGCAGAATCAAATCTCCGTCTCGTTGTCTCTATTGCAAAGAAATATATGGGTCGCGGTCTCGGTCTCCTCGACTTGATTCAGGAATGAAATGTTGGTCTCTTCCGTGCAGTTGATAAATTTGATCCAGAAAAAGGATTCAAATTCTCGACTTATGCAACCTGGTGGATTCGACAAGGTGTCACACGAGCTATCGCTGACCAATCGAGGACTATTCGTGTCCCTGTCCACATGACCGAGACAATCAACCGATTCAACTACACCTATCGTATGATGACGCAGGAGCTCAATCGTGAGCCCCTCATCGAAGAGCTCGCAACTGAACTCGAGATGGATGTCAGGAAGGTGAGACAGATTATGCGTATTAGCCAAGATATCCTCTCTATTGATACACCCGTTGGAAAAGAAGAAGATACAACGCTCGGCGACTTCATCCAGGATGATAAATATGAAAAACCGGATGATGCGGCGAATATGCACATGGTCAAAAGCAACCTCTATGACATGCTCGATTTCCTCACGCCTCGTGAGAGAAAAATTGTTATCATGCGTTTCGGTCTCGATGGTGGTGAAGTCCACACTCTCGAAGAAGTCGGAAAAGAATTCGGTGTCACCCGTGAGCGTGTTCGACAGATTGAAGCAAAGACACTGCAAAAACTCCGAAACCACCCTGCGAGTGATAAGATTAAGTATTTCTTTTAGGCATGTCACTCTTCACGATAGACATCTCCTCTCTCCTCCCTCAGCCAGTGTGAAGTATGCTCGAATTTGAATTTGAGCAGGATATCCCCGAGGATATCTGGGAAGACCTCGTCTGCACGGAGAGTCTCATCATGTCAGTGAAGCTGATACGCGAGGACTATGGGATTAATTGCCTACTCCAGAAAATCACAACTACTATCACTATACCAAGTGAAGGAATAGAGGATAAAATAATTAATCTCGATAATATCTCTCGTGAATTTCATCTCAAGAAAAGTGAAAAAGACACAGACGATATAGAATACATCAATTCGCACGATGCCACTATTGATCTAGCACGAGTTATAGAACAGGAGCTCCTGATTGCCGGACTCTAAATACAATACAAAAATTAGATGGAATTTACTTTACATGAGTCCATCATTTTTCATTATTCATTATTAATTTTTCATTAGGCTCTAGACTAGCAAATTCTTAAAAACTATCACTTTAGCATCACGATAATTTTTGTAATTATACCGAAATTCACATTCTTTCAAGTGGAGGTGAAATGTCTCTTGTGAAATACCATTGAATTTATTCATTCTTCTTTTAGCAAAACTCCAGAAGGCTTCTATTCAATTCACATGACTCTTGCCTCGTACAAATTCATTCTCTGAATGAAATACTCTGTAATGATCATATCCGTTCAGAATCAGACCATCATAGCTTCTCCAACCATCAGAATGTATGGTGGATCATTCAAGTATTTTCCCTTGTATGATGGGCAAAAGTGATTCACGACTACAATCAGGAACAATACTCACATGTACTCTCCCATCTCTCTTCAGTAATCAGAATACTGGAGTCTTTCCTGCTGCTCATCTTCCTCTCTTTCATCGTACTCTCTTAGCTCCAAAGTAACTCTCATCAACTTCAAACTCTCCATACTCTTTTGATTCAAGGATACTCGAACGAACAATTGCCTCTCTGAATCTCCTGTACCACAGATTGATTGTATTACGATTCAGAGACAAAATTAAGGATGTTTGAGTGGCTGTAAAATCATGAAAAAAATTGTAAAAAATTCTTTCAACTTTGTATTGACTCAATTTACTGTATTTAATCATATGCAAACATTGTATGAAGTAATGTTTGCTAGTCTAGAGCCTTCATTAAATAATGCTTTGCATTATTTCACATGCACTGTTGTCCCAATTTTTGCCCAATTGTAGATAAATCTCACAGCATTGTACGGAGTATTGATACATCCATGACTACCATTATAGATATAGCTTGGTCACCCATATTTCGTCCTCCAGCAATCACGCGAATTACAGGTGTCATGGATACCATAGGCACCGTAGAATCCCATCCAATAATCCACCCATAGCTCATACTCCTCATCAGGAAATGGAGACTTCATGAGTTTGTTTCGCTGTTTTGTATAGATTTTAAATGTCCCTCGAACAGTCTCATAATTTTGACGACCACTAGTAATCGGTGTGGACATGATGAGATCGCCATCCTCGTAGACATACATCATCTGCTCTTTGAGTGAGACAAATATCTGATTATAAATATCAAAAAATGGTGGCTCTGGTGGCTCCTTATCTATCCATTTTTTTGCTTCCTCAGCGACGATATCTGCTCGTTTTTCTCGTGCAATACGACGAATCTCGCGAGACTCTATGCGATAGGGATCGAGGAGATTTGAGAGAGTCGTCCACGCAGCTCTGAGCTCATCTGCTTTTTGTGTTAATTTATTCTCGGAAAATGATTCCTGATAGAGCTTGTTAAAAGTTTTCGCGTCAAATACAAGTGTGGTATCACCACTCACACGATAGATAGAATCGAGAAAAGTAATCTCATGTTTGAGTGATGTGATATCCTCCATGACCAGGATTTTTTTGGCTCGTTCGATATCTTCGGATGCTTTTTCTACATACTCACCCGAGAGCTTCACGAGATCCTCGAGAGATTCCTCTCGTTCATCCTTGTTCATATTGAGACGACCCTCGAGATAGTTGGCACGACGGCTGACCTCTTCTCTCTCTGGGAAGACTATCTCTTCGCCGAGTTCGAGAATGGTACGCAGGGACTGAATATTGGAAGCAATGGCATCGTGCATACGATAAAAATCATTACGATATTGCCCCATCAGAGACTGTACCCCGTTATGCAGTGTCGCTATTTCACGGATGAGCACATCAGGTCTCGTGAGAAAACTCCTCTTGCTCGCAGCCATCTGCATCATCTGAAAATCAGCCGACATCGTCACAAGTGTCCCCTCTTTGGTCGCTTCTTCATGGAGGACATCATAGCGGTATGCGAGAAATTGATGACCGAAGAAGAGTAAAGTGTGGCACAGCAATAAAAAAAATACCCCTACCAGAGTATACGCGATTCATTTCTCGTGAGAGAAAAGATGCTGTATTTTTTTCTTCATTGTTTTCATTATAGCAGGCAGGACGATTTTTTGCAATGATTTTACAAATAAAAGATATTTATGGAGAAAAACAGAAAAGGGGTTTCGGGACAGGAGATTTGCCTTGAATGGCAAAGTGCACAGTTTGAGCGGGATGAATACAGAAATAAAAACGAATACAGTTTATAGCGAGTTTTGTTGTCCTGAATGATTTTGGTACTTTTTTCATAAAAAGTACAAAAGGATGCTGTGCCTTTTCTGCGTTTTTAAATATACTATTTTTATGAAACTCCGCACAAAATCTGAGCGAGATGAAATACTCACTGAAATTTTCAAGCTCTATCCAACAAAAACGATTGAGCTGGATTTCGAGACTCCATTTCAGCTCCTCACAGCGGTCATGCTCTCAGCTCAGATGACAGACAAAGGCGTCAATAAAGCAACAAAGAGACTCTTCCAGCTGGTGAAAACTCCTGCCGATCTCCTCAGGCTCGAACCCGAGAAAGTCGAAATCATGCTCCGAGGCGTGAACTATTATCGCGTGAAGACGAAGCATCTCTTCATGACAGCAGAGAAACTCGTCTCAGAATTTCATGGGAAAATCCCACACACCCTCGAAACCATCCGCACGCTCCCAGGAGTCGGAGTGAAGACGGCAAAAGTCGTCCTCTCCCATCTCTATGATATGCCCTTTATAGGGGTCGATACGCATATCCATCGCGTGATGAATCGTATGGGGATTGTGAAAACTCGCACGCCAGAAGAGACAGATAAAAAACTCGAAAAGCTCCTGAGTGAAGAACAGAAACGCACGATGCATCATGCTATCGTACTCTTCGGCAGATATATCTGCACAGCGAAAAAATGCAAATGTTCAGAGACTCCTCTTGCGAAGTGGTGTGGGTGTGGGGAGTGCAAAAAGTAATTTTTCTATATAATAAATACATGCTCCAAAAATACCGCGACTACATCAACGATAATCCTCAAAAACTCTGGTTCAAAAACAAGATCTACGGCTGGGGATGGACACCTGCGACATGGCAGGGATGGCTCGTGACACTCCTCTACATCGTACTCGTATTGAGTCTCGCATTTATGGTAGAAGAGCCTATTCCGGGCAATCCCGATTCAGGAAGCAATTTTCTGACTTTCGCTGGACCAATCATCATACTCACCCTTCTTCTCATTTTCATCGCGTACAAAACAGGTGAAAAACCTCGCTGGCAGTGGGGATTACCGAAGAAGAAATAATATAAAACATGGCGATAGCTCATATCTGAGGGATGTCTGGTATAATAAATAGGATAATTGGAGAAGTCACTATACTCCCCTTACTTATTTCCTAGCCATTCTATTATGTCTGATGATACAACTACAGCAGTAGAAGAAGAAGAGACAACAACACCTGCTGTTGAAACTCCTGAAACAGAAACTCCTGCTGAAGAAGAAACTCCAGCATCTGCTGAATAATTTTCTCTCCTTTTCAAAGAGCACCCTCATGGGTGCTTTTTTATTCCTGAGAAAATAATTTGACAAATAAATCAATTATTTTAATATGGTTTACAAGATGATTAAAAAGCTCCTTTGATCACCTGGATGACACTGACCGGGAAAACCGCGAAGAACACTGCGGACTATCACGCATATCATATCTATATACAAGCGCTCAATTGAGCGCTTTTTTGTACCCTATTTTCCTCTGGAGCCTCCCTAACTAAAACTCAGTATTACTGCATTGAGAGACATATTTATTCTTTATCTTATTTTTATGAAAACTCCAAAAGAATCATTCGGCGGTACAGACTCTCCTATAGACGACATGGATGAGTGAAGATCAACAGGACTTGAGAGAATAGTCCGTCAGCAAATAGCTGACCAAGTAGAAGCAGCACTCAGGAATATCTAAAAAATATTTCAAAGAAGGGGCTAGCAACCCCTTCTGAATTTAACTTAATTATTTTATGAATTCATCACCCCCTTTTGTAACTGAAGAAAACGCCCCTGTGATAAAAGGTTGAGCCCTACACCCTACTCAATTTTCACATATGCCTCGATGGCTCTCTCATGCCCTATGAAAAAAACAGGAAGGACTCCTAGGAGATAAAACTCTTATTCATATCAGGCATGGTAAGACATTCTCCAATGCAGCCAACAGGATTGCATGAGGAGAACTCGCGAAGAATCCTCGTGAAAAAGACGATTACCAAATACTTCTCGATATCATTGTGAGATTAATAGAAATACACAAACAAACCTGAGAACATGGCCCACATATAGATCTAGAATGAGAAGAACAGGCCGATAATCTATGAATGAGCTTTGAATCAGCCTGGAACAAGAATAGTCAAAATATGCCGACTCAAATTATTATCTCTCCATTTAGGAGAACCAGACAGACTCTCATCAGATCTATAGGAAGACTGCTCGACTATGAAAATATGGATGATATACTCGATATGAGTGGGGATGATCAGCTAGTTGTACCCTGGAAATGATATGAATGAGAGACAACTATTCAGGTGAATAATAACACAGCAGAAATAGATGGTTATCTCTCACTACCCTTGCCCTCAAAAATGCGGGAAATATTTCTCCATGAGAGAGACAAGTTTATACCCTGGGTAAAACAACTATCTCTCAACTGAGAATCGCCAGAAGGTACGACCTGGGATGAAATTTTAGAAAGAATTGAAGGGGATATTGTCTATGAATCTCTCGGTGAAGCAAAAGCTCGATGATCAGCTTTTTTAGACACAATCACTACATCTCCACATGCTCACATAATGGCATTTAATCACTGTGATTTTATCAGACAGCAAGTGAGTTATGTACTCGGCGAAAACTGAAAAGATAGTGCCAGAGCTGCGGAACAATTAGAACATATAGTCTCACCAAAAAACTGCTCTCTCACAGCATTGGCATATCTCTGAAATCAATGGCATCTAAGTGGTCACAATATCAGAACAAATACTCTATAACAATATTTATCTATGAATACCACCCCCTACTATCCGGAAGATGAACATCTGCCCATATTTGAACCAAAAAATGGTACTATAGTTGATATTGCCCTCCGAAGGGTAGCGCATGAAAAATGACTCTGTCATGGTCATGTGAATGTATGGATACCTGGAAAAAAACCTGGTTCAGTTTTCACACAAATAAAAACAAAAAGTCACGGAAGACGCGATGCGACTATATGAGGGCATATTAATTGTGCACCAGATGCTTTAGCAGATTTACAAGGAAAAAACATAGTCGAACTTGCACCAAGAGTTGCAGTCAAGGAATGAAGAGAGGAAACTGGAACAATCTTCACCGAAAGCGATATCATACCTCTATGAAATATATCAGAATTCTATGATGAGCCCCATCCAGTATCAAAATCATGGAATAATGGAACTGTCATAGCCTACGTCCTCGATCGACGCATGGCTCTAGATGATATACTCAGAAATACTGAGCGTGAAAGTGGCCTCGATTTCGAAGAGGTCAGCATTGAGACACTTCTCAACCTCACATCAAAAGATGATGATAAATACTTACGCAAGCTTATTAGCGAACCGTATAAAAGAATACTTCTTGCTTTGCGAGAACAGATGAGACAGATTTAGTTTATCGGAAAAGAATTTTTCACCCTCTCTGCTACATCTTCCACACTTCCCTCTCCGTCGATGACGACGATATTTCTGCCTTTAGATTTCAGGAATTCTATGGCACTGAGATAGCCTGCATGGCATTTTCTGAGGAAGTCTTCTTGCTCGTAAATTTCTCGTGCCTCAGTTCTATTTCAGAGTCGGGCGAGCATAGTCTCCACAGATATCATGAGGACGATGGTAAGTTCTGGAGCAAGTATATCTTTGTGTAGCTCATAGATTTCCTCAAAGCTCACACCACTT
>JALQUC010000005.1 GCA_023268615.1 Candidatus Altimarinota bacterium | reverse complement strand
CCAATATTCTAGTTGTACCATTCCTCCCCGTACTCTGTCAGCTCCACGAGCTTTAAGTGTCATTATACCGTCGCTTCCGGCGTACGGGGTTTCCTGGTGCCACAAAAAAGCCTTCCACTTCGGAAGGCTTTTTAATTTTATACCATCAGCGAACTACTCACCAGCTTTCTGAGAATTTGCGAGAGCTTTCGTACCAGCCTTCTTGATAGGAACGAGCTTGCATTCTACATGCTTTCTCATCGTAGGATGATTATCAAATCGTTTGAACTTTTTTGTCTTGTCCATATCGAGAGGATTCATCTTGATATAGCCACATTCCTTCCCTGATTCGAGAGAGATGAGCTTGAATTTTTGACCTTTTCCTTTTGCCATAAAAATACATTAGATATAGAGAAATATGTGTGGATTATACAAAAGAGTATTATTTTGCAAATTTTTATTGCATTTTGATGCCATTTTTGAGCATGACCTCGTGGACACTATGTGCTGCGAGGCATCACTCGGCTGCTGACATGATAGTCTGGCGAAACTTCGCAGAACCCGTTGTCACATCTCCAGCAGCGTAAATTCTCTCGTGAGTACTCTTCTGATGTTGGTCGATTTTGATACAACCTTCTTCATCTATTTCGACGCCCAGATCTCTGATGAGATCGATACTCGGTACGGAACCAACAGCGATAAAAATACCCTGCGTTGGAATAATCCTTCCGTCTTTTGTAGTCACAGATTCGACTGCGAATTGACCGTTTATCTCCGCTACTTCAGTGTTATAGATAACCTCCATATTTGGTTCTTCTTCGACTTTCTTGACCCATATTTCCTCTGCCTTTGCCTTATCTTTTCGGACAAGTATTTTGACTGTTTTGCAGAGATGAGCGAGATAGAGTGCCTCTGTAAATGACGAATCCCCTCCTCCGACAACAATCACATCCCTTCCTCGGAAGAAATTTCCATCACAGGTTGCACAATAGGATACTCATGCACCTAGCAACCTATCTTCTCCAGGTACATCGAGATGACGATAGGCATTTCCTGTTGCATAGATGAGATAATCACAAGTATACACTTCCTTTCTCGCAGTTGTCACTTGGAGGATTTTATGAGGAAGTTCCTCAATTTTTACCACCGTATCATAGCTCACTTCTGAGCCAGATATTTTGGCATGTTCTTCAAATCTCTTCATGATATCAGCGCCTGATTCACTAATAGTTCCTGGATAATTCTCAACACAATGCGAAGTACCAAGTGCCCCTCCTGGCTGAGCTCCGATGATGAGATTACGAATACCATAACGGCTCGCATACATGCCTGCTGGGAGTCATGCTGATCCTGTGCCTATAATGATGAGAGGATAGTGAGTCATGAAATTTATTTTTTAGGAGCAAGAACTGCCTTTTTATAGTCCTGGTAAAGCTCAAAAGTAAAGAGGATAGCAAAAAGCTGAACAATAATATTTGCAGCTGACTGAAGCACCATCAATACGACTCCACCGAGAGTCACTATAGCAGTGAAGATCATATATTCAAAGAGCTCATATGGTAAAAGACTGAGAGTATATCTAGAACCAGTTTCCAGAGCAAAGAGAACTATACTTACAAGTATAAGAGCGAGACCAAGGAGAAAGAAATTTCCAAATACCTGCCACCACCTACCTCGTACAATCTCTCGTGATTTTTCGGCTGCTCAAAAATACTTCGTTCCTTCGAGGAAATAAACAGGAAAAGTAAAAGCCAACGCTATCGATAAGAATATACATACAACTACTGTCGCTATGATAGGTACTATCACGAGCCATTCATATATATAAGCAAGGGCCAAGCTCAGCAATACTGCGATGATTATAAGCACAAGAAAATAAACTGAAACTGCAAGACCAGTACCGATCCATGACCAAACACCTGACCATTTTTGAAGCAAAGAAGAGAAGGTAAATTTTTTATTCTGAACAATATATGAAATTCCTAGACGAGCCAGGTAAGAACAGGTCAGTTGGAATATCAAAAATAGACTCACGGCAATAATACCTGCAATAATCGAAATGATCATCACCAGTGGATCGATGAATATTGACTTGAGAGATCCGAGTGCAACTGGGTCAGAAAGATCTATCCCCATCATGGGAAAAATAAATGTAACAGCAATAACTCCAATCAATGCAATTGATGGAATAAATTGATACAAGAATACAATTGAGGACATTTTTGGGTGAGCAGTAGCGAGCCTCCACGCCTGTCGTACGAGAGATGAAAAATTGGTGTTCATAGTGTTATAAATTATAGAGTCAACAAATTGATTGCAAATTTTTTTATTGGCATTTTTCTGTATATTGTCAATCTATTCTTTTTTTGAGAGGATGATTTTTTTTCTACGCTAGGAGGCATGTCAAAAAACCTCGTCATAGTAGAGTCTCCTGCAAAAGCAAAGACCATCGAAAAATATCTGTGA
>JALQUC010000041.1 GCA_023268615.1 Candidatus Altimarinota bacterium | reverse complement strand
CAGTAGCCATGTGGATAATAGGTAGAGTAGGTATAAACACTACATCAGTATCAGCAGAGTCTCAATTATCGCGTGCAGCTGTGTGCCAATATCAGCGCCTTGATGGCGGACTTACATGGGCATGGGCATGCCTTTATTGATTTTAAAGAAGCCAATATGCGCCTGATGCCAGAGCCAAGCACAGGCATGGACGATGATTATAAAGGCTTTATCGTTGGGTTTATCGACTGTGATAGCTACCGTATTACTGCCAGTGATGGCAGCGTTTATCCCAGTCCTGTTATATCCCCTGAAATGACCAGTCCTGAGTATCATGAACACAAAGATATTGGTTTGTTGGATGAAAAACACGACCGTTTTGTACTGGCGATTGAGCTGTTTAAAATTTTAAACAATGGTATTCATCCATTTTATTTTATCCCTGTGTCAGACCGATTAAAAAATGCTGCCCATCGCAACACCGACCAATTTATCAAAGAGCGGCTATATGCTTACGGCTTGCAGCCACAGCCAGAGATTGCACCGCTAAAAAACAGTATTCATGTGTGTTGGGATGACCAAACCCGTGCGATGTTTGATAAAGCGTTTTTATCGACCCATCCAACTGATCGCCCAAGCGCCGCCGAGTGGGAAAATCATCTACGCGGATTGGTTCAACACCGCCAGTTTAAAGTTTGTGAAAATTATCCCAATGATGCCAGCCACATTCATTTTGTCGGTAAACCCTGTCATCGCTGTCTGTTTTTAACCGTACCCAATAACCCGTTAACCACGTCCGTCACGCCTGTATCTGCAATCAGCGCTGCAGCGACAACCAGCGTCTGGCAGACCACGCCCACCCGTGCTTCTGTAGCGTCCACTGCCGCAAATCACCCAAGTCAGCAGCCAAGCGCGGCTTTGAGCGGTTTGATGGATGATGAAACATTGGCAAACAATCGTCGGCTTGAGCAATCGCTCAATACTCAGGCTAACAGTCAAAGAGGCACACCGAGCCAACCCATCAATGTAGTCAATGCAGGGGATGCAGTCGATGACGCGACCCAAACACCGGCGATTCATTCAATGGCGATGCCAGATACGATGGTAGATACAATGTACGAGTTATGCATGAAGATATGTTCAAGAAACTCGTGAAAATGATGAAGATTTTTAACAAACAACTACTCTAGACCCTAAACTATTATGACAAATATTGAAAAACTTCTCGGCACAGAAGCTGAGACACTTCTGGGGGATTTCACACCAAAGATATCAAAAGAATCTCTCATTCTCCCGGGGGAAAATTTCATGCAGTCATTTGAACAATCTGATCGATCTGAAAAGGTCATCCAGAATCTCAAAAAACTCTATGGTCACGGGCGACTCGCAAATACTGGATATCTCTCAATTCTGCCTGTTGATCAGGGAATAGAACATTCTGCGAATGCTTCATTTACGAAGAACCCTCTCTATTTTGATCCGGCAAATATATTTCGACTCGCTATCGAGGCTGGCTGTAGTGCTGTGGCGACAACATTTGGTGCAGCGGGTATAGTACAGAGAATGTTTGCATGACAGATACCCGTTATCATCAAAATCAATCACAACGAGCTCATGAGTGTCCCACAAGTCCCACGCCAAATCATGTTTGGTAGCGTGCAAGAAGCCTACAATATGGGTGCTAGTGCTGTGGGTGCTACGGTGTACTTCGGATCTGAGACGAGTCGAGAAGAGCTCATAGAAGTTGCTCAAGCCTTTGAACAAGCACACTCTCTCGGTATGGCAACGATTCTCTGGTGCTATGTGAGAAATAATGCATTTAAAAAAGACGGTGTGAATTATGAGACAGCGACAGATCTCACGAGCCAGGCAGTTCACCTCGGCGTGACTATCAAGGCAGATATTATCAAACAAAAAATGGCTGACTGCAATGGAGGATTCAAAAATCTCGGTATCGGAAAAGAAGACAAAAATGCCTACGAAAAACATATCGGAGAACACCCAATCGATATGTGCCGTTATCAGGTCATGAACTGCTACGCGGGTCGTGTCGGTCTCATCAATTCTGGTGGTCCAAGTGTCGGTGATGATGACCTGGCTCAGGTCGTGAGAACCGCTGTTATCAATAAACGCGCTGGCGGACACGGACTCATCGTAGGACGAAAAGCATTTCAAAAACCGATGCAGGAAGGCGTAGAGCTGATTCAGGCAATTCAGGATGTGTATTTGGACGAGAAAATTACTATTGTTTAATACTATGAGTCAAGGTATATCTATTGAAGAAAACCTGGAAAATGCAATTCGTTTTTTGGTGCCACGATTTCCTGATGCTCGTGAATTAATCAAGCCGACAGCATTTCATTCAATTAGGGTTGGAACATATCTCTATGAAAATTGATACAGTGAAGTAATTTGTCTTGCTGGCTTACTTCATGACATAATTGAAGATACAGATGTGACAGAAGAAGAACTAAAAAAAATGTATTGAATAGAGGTATTTACATTAGTTTTGGCAAATACAAAAAACATGAATATTGCAGATAAAGAAGAGAGAAATAAGGATATGATAAATAGATGCATTCAAACAGAAGATGCACTCATAATAAAATGTGCCGACATTATGGATAATTTTAAATATCGAACTCGTCGCTGAAATACACAAGAAATTAAAAATGCTCAAAATCTTGCCCAGATGATCAAAGATACCATACCTACATCTTACGATGACAAAATTTTCTGAGAATTTTTTAGTCTTGTGCTTTGATAATAAGTTTTTTTATGATCCTCTTTATTTTTGACTTTGATAATACGCTCGGTGATACCTACGGTCCTCATGGTGAAGGGAATATTTTTCGCACCAAAACACTTCCCGATGTAGCCAAGGCAACAGAAATCTATGAAAAATATCGGAGATGATCTGACGATATCGTCGTCTATCCGAAACTCCTCGAAGAATATGGAATCACTGATCCACAGGCTTTTTTTATCAATGCTGGCATGTCGGAGCAACTCTATGATGATGTTGTGCCATTTTTTATCAAGCTCAGAGAGTATCCAGAAATACAAACTGTCATCCTAACAACAGGAGACGAAGAATTTCAGAAGATCAAAACGCACATCACGGGAATGGACGCGCTCGTCTCGGAAATCTATATCACTCGCGAGAGAAATAAGATAAAACATATCAAAACTCTCATCGAGAAATATAATCCTGACAAAACAATCTTCGTCGACGACAGAATCAATCTCTCGGAATCTCATTTTGACACGCCTATCACGATCTACGAGATGAATCGTGCCAATACCAAGTCATGAACAAATATCATACACTCACTCGGTGAAATACCCCTCAATGAAATCTTATGAAAATAATCGCACTCAACTGGAAAGATACGCAGACTCAGGAATCTGCGCAGAATCTTCTCAAAACCACTGAGGATGTATCAAATATATATCCTGACTACGAGTGGATTGTGTTTCCTGGCGATGAATTCCTCCCTACTCTCACGACCAGACTCCCCCTCGGGACACAGAATATGCTATCAGAAAATACACTTCCCTACTGTCTCATCGGTCATATGTCACAGAGACTCGCTGGTAAAACAGATGAGGCAATCAGATGAGAAATAGAAACAGTAAAGCAGGCGTCGACAATCCCCTTTCTCTGTGTTGGTCCACTTCATGAAGAGGATACTCTCGGCTCTGTCCTAACTGAACAACTCACAGTGCTCGAGAACTGGCCACGAGAAAGAGAAATCATCATAGCCTATGAGCCAGGATTTGCAGTAGGAACAGGAAAGACTATGACACTCGAGGATATAGAAATAGTAATGGATATACTCATGAAAGCCCTCGAAACATTTGAAAATAAGCGCATCATCTATGGCGGGAGCGTCAACGACACAAATATAGCTCAAATACTAACCATCACAGATGGTGTACTCATAGGTACAGCAAGCCAAAAAAGCTCTAGCCTCCTCGCTCTCTCTATCGCTCTATGACAAGAATAATTCCTCAAGCCGGAGAACACTATACTCACTACAAAAATAGTGAAAAAGAGTATGAAATCGTGTGCCTCGCCAAGGATAAGGAAACACTTCAGGATCTCATCGTGTATCGCGCCCTCTACCCTATCTCGGATTTGGGAGAAGAATTTGCAAAAGACCCCGTTTTTGTGCGTACAATAGAGGATTTCATGGCTATTTTACCGGATGGAAAAAGCCGTTTCAAGAAGGTAGGAATAGAGGATAGAAGATAGAGCGGAATATGAAATAAAATCCTTTCTATTTTCTACATCTACATCTATATCTTTTACTTGCATCTTAGAGTAGAATATGGCATCATGAAGACATGAATATCAAAATACCTCATGTAATTATCGACTGTGACCCCGGTGCTGATGATTTCTTTGCCCTTCTCTGGGCTCTCGGACTCCACAAAAAGAAAACAATTCGAATCCTCGCCATCACGACTACAGGTGGCAATGTAGGAGCAGAAATAACCTATCAGAATGCGCTCCGTGCCTGTGAATTCCTGGGCGTCATCGATGTACCAGTCGGAAAATCAGATATTATCGTCAAGAGTCCAGATGCGAGCCATATCCATGGAGCAGACGGTCTCTGAAATGCCAGTAAATATCTCCCAAAAGTAAAAATACCAAAAATCTCACTCTCGAGTGATGCCCTCCTCGAAACTGTTATCAAGAAACATCCAGAAACACAGATACTGACCTTCTGACCACTCACAAATATTGCCAGACTCCTGAAGAAAGATATACATCCTACCCGTATCATCATGATGGGTGGTGCAGTCAGGGTCCCTGGTAATGTCACGCCTGTCGCAGAATTCAATATCGCCTATGATCCAGAATCAGCAGACGCTGTATTTACCAATGCCAATCATACAGTTCTCCTCCCGCTCGATGTGACGAGTCAGCTCATTTTCACTCGTCATGAGATGAATACCATTCTCTCTGATTTAAAAGGTAAAAAAGCGAAATTCCTCGAAGCTCTCACACTTCATACTTTCAAGACCAATATGGCATTTCGTGAAACTGCAGGAATGGAGTGATTCCTTGTCCATGATGCGAGTGTCATAGCCATGCTCATCTATCCTCATCTCTTTCGAGGGCAATTCCTCCCTGTTCGAGTGGAAACAAAATGAGAATTGACCCGTGGACAGACTGTCACAGACCTCCGCAATGTCGCCCAACCAAATACCCATACATTTGTTGTCACTGATGTAGATCGTGACCGATTTATGGAATCAATGGTTCAGGATTTTCTCAATTTCTTATAAATTATGTACCTCATTAATCTCATTGGCTGAAGCGGTTCTGGAAAAGGCTATCTCGCAGAAAAAATTATCGAGTTACTCGGAGCTGATAGAGTAGAAACAATTCCGATGGATATGTATTACTATCCTGATGCTGACTTTCCAAAGAATCTCCATGTCGAATTTGAAGGTAAATATTTTAAGAATTTTGATACTCCAGATGCCCTCGAAATACCACTTTTGATCAAACATATTGAGACACTCAAAAATGGTCAGGAAGTGCAAATTCCAGAATACGATTTTGGCAATAACCCTACTGGAAAATCTCAGAGAAAGTCTGGTAAAATAATACAACCAAAAGAGTTCCTCATTCTCGATGGACTCTTTGGATTGACAGACCCGAGGCTGAGAGAACTCACGGATGTGAGCATATTTATCGAGCTCTCGGCAGTCAATCGTATGGCTCGTCGTATGATTCGTGACTGGGGTCGATGACAGACTCGATCCGACATGGGAGAGCCTGGAATGGCCGACGATATCCTCTTTTATATAACATTTGTACAGGCTGGGTATCACAAATATGTCGAACCATGCAGGGAATTCGCTGACCTCGTCGTTGATAACAATGAATGGATACGCGAATGAAAAGAACCAAAAATGGTCGATATTGTCATCAATTACTTGCGTGGTAAGTTTGATTTTCCCAAAAATTAAATAGTATGGGTCAATGAAATTTGACCTAACAAACCTCGTTGAAGAAAGTAAATCCATAGAAGCTCTCCTAGCTGAAGGGAGTATTTTTAGTGATCAAAAAAAACTCCGCGAAACTATGATTCGCAAGAAGTTCCTCAATGCTATTGTGACACTCTATAGAGAACTGCAGAAGGCAAATGATGACCTCGAAGCAGGAAAAAAACTCCTCCAAAATGAATCAGATGAGGAGCTCAGAGAAATGGCAAAAATGGAAGTATCTACTCTCGAAGAATCAATCCCACTCCTCGAAGAGAAACTCAAAATAGCACTCATACCACCAGACCCAAACGACCACAAAAATGTCATAGTGGAAGTGCGTGCTGGAGCTGGGGGTGATGAGGCTGGACTCTTTGCAGGAGAACTCATCGAATGCTACAAACTCTTTGCTGCAAAGCATAAATTCCAAATTGAAATACTATCAGAATCTCGTAGTGATGCTGGGGGATTTCGTGAAGTTGTCATGAAAATAATAGGAGAAGGTGCCTATTCAAAATTCAAATTTGAGTGAGGTACTCACCGAGTGCAGCGAATCCCAGAAACAGAAAATAAGGGTAGAGTTCATACAAGTACAGTCACGGTCGCTATTTTGCCCGAAGTAGACGAGCTCGAAGTAGTAATTCGCGATGAAGACCTCGACATATCAGTGAGTCGTGCTGGTGGTGCTGGTGGACAACATGTCAACAAGACTGAATCAGCTGTACGAATGGTGCACATTCCTACAGGCATAGTCGTAGAGTGTCAGGATGAGCGATCACAGCTCAAAAATCGAGAAAAGGCACTTGGCATACTCCGATCTCGTGTCTACGCTCATGAAGAAGAAAAACGCAATAAAGAGCTCGGAGCAGCTCGACTCGCACAGGTCGGAACTGGTGATAGAAGTGAAAAGATTCGTACTTATAATTTTCCTCAGGATCGTGTGACTGATCATCGTATTGGTGAAAATTTCTCAAATCTCCCATCTATCATGATGGGCAATATAGATGATATCGTGATGATGCTGGCAACCCATGAACAGACTGAAAAACTCCAAAAAGTATCGGGCTCTGATGTTGCATAGTGCGGAAAAAAACTATAATCTCTCTATGTTTGAATTCCTCAAAAAACCACAAGACCACGACCTCGGTCACAACAATGATAGAGATATACCTATCGAGTCTACCGAAGAGCCTCATGGCGAAGATGTATGACAGATAGCTGTTGATATCCTGGAGACTCAGGAATGATATCTCGTGATAGCGCCTCTCGCAGGCGTACCAAGAAGTGATGTTGATGTGACTATTTCACGAAATGTCCTCACAATATCATGAAATAGACCTGAACCAGATATCTATGCGGAAGCATACAAAATCCCCGTGAAAGAATGTTTCTATGGGGCATTTTCACGCTCAATCATACTCCCAGAGAATCTCGCTCTCGATACCATTCGTGCAACTATTGAGAGGGGTATGCTCATCATCACTATCCCCTACCTCATCGTCGATGCTCGCACGGTCAAGGTAGAACACATAGAAGATATCGAAGAATAAAATTATGTTTCCAAAAAAATCAAAGGAAAAAATCAAGAAAATGGATATACTGATTACGAGTATTGTCCTCGGTACTATCATAGCTGGAGCATTTTGACTCAAGAAAAAACGAGAAGAAGCCCCAAAACAAAAAACCTCCCTCCTCAGAAGTATTTTTGATATCTTTCTATGAAAATAAAATATATCATCGTATTCCTGTCCCTATTCTCTCTGTGAATATATGCAGAAGATTGTGAATATCTGCGTAATCCAAAAAATAATCAGCTCGAGATGAGCAATGAAGGACAGTTTAATTACGAATATGCCTACCAACTCTGTCTCCTCAATAACCCTATACATGAAGATATAAAAAAACATATACTCGGTATCCGAGATACAAAATGAAAGAAAATAGGTGAGATGATTACTGATGTTGGAAATGTCTATTGTCGTGGATATTTTGGCGAATGTGATGAAAAATCATTCTATGGGAGATTTCTGTCTGCATGTGAAGAGGCTCGCACAAAAACCAAGGAAATAATTGAGAAAAAACAAAGGCCAGGGGCTGTCAGTGCTGAACTCATAGGATTTAGCTATACGAGCTGTCCTACTCTGGCTGAGAGCTATATCACTGCTTACAAAGAAGTCGCTGGAGAAGAAGTCGCTCGCTATCACTCAAAAGCAATTGAATCATCAAACTACGAATACCTCAAAAAATCCCACGAAAAATGGGATAAACTCTCTGGTATAATGAGTAGTTTTAATAAATCTGTCAGCAATTGGGCAAAATCGGTCCAAGCATTCACAAAAGAAATCTTTCTCTGATGAATGGTATAAAAGCAAAAAAACATCTCTGACAAAATTTTCTCAAAAATACACGAATTCTCGAGATGATAGTAGGTAATGCTCCTCTCAATGAGACTCATGTAATAGAAGTATGACCAGGTCCTGGTGACCTCACTGCTGAAATACTAAAACGGAGACCTAAAACATTGCACCTGATAGAACTCGATCAGGATATGATACCTCTGCTCGAGAATCGTTTCAGTGGGTCTACTCTAGAGATATATCACCAGGATGTCCTCCATATGGATGTAGAATCGGGTGATTCTGTCGGTCAAAATACATGAATTGAAGTACTCATAGATGTCACAAAGATATATCTGCCATCATACCATGTCTATGGAAACATCCCCTATTACATCACTTCCCCTATTCTCCATCATTTCCTCTACGATGTCAGCCTTGTGCCTGATTGTGCAATATTTACCATGCAAAAGGAAGTAGCCGATAGGATACTCGCACGAGATGGGAGCCACTCTGTCCTGTCTCTCGCCTGCCAGCTCGTTTCTCATGTAGAGAAAATATGTGATATTAGTCCGAATAATTTTATCCCTGCGCCAAAAGTCTGGTCCACCTGCCTCCGTTTTACCACTAACAAAGTCGATCGAAACGAAGCAAATAATATACTCTCTCTTATAAAAAAAGGATTTTCTCAAAAAAGAAAAAAGCTCATAACCAACCTCTCGCAAAATGGATACGATAAAGTAGTTCTCGGCCTCCTATTTGAGAAATTATGATTATCTGAAAATATTCGTGCTGAAGAACTCTCTCTGGATAATTGGGTTCATCTCCACGAATGATTGAGAAAAGGAAACTAAACTCCTAATTTTTCGCGGAGTGAATATATATCACTCATGAGGCGTTGATCTTTCTTGAGGAGAAGCTCGAGTTTTTTGCATGAGTACATAACAGCAGAGTGCTCTCTCCCGTTAAATATATTTCCTATTCTCTCATAAGTATATCTGAGTTTATTTTTGAGGAGGTACATAGCAACTTGTCTCGGAATCATGAGGTCTCGAGAGCGGCTATTGCCCAAGAGTGCATCACTATCAACACCGAAATACTCACTTACAGCATTGATTACCTCATCATAGGAAACAGAGCGGAGGATATTTTTGATACCATTATCTTTTCGTCCTATTTCTGAATGCTTGATTCAGAGTCGATTGAATCGAGAGCTAATAGAATCAATAGTTGGGAGACATCCATCGAGCTCGTATTCAGCGACCATCTGATTGAGAATGCCCTCTATTTCACGGACATTTCTCCCGAGATTGTAGGCTATATATTCTGCTACTTCTTGCGGGACGATAAATTCTCGTTCTCGTGCTTTTTGCTGAAGTATCGCAAGTCGAGTTTCAAAATCAGGTGTATCAATATCTACCATGATACCCCATTCAAAACGACTCACGAGGCGAGGCTCTATTTCTGTGAGTTCTTTTGGAGGACAGTCTGAGCTCAGGATAATCTGTTTTCCTGCATCATAGAGGATATTGAAGAGGGTATAGATTTCTTCTTGAGTGCCCTTTTTCCCAGCGAGGAATTGTATATCATCAACGAGAAGTACATCAATAGTGCGAAATCGAGCACGCATCTGGTCTATTTTTCTCTCCTTCACAGCATTCACATATTCAGACACGAATTGGTCTGAAGTGATGTATACGACTTTTTTATCAGGATATTTCTTTTTTATCTCGAGAGCCGTACCCTGGAGCAAGTGAGTCTTACCGAGACCTACCTCAGAGTAGAGGAAAAGAGGGTTGTAATTCAATCCAGGTTTGCGAATGACAGCATCACATGCCGAATAAGCGAGTTGATTACTCGGTCAAACTACAAAATGATTGAGATCGAATCGTGATGAGAAATCTTCTTTGCCTTGATGCGCAGGAATTGTTTGTTCTTTCTTTTCTTTTGTATTCTGTGTTTGGACACCGCGAAATACTTTCCTACAGTCTATCACTTGTGTATACGAGGGGTTCTCTATGTTCACATCTACAACTATTTCGACTTTTTTTGCCTCTGGCCAGACCTGGACTGCTGTACTCGTGAGAATATCTGAGAATCGGAAACTCATATTATCTCGTATAAATTCTGATACCACACCCAGGACAACAGTTTCACCTTGGCATTCAACAAGACTAATCTTCTGAAAATAAGTGAGAAAGTCTTGCTTTCTCAGTGCACCTATAAGGAGTTGACAAAAATTCTGGAGTTGTGGTAATTCAGAGAGGTGTGTCATGTACCCATTATTGTTTTTCAAAAACTAAAGTCAAAGAAAAAAGGTCTTGATTTTGTAGGTATATGCCTTTGCCTTTGCGCAAGGTATTTTTTCAAAATTGACATAAAAATAATTGATTTTAATAAATACAATAAATTGTATAATTATCTAAAATACAATAGCCTGAAAAACAAAAAATGTATTTTCATGAAAAATAATTATACTCCTGCATATTTTTAAACTCAATTTATGAACAAAAAAGTACTTATTTTCGGAAATATTTTGATTATTTTATCTCTCATTTTTGTATACACTTTTTCAAGGGAAAACCCCCCAGAAAACACTCAAAATGATATTACAATTTTTACTCGAGAACCCCTCCTCGGTATCCATGCAAAGATGATAACAGCCAGCGATGAAAATATATATATCGCCAAATCTGAAAAACTCTCCAAAAATGACATAGATGAATTAAATACATCAAGTATCATACTCAGTTCTAAACCTATCTCTGAGAGTGATATGGGCCGAGAACTCCAGAGCTATAAGTGACTCTACATAACTATCCCCTCCGATACATCAACAACAAAAACTCATTCTATACAGGCCCTGAGTGCCCAAATAGAACTCGTGAGAGATACGCTTTCTGATGTAAATCCTTCTCTGAGGTGATTTTATTATGATAATGCGGGAAACTATATTCACCTACTCAACACTACACTTGCCTCATTTAAAACAAGAATAGAAAAATTAAAACCAACCCATTTCGTCACTATTGGAGATAATTTGAATAATTTTTTACAGGGAATTGGCATAGTAAATTACAGAGTGAAGAATTACGACAATATAAACTCTTTTCTCCTCGATAGAGACGCCCCTGAACTGATAAAAGAAAAGAGTGTAAACTATATATTTGCGACAAACAGCAAAGATCCAGGAGAGGTCAAAAAAATTCGTAAAAAATATCCAGATATTACAGTCTACCTGACTCCTGAGCTCCAAGATGATACTTCTCGGTGGGGATATATACGATTTTCAGAAAAGATGATGAACGATTTTGTCGCAGCCTTTGATACCTACGATTAGAGATTTTAGTGGTGCTCATCTCCATGTCCATGATCTTCCTCATGGGATTCATGTGGTATTACTGAGTCGAGGTTCTTTTTGGCAAATAGCTCGTTGGATTTAGCATAGACGATTCAGCCAATGAGAAGCATACGACTGATCCAGTGTGAGAAAATAATCTTATAAAATGCCAGCAAAAAAGAAAACAAAATCACTGCTGCTGTTTTACCATTGAGCCAAACAAAAAATTGTGAGTTCTGGAAGTATGTGTATTCGCTGAGAGGGCGCGGCATGAGCGTCACATCACCGAAGACTCCAGCACCACCGGAGAGAAGAGAAAATAGAACTATCGCAAAACAGATAAAAAATGCGGAGAGCACTATTGTCTTAAAAAAGAACCAAAATGTTCCGCGAACCACACCGGATACATTGAGTCAGAGAGTGATTGGCGTGACAAAAAAAAGTATCAAGGCAGATCATTTGGCGAGCCAGAGCAGTGTGCCTCTATTATCCACTAACCAGTTTCAGAAAAAGACAGTTCGTGTTATTTCGGGGAAAACAAAAGTCAGCTCGTGAATAAAAAGATACAAACCAAGGCCCAAAAGTGCTCAAAAGAGTGATTCATAGACTTTGTGTGGACCAAACAAGAAAAATACAACAAGAGCTATGACATAGAGGAGTATGAAAAGTCCATCTGCTGAGTTAGTAAGTCCGTCGAACATAATTGGGAAAAATTAACTCACACCTCGTATACTAAAAAAATGGAATACTAGTAAAGCACACGCGCATAGGAGAACAAAAACCCCTATCATAAGGATAGTGGATATGAGCTTTTCTCTCTGATATTTTGACTCAATATCCCTCTTGGTCTGAGCGAGCATATCGAGATCATGTAGACGACTCGAGTTAGCTTCTTCGAGAGCGAGCATAGCTTTCTTGTGTTCTAGCCTTGGGACAGTATTGGTCATTTCAGCTTCCATCTTTCCGAGCTTGAATGTCAGCTCTTGAATAAGTGCATCCTTATCTCGAATTATTTTCTCAAGTGTCCGGAGGATTTCATTCTGTGCTTCTCGAGGATCATAGCCAGTGCTTGCAACGAGTGTCGGCTTTGGTGCTATGACTTCATAATCTGTCTGAGCACCTCATCATTTGACCTGAGTGACATCTTCTTTGTGTAGCATGATGACCTTGCCATCTCTCTTGGTACGAATCTTCCCAGACTGTATATATCTGTCGATTGTGCGTGTAGAGACGCCTATCATCTTTGAAGCGTCTTCTCGAGTAAGAGTGAAAACCATAAATAATAATGGAGAATAATGAGTATGATTCTAGGAGCATGATTTTGTTTGCAAGAGAAAAAACTTGCAAAATACAGAAGCTCTCTGGAGTATGTCTTCATACTATCTCACAGATGAGTTAGACTCTCAGAAAATATTTCTATAATGACGCCATGAAAAAGAAAATTGCCATTATTGGCGCTGGTCCAGGTGGGCTCACTGCAGCAATGATTCTCTCAAAAAGAGGATATGAGGTTGATGTCTATGAAAAAGAAGGTCATGTCTGAGGGAGAAATAGCCGCCTCACCCTGAGTGATAGATACCATTTTGATGTAGGTCCAACTTTCCTCCTCATGAAGGATATCCTGGATGAGGTATTTGAATTTGCTTGAGCAAAATCTAGTGACTATCTGGATTTTGAGAAGATTGACCCCATGTATGAACTCCATTTCAATGATAAAGTCGTACCTATGACTAGTGATTATGCTGCCATGCGTGAAACGATAGCTCGCATGTTTCCTGGAGAAGAAAAATGATTTGATACATATATCAGCTATGAGGAAAAGAGGCTCCAGCGTATGTATCCATGTCTCAAGGCAGACTATGGTAATGCAGGAAGTATACTCAAAAATTCATGGAATCTGCTCAGAGTACTCCCCTATCTCTCGCTCGGAAAATCAATATATGATGTGCTCGGTAGTTATTTCAAATCAGAAGAACTCAAGCTGTGTTTTACATTCCAAGCAAAATACCTCGGCATGTCTCCATGGAATTGTCCAGGGTTTTTCTCTATGCTGGCATATGCAGAGCATAAATACGGGATATATCACACCACTGGATGACTCTCGCAGATATCTGAAGCCATGAAAAAAGTAGCCGAAAAAAATGGAGCAAAAATACACCTAAACAGTCCTGTAAAAAAGGTCATGACAAAAAACAAGAAAGCAACTGGTATCGAGCTCATGAGTGGAGAAATAAAATCCTACGATTCTGTTGTTGTCAATGCTGATTTTGGACATGCGATGACTCATCTCTTTGAGGAGAAAGATGTAGCAAAATATAGCACAGAAAAACTCAATAAAAAAGGTTTTTCTTGCTCCACCTACATGATCTATCTCGCCCTTGATAAGGTCTATGATTTACCGTTTCATTCGATATATTTTGCGAAAAATTACAGAGAAAATCTCCAGGTCATCCACGATCACAAAGAAATACAAAAAGATGATTTTTCTTTCTACATCAGAAATGCTTCTGTCGTTGATAAGACACTCGCGCCAGAAGGTCACTCTGGTATCTATGTCCTCGTCCCTATGTCTAATCTGCGTTCGAATGATAATTGGGAAATAAAAAAAGAAGAATGGTACAAAAACATCATAGAAACCCTCAAAAATAGAGCTGGTCTCCAAGATATAGAATCACACATAGTTGATTCGGTAGCTATCACTCCTGCAGACTGGGAAAAAAGAGGTGTCTATCTGGGTGCGACATTTAATCTCGCACACACTATCGATCAGATGCTCTACTTCCGACCACATAATCAATTTGAATGTGTCGGAAATTGCTACCTCGTCTGAGGTGGTACACACCCTGGAAGTGGACTACCGACAATATATGAAAGCGCACGAATAGTCTCCGATCTCATAGATACAAATAAATAATTCCTATCATTATGTCATTTTTCTCTTTCCTCTGATTGATATATCAGATTTTCATAAACAAGAAACCAGACCTAGATAGCATCAGAAAAAAGTGACTCCTTGCAACAAAAATAGGACAACTGTATGCTCTCAGAGCTGATTTTATCGATGTAGAGAGAGCAACGATTCTCACTCAACTCTACGAGAAAAATTTTGAAAACAACAGAACAGCGACACCTTTTGTTTTCGAAGAAAGCTTCAAGAATCAATTTGATTCAGTCGAGGAATCACCATTTTCAGAAGCAAGCATCGGAAAAGTATATGGTGCAAAACTCTGATGAAGGGATTTCGTTATCAAAGTGATAAAATCAGATTTTCGTCACAAATTTATCACCGATGTCACGCGTCTGAAAAAATATTTCAAATTCATGATATTTTTCTACCCAAAGCTCGCACGAGTAGCAGACCCTGTCGGTACGCTCGAAGATCTGGAGAGAATGACACTCTCAGAGCTCGATCTGAGAAATGAGATACGAGGAGTCGAGATACTCCAGAAAACACTCGATAAAAATGCAGAATTTATCTCAAATACTGTATCCCACCATCTCTCATTTCCAGAATTCATGCCAGAACTCTCTAGTGAAAAAATACTCGTCTCAGAACGGCTCACAGGAAAATCATTCCGAGAACTTCTCGAAAATCATACACTTCCCTATCCTGTATTGATTGATTTCTTTTTTCAGCATGTTTTCTGCATGCTCTATGACGGGTATTTTCACGAGGATATCCACAGTGGCAATATTTTTTTCCAGGACGATAAAATATACCTCCTCGATAATGGCTCTATCTGATTTGCCTCACCCAATCTCCGTCATGGTCTCACACGATTTTTTGATAATCTCACGCACGATAGGATACCCGAAGCTGCCTCTTCACTCATACTCATGGCCCAGAATAGAGAAGAAAATAAGAAGAATTTTGTAGTATATGAGAAGAATTTTATCTCACTCTATACTGATTTTTCAAAGAAAACACTGCGAGAAATATCCCTCACGCAACAGATGATGGCATCTATCAAGATGGCTGTCCATGCTGGATATACTTTTGAACGATGAATGTACCCCATTATCAAGAGCTTTATGTATCTCGATGGTATGGCTCGTACCTGCAATCCTGAAACAAAACTCATGGAAGATGTGAGACCTCTTATTGAAAAATTCGTAGAATACACCAAAGCTAATTCTGCATAACTCCGAGAATAAGTTCTTTTGTTGTTGGGTCGAGGATGACATATTCTCTCTCTCAGATTCGGATAGATTTTTGAGATATCTGTGATTTTGTATAATTCATTCACTGTAGTTCTGCAATCATTTGAGATTCGTCTAGATTTTCTGCAAGCCGGAAAAAATAGAGAGAATTGAGGGCTCTTTTTTGATTATGAGGAAAAATGAAATTTTCTTGGTGGATAACTACGGGGTCTTCTACATTGCTTCAAGAGGAATCAAGAAAATTACCTGGTATTTCTCGGAGATTGAGTCAGATTTCTTCTTTCACTTCTCTTATTGCTGTTGCCAATATATCTATATCCCATTCTTCCCTGCCTCATCCTGGCGGCAATATCATGCCCATTTTCTCATTCACAATAACTATCACTCTTCGCATATCTGGGGGAAAAATGGCCACAGTAGCAGTTTCGATTGTATCAGGAGTAAATTCTGTCGACATAATAAAAATATCCCTATAATAGCCTTAACTTTATATATTTATCAGAGATTGTCAAAATGTTTATCGATGCTGTAGATGTGAAATTCCGAGCAGGAAATGGAGGAAATGGTATTGTTTCCTGGAGGCGAGAAGCGCGCATTGCCAAGGGTGGACCATTCTGAGGCGATGGTGGTAAATGAGGAGATCTCATCGTCGTCGCTGATCCAAACGAAAATACGCTTTCCAATTTCCGCTATGTCAAAGAAGTCGCCGCAGAAGACGGTGAACGATGAGGTATCCAGCTCATGCATGGTGCAAATGCTCCTGATAAAATCGTCAAACTCCCCGTCTGAACCCTCATCTATGATATGGAAGGCAACCTCCTCCATGACCTCGCAAAGCCGTGAGAAATGGTCCGACTCTGTATCGGTGGTCGAGGCGGATATGGTAATGCTCATTTTGTGGGAGCGACTCGTCGCACTCCGCGCTTCGCTGAAAATGGTGATGTCGGTACACGCATGGATGTCCATCTCGAGCTCAAACTCGTCGCAGATGTGGGTATCATCGGTATACCCTCTGCTGGCAAATCAACACTCATATCGTGCCTCACCTCTGTACGACCAAAAATCGCTGACTACCCTTTTACGACGCTCATACCCAATCTCGGAGTCATGGAATACAAGGGTCAAAATATGGTCCTCGAAGATGTCCCAGGTCTCATACCAGGAGCACATCGTGGTGAATGACTCGGTATAGAATTTCTCAAACATATAGAGCGTACTCGTGTCCTCTGTCACCTGCTCGATGCTGGTAAATACGAGGATTGTATTGCTGATTATGATGCTATCAGAAATGAACTCGGACTCTTCAATCCTGCTATGCTCGAAAAAGAAGAAATAATCGTCCTCTCAAAAACAGATCTCCTCGATGCAGACATGGTCGAGGATTTAAAATCTCAGATTGAAAAAAAGACAAGAAAGAAGGTATTTCCTATCTCGGCACCTATTGGTGAAGGATTGGAAGAACTCCAAAATGAGCTCATCAAGCATATCATACAAAAAGAAATATCTGTCCCAAAACCTGACGAACGAGTAATTATCGATCTAAGGGATAAAAAAGATGACAATGATTTTGTCGTCACTCCCGAATGAAACTACACCTATCGTGTTACAGGTATCCGTATAGAACAAATAGTTCGAATGACTCCTATGAAGTATCCAGAAGCAGTAGACCGTGTCTGGGATGTCATGGGCAAGAGAAGAATTACCAATGAAGTCATCCGCTGTGTATTACAAGAACTCCCCGAAGATGATGAACGAAAAAATCTCGCTGACACCTCGAGTCTCTGGTATACTGTCGATGGAAAAATACTTATCTGAGACGCTGTATTTAAATTTCAGGATTACCGGTAATACCTAGATCATTGAAAACCAATGCTGAACTTCTGAATTCGGTGTATCAGATCGTAGCATTTCATAGAGACAGATATATCCTGGCACTGATACAAAAGCATTAGTGGTAGAAAATTTTTCCTGAATTTCATTCTGCACTTCACTCACAAAAACTCTTATCTCTTCATCTGTCAGAGGTGGCTCATACTGTCCTCTCCTATTTTTCTCACAAATTCTATCGTGGAGCCTAAACTCTGCTGGGAAAAAACTGTTTCACCACGATTCGATAGCACAACTGGACTGTTCCTCCTGATTCATACTCGGTAGATTGCTGGATTTATCGAGAGACTTCCTCATTTGATCACTACTGGGGAAAATCGGCATCTTGTTTCTGCCATCTAATTTTGCGACAAGTTCTTCAATCCTATTAACGCCAAGGTTAGCGACTTCTCATGCTCAAAAATGATCAATGATAAAGAGTCTTCATTGAGGTTTCAATAATTTCAAACAGCTATTGATGGCGTTTTCCCATTCAGTGAAATTCGTCAGATTATTGAATCAAAATCGGACAGTTATTATATCATATTTCTTATCCAGCATGTCTATCTTCCTGACATCAGCGAGGATAAGACTCGAATTATCTCCTTCTCGATTCACCAGATCAAGCATAGACTGAGATCAATCTATATAATCCACTGTGTGCTTTACTCCGTGGTTTTCCAAATATTTATGGAGGAAATATCCAACAGTTCCTGCTCAACACATCACATCAGCACACTCTATTCAGTCAATACTTTTCCAGAAATCGATACTTTTATCCATCCTATATCGCAGTTCATAGAGAGATCGAAATGCTACAGTCTCAAGTGGATTAAGTCCTGACAATTTTTCCCAAACACTCTCACGAGTTCCAGAGATAATAAATGGTAGAGATTCTCCGATGGTAAAATATTCTCCCTGGGAAATATATTTAGGCGATCTTACTTTGAGTTGATTATCTTCTTCCATACAAACAATTTTTCTAAATCTTACACACTATCCCATTACACTGCATATTTCTCTCAGGAGATTTCTTACAGAGCTTGCCGGCGACGACATCGTAGATATCTCCAGGTGCTGGGCTCACAATAGAAGTATCCTTGAGATTTGGCAATTCGTGCATGCCAGTCTTCAGGGCTTCCATAGCTTCTTGTTCACCGTGGACGAGGAATATCTGTTTCGGAGTGCCACAATGTGCAGCATATTCGAGGAGACCATGCCGGTCAGCGTGCCCTGAGAAGGCATTAAATGTAGCAATCTGCATCTTTACTTGTTTTGGTTCGTCAAAAATATTGACCTCTGTAGCACCTTCGACGAGTTTTCGTCCGAGCGTGTTTTCTGCCATATATCCTATACAGAGGAGGAGATTTCTCTCATCTTCGATATTATTGGCAACATGGTGGACTATACGACCAAACTCTACCATGCCTGAAGCGGCGATGATGATGGCTGGATAATTGATACGATCGAGGCCTTTTGACTCTTCGACGCTCCGAGTAAATCTCACACCCTCTCACTCGAGAAATGGAAATAATCACTCTTCTGTCGCATTTGTGAGTTCTTCGTCAAAACAATTAGAGTGAATCTTGAAAATCTCTGTTGCACTCGTAGCAAGTGGTGAATCAACATAAATCGGGAGCTTCATGATCTTTCCTTGGTGCATGAGGAGTCGGAGGACATAGAGTATCTCCTGAGTACGCTCAACAGCAAACGCTGGAATAAATATCTTTCCTCCTCGATTTACCGTGTCATTGATAACCTTGGTGAGTTTTTCTTCGACTGCCTCGAGCTCATCATGAAGCCTATTACCATAGGTTGACTCTGTGATCATAATGTCTATGTTCTCGAGTTGTGTTGGTGCTCGTAGGATAGGGAGATGCTTGCGCCCCAGATCACCTGTGAAACAGAATCGGATATGCTCGCCTGTATCTCGGTCATCTATCTCCCATTCCTCGAGGGCAGAACCGAGGATATGACCTGCATCGTGAAATGTCACAAAAACACCTGGAGCAAGCGGGATTTTTTGTTCATAACCAACAGAGCGGAACTGCATCAGTGCAGTCTTTGCATCTTCTTCGGTGTAGAGTGGTTCGACGACTTTTCCTGTTTTTTTGGAAACATGCTCGGCATCATGGGTCTGAATTCTCGCACTATCCTGGAGCATGATAGAACAGAGATCTCGTGTCGCATGAGTACAGTAGATAGGACCGGTGAATCATTTTTTGACCAGGAGAGGTATGAGTCCCGCATGGTCAATATGAGCATGTGAGAGTATGAGGGCATCGAGTTCTTCGACCCGGAGTGGGAAAAATCTATTTGCCTCATCAGATTCTTTTCTGCGACCCTGAAACATACCACAATCCAGGAGATAGGTCTTGCCGTTCACACGGAGGATATGTTTTGAACCAGTGACTGTCTGTGCTGCGCCGACGAATTCGAGTTGCATAAGTATCAATTAAGAATTATGAATTATCAATTACGAGTTTGATCACAGAGAAATTATACTTCAATTTCCCTCAATAAGCAAAAATTCCGCTCTTTTACTTTTACTTTTTCTTTTACTAGATTCCCTTTCTCCAAAACTGACATTTTTCTGCCCCATTCATGAGGTTCTTTTTGGTCCAATTCTTCTGGTTTTTTGGGAAATACTCCACAGAAGTAATGACTCATCCAGAGAGGTTATTTGAGAGGATTTGCTGTTCGAGGGTCTCATAGAGTTCCTCGAGATTCTCATCTCAGAGGCGTTTTCCATATGGAGGATTGGTGATAATGTGTGAATCTGGGATGAATGAAACGCTCCCCATATCGCCTTCACGAAACTGGATAGTATCGAGGACGCCTGCCCGGGAGGCATTTTTACACGCTATATCGACCATATACTCATCTCGGTCACTTCCAAAGATTTGATATGATTTGGCAAATATCTTTTCGCGAGCTTCTTTGATAGCCTTTTCGTGATATGGGAGGTCGTACCAGGGAAAATAGAGGTAATCAAATTCTCTCTGAAGGCCTGGTGCAATATTTCTGGCTATCATAGCAGCTTCGATCAGTATAGTGCCGCTCCCGCACATCGGATCATAGAGTGGTGTGCGAAATTTCCATCCACTAAAGAGAACAAGTGCTGCTGCGAGAGATTCCTTGAGTGGTGCCTCCCCTGCCTCAGTCCTGTATCCCCTCTTGTGCAATGCATCACCAGAGGTATTGATGAGGACATGGAGCTCGTCATTGACGAGGAGGAGGAATACTTCGATAGGGTGAGAATGTTCGTTTTCTTTCCAGAAATCATCCCCCTTCATAAGCGAACGAATGATAGCCTTTTTACCAAGTGATTGCATGCTCGGAGTATGTGTGACGACGGACCGACTCGTCGTAGCTGAGACGATAATAGGCGTCCCGAGTGGTATCCACTGCGACCAATCAATACTCTCCACCACAGCAAAAAGCATCTCAAGAGATGTCACATCGACCTTCTCTACCTCGATATAGATACGATTCGCTACACGAGACCAGATATTCGCTCGAGTGAGCGTCATCATATCTCATTCAAAGGCTGCCATCTTATCCTGGCCATAGGTAATCTGGATATCCTGCCTCTCCAGCTCTCCCCGAACGAGGGATTCTACCCCGCTGATACATGTCGCTACAAAATTGGTCATAATTATCTACAGTGAAGGATATCCACAGAATCAGTTGGGAATATACTTCATTGAAGCACTTCAACGACATACTGTGCTGGTTTTGATTTATAGATCATAGGCTCTCCTGTCTCCCCTTCTGGTCGCATATTTCGAGCTACATCCACGAGCATTCACTGGGCATCATAGAAATACATATCCAACGGGAGGTAAGTATTTTTCATCCAAAAAACTTGCGGGCTCTCAGTATCAAACATAAAGAGCATACCACATCTCTCACACATACTCGTCCTATTCATGAGTCCACGCATATGCTCTTCACGAGTCCGAGCCACTTCAAATATCCAGTCTCCCTGACTCGAAGCAACGATACAGTGATTTTCTTTTTGCAACCAAAAAAATACCGATACCGAAAATATCGTCATGAGAATGAGAAAGAGGCTGCTAATCTTCATACACTCCTAATGTACTGGATTTTATAATCTTCACAAGTGATTTTTAGTGGGAATTTTTGGACTGATCTATGACAGCTTGTATCTCTTCTGGTGTCGCTTTGCCATATATTTTCCAATAGTTTTCTAGGTTGTTCCATGGGTAGCATGGGTCATATTTTCATAAATCAAAATACTGGTCATACTCAAGCCAACTATCAGAATTTTTACTGAATGAAATTCCTGTAAGCTGTATCTTTCATGGAGAAGACGAGTACACATGATAAGAAAAAATGTAATTTTCTAAGAATTTATTTTTTTCTTCACGGACAAATAAAGCTCAAAATATTGAATCACACCTATAAAATGCTATTTTTTCAGGAATTTTTTGTCTAGTAAATAAGTAAGAATCAGCTTCTTTTTCACAACTGACATTAACTCAACAATCTGAAAATACAAGATGATTTTTTGACAACTTTTGAACAGTTTCATCATTATTTAAAATATTGACTGATTCCTTGGAAATTGCTGTTAATTCCAGTATATATTTTTGATATTCAAACCTTCTGGAAGGCAAATCGAGATAAAAAAATTTAAGTGCTAATATTGTTATTATAAACAAAATACCGCCCACTATATAAAATATTTTTTTCATATTACCTAATTAAATTAAGAATACCTTTTGGAGATATATCTACAGCATTAAATCACTTTAAATAAAGAATTCTATCTGTTGCTTCATTTTGATATGCTGCATTCATGGCTGAATTAGGTAATCAATTTATCAGCTCAATAAGACCAGATAAATCTCCTCCCTTTTCAGACCACTCATCGTATTCAACGCCTAAATATCTCAGGGATTCAATTCATCATTGGGCAATAAGTCACCCCAAAACTGTTTCTGAGATACTTAATCCTATTTTCTCTGCGTTGTACCCCAAGAGAACATTTCATGCATCTGCTAAATCAATTGGCTGACCCAAAAAATATACCCTTCATCATAACATATATGGATTTCTCCCATCATTTAAAGAGCATACCACACCTGTCACACATATTTGTCCGATTCATGAGTCCTCGCATATGCTCTTCACGAGTACGAGCCACTTCAAATATCCAGTCTCCACGACTCGAAGCAACGATACAGTGATTTTCTTTTTGCAACCAAAAAAACACCGATACCGAAAATATCGTGAGGATGACGAGAAAGAGACTAGTAATCTTCATATGCTCCTAATGTACTGGATTTTATAATCTTCACAAGTGATTTTTAGTGGGAATTTTTGGACTGACCTGTTAGCGATCTCTGTGTTAATTTTTTAGTAATCATTAAGTCAAAAACTACATACAATAAAAAAAACAATACCATGCAACTAACATAATTGAAAATCCTAAAACCTAAATCAAAAAATACTGGGTGTAAATTTAGGTAAAACAAGATAATATCAAAAAATAAGATAAGGATTGGTAGGACAACTAGGGTTAAGTAAATTTTCTTATCTTTACTACTGAAAATAGCTCATTTTAGAATAAATACTATTCAAAAAATAATCAAAAGAACAGTAAAAAAGTACTTGGCGTAAACTAAAAGAGCTATTTTTAAGAGCTCTTCCTTACTATTCAACACAATTGAATCAACTAAATTTTTTTTTCATTTAACCATCTCTGTGCCCTGGTTATAACAATATAAATCTCATGAGGAACAAGTTAATCTTGTTATTTCCACTATATCTCAACTTTGCATTTTTTTATTAATAACTTCATTAGCAAAAGTAGATAGAGAGGAATTATCATTCTCCACTTCGGTGCTCATAAAATAAAAATCACCTTCAAATTTATAAGTTACAAATCAAACTATATCTCAAAATGAAATATATGTATAACTATGAACTAAAAATATACCTAGCAAAATCATTTTGTACATAAAAAATGTGTTTAGAAATCATTTAAAGATTTTAATCTATTAATTTCACTAAAATCTTTTAACGCTTGTTTTAGAGATAACTCTCTCATATATTCAATATAAGCATGAATTTCTTCACCAGATCATGCTCAATTGTATGAATAACCTGCTAGATACAAAAATCTATCTTCTTTTTCATTAAGTTCAGCTAGCTGAAGAATATGTTCTCTATTGAGCCTCTGAAGACCATAACTAATTTTATTTGAATTATATGTTTCAAACTGTTTATAAAGAGAGCCTGCGCAGATTAATGGAAAATTTAAACCAATTTCTTTTCCTCAATATCCTACGAGGAAATTTCATAACTGTGACCTGGATACAACTGTTCAGTTTACAAAAACTGATGACTCATTATTATCTGGATCTAAAAATGATATACTTTCAAAATCTGGATTTCTTTTAACATCACAATCTCATCAATTTCAAACAAGTTTCTCGAATCTTGTGAAATTTCAATAAGTAAGCTCATTTTCTAATTTCTGAATTAGTGAATTTAGTTTGCTTGTGGCATCATGTGAACTTATAAATTGCTCAACGGTCTGTCAGCTTGCGTAAATTTGCTGAAGAAGACTGTAAGACAAATTTCCTTTATACACATATTTTATAAAATCATATCTGACACTCAAGTCAGAAGATGACTTCATCACATTCCTTATTTCCTTTTCTAATCAAGCTAAGGATTCACTAAACGGTGTTCATTGTTTTACAGATCAATATACATATTGCCCCCACCACACCCTCTCCCCCTCATCACTCCATCACTGAAAAATATCATAAGCTCATTCGCTATAATTTGTGTGAGACACTTTTGATTGAAGTAAGTTTTTTCTCCACCTCTCTTTCTGTTGAAATAACTCTCACAAATTATTGACCACGACAGGACCAACGGTCTGAACAGAGATACCGTCTGGTGAATAGGACATCCATACATATTTTGGATAATTGTCTCCATTCAAACTACACAATCAATACTTATATTTATTGCCATGATCATCAGTACTCCAATTATCATTTATATCAAGAACAATGCTGTTTGCAGAAAATTCATTTGCCATCATAGCGATATGAGAATCAGCAAAAAGTCTGAAATTTGTGTATGTTGTGAGGCCTGAGAATCCAATCTCCGTCAATGATTTTCAGAAATCTTGAGCAAAAATTTGGACGAGAGTTTTGTGTAATTCTTCATATTCATGAGTTCCTTCTTCTACTCATTGGTTCTGTGCGATAGAACTGATCAGCTGTTCCACTCTCTGGCGAAAACTCTGCTCATGTAGCAATAAATGATCAAAAAATGCCTGTGATCATCCAGATAAAATAACATCTTCTATAGTTTTCTTTTTGAGATTTTCATATTCACGGATGCGAGCATTTTCATCTGTAGATGAAGTAGTGGACAGAATTTTTAACCTAATCGTATCCCACATTTTTCTCATACCATCATTGAGATCAGATCATTTTGAAATTTCTCACAAACATGATGACAATTCTGATAATGCAATCTTGGATAACTCAGCAATAACTCATTTATGTTCGAGATTATTGATCACTACCTGGGGCGTAAAATAAACTTTTCCATTAATTTTATATTCATAGGATAACCGAGCAGGATAGAGGTCTTCCTTTGTTCAATTATCGAGATACTCAACAATTGCGCGACTCCTTAACATGCCATCGGAAACAGGTCACATACTCGTACGATATGCGTAGCTGAAATATTCAGCAACCTGCGAATAAGTGAGAGCCTGACTATTGATTCAATCTCGAGGCTTTATAACAAAATTTCTCTCAAATAAACTGGCAAGATCGTTTGTTTGTGTTGTTATCTGAGCCGTCGTGCCTGTCAGAGTCATAGTCATTGATTCCACTTTTTTTATCTGTGCATTTGTGGCAACAATTTTTGATTCTACAACTTCTACCAAATCCGCTATTTGCTCTTCCAATATACCGTACTGTGTAAGCAAATTTTGTATTTCTCAGGATACTTGCTCGTGAGTGACAATATGATTTTTGAGATTATTGAGAATAACCTGGACTTGATTATAGAGAGCCTGGAGATTTGATTTTATAGACTTGAGATTTTCCAGTTCAGCTTTCTGTTGAACAAGGAGATTCTGCTGAGATTGGAGATTTGACATCTCGGCCTGTTTCTGGTCATTAAGTGTATAAGCTATGTCGAGCTGACTCTTTGCAGCGTCACGATTTGTCTTAGCAGTATCACGAGGACCATATTGTTGCTCGGCACTATTCTTTGCAGATTGATAGAGTTCATAATGTCTCTCGAGCACATCATCAACATACTTGTACTGTGCGAGTTTTTCTGCTTGCGGCTTTGCTGTGCCATTAAACATGTTAATAGCATGAGTTCTATTTTGTACTGGGTACGAATTCAGTTGTGTAAAACTCGTAGCTCCTAGGAGTTTCACATAGAGTCTGAGCGTCGCTGGCCAGCTCTTGCCAGAAGATGGGAAATCAACCACATAATAATACTGAGAGCCCAGATAGTCACGAATAGAAGATGTCTCATCTGGGAGATTATAATCAGTTCAGACTGGTCATGTATTCTGTGCATATGGTACAGAATTATATTCGTTTAGAATTGTGTTTTTGAGATTTGAGAGAAGTGTTGATAGATTATATGCTGTTATATCACTTGGTACATCATTTCTTCATGCGTTCATCAATACTGATCTACTATTGGAATAATTAGTCGACTGTGCTGTAACCTCAGCATTGTAGCTCGTAATCAGAGCAATAATTCTATTGTATTCATCTCTCCAATAAGTGTAATTATTAGCGTATTGTGTAATCTGAGTAGTTAATTGATTTATTGAACTTTGGAGAGACTGAATCGTATTTTGTGTAGTGTTGATATCATTTTGTTTGGTTGCTATCTGAGCATCGACTGTATTAATACTTCAATGTATTCTCGTAAGCTCTTGAGTAAGATATGAAATGGTGAGTTGGGTGTTCGCAAGCTCAGGAATAGTGTTAACGCCTGATTCTGAAGGTGACAATTCAGCTGGATTAATTACATTTTGGCGGTATGTATCTAGGGCTACCTGAGTCTCATCATTTTTATCAACATCGCTCATTGCTGAAGAAGATACAACTGGATGGATATCTTCTCGGAGTTGTTCCTCTGGAATCATAGTTGCCTCAAGAACCTGCTGTTCCGAAATCTCTTGATCCAATACGGAAAAGACTTCATCTCTCTGTATATCGAGCTGACTGAGCTCTGCATGAGAAGTATTGAGCGATTCACCTAATTGTTCCAATTCAATGACTTCTTCTGAAAGAGCAGTTACGAGAGACTGTTCACTTGCATTCAGGTCAGCCAAAACTTCTATTTGAGAATTCACATCAGATAATATTTCAGGATTTTCACGAAAAACTGGTATCCTATTTTCATCACTACACTGTTCCCAGTGATTCAAATCTGTTGAAATTTCTGGGGTATTCTGAGGATTTAATCGTGCAAAAAATCGATCTTGATCACCATAATAATAGACGGGGAATTCCTCTCATGCACGGACGGTAATAGTTTGTGGTGTATCAGTCATGACAAATAAGACTTTGTAGCCATGTTGGCTGCTCTCTCAGAGTTCGTGACACATTTGTGCATTTTGTCTGATGAGATTTGATTGCTCCGCATTTGCATGAATGATCGATACACCTACAGGAAGGGTGAGTTCGTCGGACTGAACAGAGCTATGAGCAAGAGCCATTGCTACAGTGGCGTTTTTTACTCCCATCAAAAATCTCTTCGCAGAAATATTTTCGCGGCATTTTCGTATATTCTGAGATGTTTGGCTAGTATGAGAAAATTGTGCCATGTAAAAAATTCAGAAAACGATTTGTATTAAAATCATACTAAATTATAATCTAAACCTGTCAACAACATTCATAAAAAAAGACCCCGAACAGAAAAATAATCGAATATACTCACTCTCACTATGCTCCACCTCTACAACACCCTCTCCCGTTCGATGGAACCATTTAAACCTCTCAATGACGACAAGGTCAAGTACTACGCTTGTGGTCCTACGGTGTATAATCATGCACAGATATGAAATCTTTGCTGCTATATTTTTGATGATATTGTGATCCGCAGTCTCGAATTTCTCGGGTACAGCGTCGATGCACTCATGAACCTGACAGATATAGATGACAAGACTATCCGTGACAGCCAGAAGGAACATAAAACACTTCGGGAATTCACTCAGATATACACTGATTTATTTTTTCAGGATCTCGCGAAGTTGTGAATTAAGAGCTTCACTCGGCACAAGCCTATCTCTGAACTCGTACCAGAAATGATAGCCATGACACAGAAGCTCATCGATAAAAAACACGCCTATGTGAGCGACGATGGTTCTGTCTATTTTGACATCAAGAGTTTCAAAAATTATGGTAATCTCGCTCATCTCGACATGAAGGGCATGAAGGCTGGCGCACGCGTCAAGCAGGATGAATATGAAAAAGAAAGTGTTGCAGATTTTGCTCTCTGGAAAGGCTATGATAAAGCTGATGGTGCAAATTACTGGGAGGCGAAATTTCAGACTCAGGATGGAGAAAAAATTCTCAAAGGAAGACCAGGTTGGCATATTGAGTGCAGTGCATGTAATATGTGGTGACATGGAGAACAAATCGATATACACATGGGCTGAATCGATCTCATTTTTCCTCATCATCAAAATGAAATAGCTCAAACAGAATGAATTACCTGAAAAAAGTTCTGCAACTACTGGATGCATACTGGTCACCTCCTCGTTGATGGGAAAAAAATGGGGAAATCACTCGGCAATTTTTATTTCCTACATGATCTCGAAGAAAAATACCCAGACAAGAAACCTCTTCTCTATCGAGCGTTTCGCATGATGTGTCTGCAGAATCGTTATCGTGAGAATTTCAATTTCACATTTGATCGTCTCGAGGGTGCTATGTCAACTATTTCTTCTCTCGATAATACGCTCAAGAGAATCAAATCCTACACACCGAGAAATACCAAAGTACGCAGAGAATTTCGTGATGTGATACAGGAATCTATGGGAGTATTTGTCGAGGCTCTCGAAAATGATATCGATACAGTCAATGCTCTGGCAAGTGTCTTTGATTTTATAACACGAGTCAATCGCGATATAGATGATCTCTCCCTCACGACAAAAGAAGTATCATCCGTCATAGAAATTCTCAAATCATGGGACATGGTGATGGGCGTGATGGATTGGAATCTCCTAAATGAAGCAGTCATACCTGCAGAGATAACCACCCTCGCAGAAGAGAGAATGGAAGCAAAGAAAAACAAAGATTTCGCTCGCGCAGATGCAATCAGAAAACAAATAGAAGATGCTGGCTATACCCTCATAGACACAAAAGAAGGTTTTACTTTGGAGAAAAAATAAACTGCTCTTACTCCCTTATGTCTCACATATTTCCTTTTGCCTATTTTGAAAATCAAATTGTGCCAATCTGAGATGCAAATCTCAGCATAGCATCGTCAGCTGTTCTCTACTGACTCAGTGTTTACTCAGTATTTCCTATTTTTTCACAGGAGAGTGGATGGAGTAGCTTCCGGCTCAGAGATCATTTTCAGAGACTCATAAGTTCAGCTAAAATTTTGTGAATTGATACTTTTGAACATGAATGGAATTACGAAAAATTCTTATGAACTATCGAAGAATTAATACAAAAAAACATACCAAATGTAGATGTATTTGCACGAGTAACGGTCCATGTAGATGCAGAAATTCCTGGTATTCGGACACGATGACTCAAAACAGTTCTGAGCATATTTCTCTATGAGGCCTCTCCTATATTGCCCGATAATGGTGCACGAATCATAACCAGTCACTGGAGGAGAACACCGGATACCTCTATACCCTCAAGAGCTAAAATAAATGGCTCCTATATAAATTCAGCACTTGGAAAACAAGAAGCTCTGGATCATGGATGTGATGATTGTGTTTTTCTCAACCACAAATGACAAGTATCCGAGCTCAGTGCGGCAAATATATTTATGATAAAAAATGGTACCGTATTTACTCCTTCTCGTACCTCCGATATTCTGGAAGGCATAAATAGAAATACACTCATCCAAATATGTCGCTCGGAAAATATACCAATTATCGAATCTAATATTGATAGCACAGAACTCTATATAGCAGATGAAATTTTTGCCTGTGGAACATCTGCATCTCTCGTTCCAATTATTGAAATAGATAAAAGAAAAGTTGGTAAAGGGACATGTGGTGACATCACTTTCTCACTTAAAAATATATACAAATGAGTTTTGCGTTGAGAAAATGAAAAATATAGTTCCTTCATTACCCGCTTTACTCTTTAAAGATGTACTACCTCTTCATAAACACACTTTCCGAACCTTCATATCTGGCTCTTTTTGATGAAAAAAGAAATATTATTGATAGTCAGAATTGGCCCGGAAAACAAAAAGAATTCGATACTCTGAGTGAAAAAATAGACGAATTTCTCTCAAAAAATTCAATACACTATAAACAGCTCTCTGGTATAGTCGTGATGGTGTGACCTGGAGGATTTACTGGGACTCGTGTGACCACGCTCGTAGCAAATAGCCTCGCCTATTCATTTGGCGTTCCCCTCTTCGCTCTCACTGTCTGAGATTTTTTTGCCTATCAGGATGCACCTCTGCCATGGATGATTGCCATTACGAGAAAAGAAGTCCTCCTCTGGCAAGATCAGAAAAATCCCGTTCTCTCTCAGATGAGTGATCTCCCCGAAGGTATCTATAGCACGCTCGCACCAATTGACTTTGATTCTCCAAAACATACAATACAAACAAGAGATGATCATGCTCGTGTGATAGCAAATCTCGCTCTGAAAAATCCACAAAATAAAATCCAGCCACTCTACGCAAAAGACCCAAATATAACCCTCAAATCAAATGGCTCATAAAGAACTCCTCCATAGCAAAATCCGTGAATGCGTCGGCATCAGTCTCGAGTCAAACGAGGAGCTCTATCTCGTTATTCGTAAACACTGGATTATTCTGGCTGAAACAGCTGGACTTGTCTTGATTCTCTGTGCAATTTCTGCTGGCATATATTTTATTGGAAATTTTGCACGAATTCCAGCGCTCTTCACTCTTCTTACTGTGGTAGGGATAATTATGATTTCTATACAGTATATATTTGTTCATTGGGTCAATAATGAGCTCGATCTCCTCATCATCACCAATCGTCGAATCATAGCCTATGATCAGGTCAAATTTCTCGATAGAAAAATGTCACAGACAACCATTGATCTCGTGCAAGAAGTCAATGCTTCCACATCAGGACTCCTCTGAAATCTCCTCCATTATGGCAATATGATGGTACGCACTGCGAGTGATTCAGCGAGCAATATCTCAGATTTTAATATGACACATATTCCCAATCCGATTGAGACTTCGAGAATTATTCATGGATTCATAGATGAATATCGACATTCTCTCGATGCACCATGACAGAAATAAAAATCCATGAGAGCTGGAAACATGCGCTTCAGGGAGAATTTGAGAAGCCGTATTTCAAACAACTCTCTCAATTTGTAAAAGACGAGATAATAAGTGGTCAGCGAGTCTACCCCCATCCAAAAAATATATTTGCTGCGATGGATATGACCCCGTTTGAAACGGTACGCGTAGTCATCCTCGGTCAAGACCCCTATCACGGACCAGGACAGGCTCATGGTCTCGCCTTTTCCGTGCAGGAGTGAGTACGAAATCCACCTTCTCTCATGAATATTTTTAAAGAAATACAGGGTGATATAGGTACACCAATTCCTCATAATGGTGACCTATCACGCTGGGCAGAGCAATGAGTCCTCCTCCTGAATACCACACTCACAGTCCGTGCATGACAGCCCATGTCACATACGGGAAAATGATGGGAAGACTTCACGGATTCCATCATAAAAACTCTCTCGGATAAACGAGAATTTCTCATATTCCTCCTCTGGGGAAGTCATGCTCAGAAGAAAAAATCTCTGATTGATACACAAAAACATGTAGTTCTTGAAGCGCCTCACCCCTCTCCCCTCTCAGCTCATCGTGGATTTCTCGGCTGTGGACACTTTAGCAAAACAAATGCTCTCCTGAGAGAGCATGGTATAACAGAGATTAAGTGGTAAGTTAAGAAATTAAATGCATTTCACATATACTCTCTATTATTTCTTTTTTAATAACTAAACCAATTCATATCCATTCAATTGGGATATTTGCTATTTCCTCGAGCTTACTGGCAGGTATAATCTTTACAAAATCCAATTCTTTCCTTACCGCCTCACTCATAATTCATAAAAGTCTGTATTGAGAATGATTATCCAAGAAAAAAACTGGACTGCCACTAGATCAGGGGAATACCTGAGCATCAACAAGTAACCTTTTGCGTCAATCGAAATCAACAACAGGAATACTGGCAATACTTCATTTTCTCATAACGGGTAAATAATTTTTTTTATCATAAAAAATGGATGGGTATCCAACGAAAGTTATTTCCTGTCCGCAAAGAACATCTTCATAATTATAATCTAGAAATTGAGCCATATTCATATGACGCATTCCTGACTTAAATCCTCTTGGTATAATAAAATTTGATACATCTAAAGCTCATGCATCTTCATCTTGGCTTTCTTTATATAGCTCGTGATTTCGATCTAAATTAAAAGTATAATCGTGGGTTTTTCACAATTCGTATGTACCGTCTTCATTTAGTAGATGCCAGGTAATTTTTATCTTTTTTGATATATTTGGCGTGTTTTGATCTTTTTTTTCCAAAGAAAACATGTTTATTTGAAAATAGCATAACTTGTAGATTTGTAGATCATTGTATTTTTCTGCTAACAAGAAATCAAGTTCCAGCCTCATTATCTGTCATATTTTCAATCAATACCGTATTAAAAAATATAGCTGATTCAAAAGTATCTAATTTAATTTGGTTCATAACATTTTGGTGCCCCAAACAAGAATCGAACTTGTATTTGCTCGTTAGGAGTGAGCCGTTCTTCCATTAAACTATCAGGGCGTGTGTCGACATTATAGAGAAAAGTACAAAGAAAAAAGTCATAAAATCACGATTTTTCCAGAATTTTTCACTATTTTTCATATAAGTCTAGTTATATAGGGCTCTTTTGGGTATTTCTGCATTTCGTGTACGAGAAAAAAAGAGTATAATACAACCTATATACACATGTCTCTCGAACTGATTTTCCTCCTCTTTCTTCTCATTGCTTTCCCAATTGTTGGAATGGCAGTTGTTTTTTTGATCAAGAAAAATGTCGATCAGGCTCGATGTCTCGACAAGGTCCATCTCCAGATCCTCATACCACGAAAGGATTCTGACGCTGATGCAAAAAATGATAATACCAAGGATTTCAAGGACTACATAGGACTCATGGAACAGCTCCTCGCAGCCATGAATTCACTGTATTCTGGGAAATTTATGAACAAGCTCCGTGGGCAACACACTTTTTCTCTCGAATACATCGCCTACCAGAATCAGCTCTATTTTCACATGGTCGTCCCTCGAAAATACCAGACTCTCGTAGAGAAACAAGTGACGAGTTTTTTCTCTGATGCTGTTATCGAAGAAGTCGAAGAATTCAATCTCTTTGAAGGAGAAAACCTGCACTATGCGACTGAATGCCTGACACTTGGACACGAATACATATTCCCTATCAAGACTCACCAGAAGCTCGAATCAGACCCTATCAACAATATCACCAATGCTCTCTCCAAACTCGATGAAGATGAGTCATGCATGATACAGATCATGCTCAGGCCGACTGATAATCACTGGCAGAAACATGCGAGCAAGCACGCGAGCCACATGCAGAAACACGGTCACCATGGAGGAGGATTGAGTCCTCTGAGTCTCATAAAGTGATTTATCAATTTCTGGAAAACAGATTCCAAGGAAGATGGAAAACATGAAGAAAAAGAAGGACCAAGTGCTCTCGAATCAGAAGAAGTAAAACTCATCGATGAGAAGAGTAAGAAAATTGGATATGACGCAATCATCCGTATCATGACAGTCGCACGCGACCATCATGCCTGTGAGATACAGATGAAGAATATTCTCTCATCATTTGAACAATTCAAGAGTCCTGATACCAACTATTTCCATGACTCACACGAACATGCAAGTGCTCGTACAGTCAGAAATATGCTCTACAGGACATTTTCACGACCAGGCTGGAAAAAATGGAAACCTATGATTCTCAATGTCGAGGAGATATCATCTATATTTCACTTCCCTCATTCCAAATACAACCTCACTCCAGAGATAAAGTGGCAGAAATTCAAAATCGTCAAAGCGCCTGACAATCTCCCAAAAGAATGAATCCTCCTCGGACATAATATCTACCGAGGGAAGAAAGTCCCTGTCTATATGAAAGCAGAAGACCGTATGCGACATTTTTATGTCATAGGTCAGACTGGTACAGGTAAGACAACGATTCTCGAAGCGATGGCACGACAGGATGCAAAAATGTGACACGGTATGGCTGTCATGGACCCTCACGGTGATTTCGCAAGTGGACTCCTCCCCCATATCCCAAGAAGTCGTGCTGATGATGTCATCTATTTCAATCCGAGTGATACAGCTCGTCCGATGGGTCTCAACCTCCTCGAAGCTCGCGACGCCGAAGAAAGAGAATTTGTAGCACAAGATGCAACGAAGATGATGATCAAGTTGTTTGGTAATGAAGTATTCGGACCACGAATTCAGGACTACTTCCTCAATGGTGTCCACACACTCATGGAATACCCTGCAGGTGGTGCGCTCACGGATATCGTCCGACTCTTCACAGATGAAAATTTCCAGATGGAGAGACGCCGAACACTGCAAAACAAGATCGTCAAATCATGGTGGGACTATACCTATGCGGCCATGGGTGATCGAGAGAAAAAAGAGATGATTCCTTATTTCCAGGCAAAATTCTCAGGATTCATCACCAACGAGCTCCTCAGAAATATTATCGGTCAGACGAAGAGCTCTTTTCAGGTCGATGACATCATGAATACTGGAAAGATACTCCTCATCAATCTCTCAAAGGGTATCCTCGGTGATCTCAATTCAAAACTCCTGGGTATGATATTTGTGACAAAAATTCAGGGAGCGGCCATGGCACGACAAAAAATCGACAAAGAACTCCGAAAAGATTTCTTCTTCTATATGGATGAGTTCCAAAACTTCGTCACAGACTCTATCGAGTCCATCCTCTCAGAAGCTCGTAAATACCGCCTCTCTCTCAATGTCGCTCATCAATACCTCTCCCAGCTCGAGCAATCAGATGCTCTCACGAAGAGCTCTGTGAATCTCAAAAATGCAATATTTGGTAATGTGGGCTCAATGATGAGCTACAAAGTCGGCGCTGAGGATGCTGAAAAACTGGAAAAAGAATTTGCACCAAATTTCTCTGGAGGCGATCTCGTAAATATGGATAAATTCAAAGGGGTCATGCGTCTCATGATAGATGGTCAAGTCTCTCGAGCATTTAGTTTGATACCCGAGAATATTCATCTCGAGAAATGAGATCCAAAGCTCATGCGCGCCTACATGGAGCTCTCTCGTCTCAAATACGGTCGTGAAAAAGAATTCGTCAATCGTGAAATCCTCTTTAGAATTGGTGCTCCATAAATCTATGATTCACTCTCTCCTCTCATGCTCTGGTACTTCAAAAAAAATCCTCTCTTTTGGGATTTGTACTGTGTACTTTGTACTGGGAAATATGGCGTTTGCTGCGTGCCAGCCAGACAAGAGCTGTAATCCCAAGAGTGACCCCCTGGGATACACCTGCTATAGCAAAGGCAAATATTCGTATGAGTGCAATGTTGAGAATTTCTGTCTCGGTAAAGCTCCAGGTGCAGACCCTCTCAACTATCTCACCGCCGATAAACAACTCATAGAAAAGCACGATGCAACAAAATATCCCGACCTCTCAAAGGAAAAAGCTCCGAGCTTTGAAGACCTCAGAAAAATCTACGAAAAAACACAAAACAACATCATGAATTGTGCGACTCTCAAATCAAAATATGAGCTCCACAAGTCTCTCATACAGGACTATAAAATCCCTGAAAAATCAAAAAAAGTCCTCGCAAAAGCAAATGAAACAATAGAGAAAAAGATGAAAGAAGAGAAGTGTATCCCCTCCCGGGATGGAGATAAAGTCTATAATTACAAAAATCTCCTCGATTCCATGACATACGAACAATGTGGATACAATATGTACCTCAATTACTACGATCAAAATGCCCAGAACAATATAGGGATTCTCTGAACTGGTAAATCTATCAGGACTGTATCAGGCTGGAGTGATGCTCTGGGGAGCTACAATAACAAGGTAGCAGCCGAGCTCGAACTCTCAGAGAGAACCATGAACACAGCTCTATCCCTCTATGAAGACCAGGAGAGAGCCTATCCTCCTCATATACTCCTCGGAGTCATGAGTAATCAGGCTGATGAAAGCAAGAAGACCAATCGTGGTATCGTCGAAACGCTCAAAAGACTCGTCAAACTCGTCTATAATGCACAAAGTGCTGACGGTGTTCCGGAGAAATTAAATGCATAAAATAGCGTTTCTTCTTTACTTTTGTGGAAGGTATCCTATACTGTGCTCATCGTCAGTGTTATGTCGTTAGTAGTGGGTTTACCGCGAAGAGGCGTACAGGGTCGATACTTATTTTTTCTTTTTTTCAGTTATGGGCAAACGCCTTTTTGTCGGAAATCTTCCGTACCGTGTGACAGCAGACCAGCTCCGAGAAATTTTTTCTCAGAATGGTGAAGTAGTTGATGTATTTATTCCTCTCGATAGAGAGACACGACGACCTCGTGGTTTCGCTCTTGTAGAGATGTCTACAGACGAAGAAGCAAATGCAGCTATCGCAGCACACAACGGAGTCACAGAGATCTCAGATGACCGCGGACCTCGTGTTATCACTGTTAATGAAGCTCGTCCAAAAGAAGAGCGTCCTTCAGGTGGTTACAATGGTGGTGGAAATCGTGATAACGGTGGTGGAAATCGTTGGTAATTCTCCGAACAATCATCTCAATTACTGCCCCTTCTGGGGCAGTTTTTTTTATTTTATCGTCAAGTACTCTGTAATTGCAAAAGAATTCACACAACTATAATCCTTCTGTTTATCTCTTATGTCTCTCTTTATGAAACAAGTATTCATCCCTCTCCTGGTCTCAGCGTGTCTCCTCTCTTCTTGTGGTAAGGTCATAACACCAAAAACAGAAGAATCAATCGAATCACCTACAACACAGCAGGCTACAGAGACTCCAACGATAACCATTCCTCAGGTGGTACCAACTGATGTAAACAAGGTTGAAGGCACAAGCACAGCAAAATCATACACAGCAGCAGAAGTAGCAACACATAAAAATGGTCTCTCATGCTGGCTCATCCTCGATAACAAAGTCTATGATGTGACAGCATTTATATCAAAACATCCTAACGATGCTATTCTCAAAGGATGTGGTCGGGACGCAACACAGATGTTTGCAAGACATCCTGAAAGTGCAAAAGAAATGAAAGCACAGTTTTATATAGGCGAACTCAAATCATAATCTCTCTCAAAAAAAACTCTCCACGGTCGTGGAGAGTTTTTTTTAGGTAAAAATTTGATTATTTAGTCATCTTCTCTGCGATCTTTGGGAGGAGGTTATTGAGCCCATCAATAGCACGAAGTGTCTCCACAGGAACCATCCATATAGTTGTGTTTGATTGATCAGACGAGATATCATTGATAGACTGAAGTGTTCGTAGGTGGAGTGCTCCTGGTGTTGTCCCGAGCATAGCGGCTGCTTGTGCGAGCTTCTCAGAGGCAAGAAGTTCCCCATCTGCATCAATAATTTTTGCTCTCTTTTCTCGCTCAGCCTCCGCCTGCTTACTCATAGTACGCTTGAGAGATTCTGGGAGATTGAGGTCCTTTAATTCAACTGAATGAATATTCACACCCCATGAATCAGATTTCTCATCGACGATGATTTTGATTTTTCTGCTGGCCTCTTCTTTGTTTGCGAGGAGTTCGTCGAGCTCAAATTGTCCCACAATATTTCTCATAGTCGTCATAGCAAACTGCATGATAGCATATTCGAGAGCCCGGACATTGACGACTGATTTCATCGCATCATCGATAGCGTAATAGAGAACAGCGTTGATAGTGAGAGAGACATTATCCTTGCTCATAGCTTCTTGAGAAGGAATATCGACTGCCCTCTCTCGCATGTCCACCTTGGTACAAGTCTGGATAAATGGTATGATGAATCGCAGTCCTGGATCAGCTGTACGAGAATATCGACCGAGAGTAAAGACTACTCATTTTTCATACTGGTTAACAATCCTTATAGACATAGCGACGAGTACTACGAGAGCAATCAAGAGAAATGGTACCAGAGAACCCATTATGATAAAAATAGCATCCATAAAGTGGAGAGAAGAAATAAAATACGCTCTCAGTATAGACAGAGAATGATTTTATGCAATTATGAGGCTCGCTCCATGCGAACAACTGCCTCTATATGGTGTGTATGCGGGAACATATCAACAGGAGTGATATCTGTGATACGATATTCCCCATTGGGTGCTATCAGTGCTATATCGCGTACGAGCGTGGCGGGATTGCAGCTGACATAGATGATTTCCTCTGGGTTGAAGTCTCGGAGTATTCCTGGAGCATCTGGATGCATACCAACTCGTGGAGGATCAATGACGATGACATCAGGAGTTTTGCCTTCCTTTTTCCATTCTTCGAGGAGTTTTTCGACGGGAGCATTGATGACTGTCACATTTTTGATGTTATTTTTTGTGAGATTTCTCATATTATCCTCACTTGCCTCTGGGACAATCTCCACTGAATAGACTTCTCGAGCGCGATTCGCCAGGACCATGCCAATAGTTCCTGTCCCTGCATAGAGGTCAAAAACGACTGGATTTTTGGTGCGAATCATCTCCCCTGTGACCCGGTAGAGCTCTTCTGCTCAGAGGGTATTGGTCTGAAAGAAGCTCTTGGGACTGATTTCAAATTCGAGATCAAAGAGTTTTTCTGTAATGGTTTTGGTACCAGCTATATGTTCGAAAAATCCTTGTACGATATCTGCTTTCCCGGTATTGTGGAGGAGGTATCCAGAAGTAATAACAGGAATCATGCCGATAAATTTTTTGAGTGCTTTTCTGAATTCTACTTGCTGATCGTCTCCGAGATAATTGATATTCACAGAAACTACGACCATAGTCTCACCTGTTTTTTTACTGCGTCGGATGACGAGATGTCGCCAGAATCCTACACCTGTTTTGACATCATAGGTTGGGATACGATTTTCCCGGGCAAATGCATTAAAAGCTGTAAATATATCATTGACCACTTCATCTCCGAGGACACAATAGGTACAATTCACGATACGGTCAAATTGCCCAGACTCATGAAAACCGAAACGATAGTCATCATGGACTCCTTCGCGAGCGGAGATGTATTTTCACCAGCTAAATTCCACCTTGTTCCTATATCCATAGACCTCTGGAGAGGCAACAATAGGGTGCCATGCTACCCCCTCAACCATCTCTGGATGGTGTGTGAAAACTTCTCGCATTTGTTGTTCTTTTATCTCGAGTTGTTTTTCGTGTGGTATTGGGAGCCATCGGCACCCGCCATACACCTGAAAATGTTCAGGAAGTCTCGCTTCGAGAGGAGATCTTTTGACGACGCGGAGAATTTGCCCTTCTATACGATTTGATCTATTTTTGAGGACGCGAATATCAACCACACTTTCTGGTATAGCACCTCATGAAATGAGTACTTTTTTCCCTGTTGTATCGCGACCAAGTCCTATACCTCAGAGAATCAATTTCTCAACGAGGATATTTTCGAGTGTTATTCATTTTTGTCCCATAGAATCGGAGTATATGAAAAAATACGCATTTACGAAAATTTTTTGACACAATCCGCTCTCTCGTTACAATGCCCCTACTTTGTTATGCGGACGTAGCTCAATTGGCTAGAGCTCCTGCCTTCCAAGCAGGTTGTTGTGGGTTCGAGTCCCATCGTCCGCTCCATTCAAAGCATTTATAATCATCCATCTCGGGTGATTTTTTTGTACCTCGAACCCAATTGCCACTCGATATGTCATTCAGGCATATCTCCGGTTTTGTTTTTATTGTGCCACAAACATGTTTCCACCGATCCAAGCGAGATCAAATATGGCTCGCTGTGTTCGTGCAAATGAAGCACTTTCGACGATAAATCCATAATTTTCATCCTTTTCAAGCGAGATAATAGCGACCTTGTCTCAATAGATGAGGACATCTGAACCAAATATAAATTCCTGATTATTCACAAAGAGTATTTGTTCTCCCTCAAACAGTGTCCCTCCTGTGACATACGCTTTTGCCTCTGGAGAATAGGTAGAGATAGTACGAGAGGTCACCTGAGATTGTTTTCTCTTATGACGAAATTCAGTCACTTTATCGCCAAATATAGCCAGCATAGCACCGAGATTGGTATAAGTAAGTGCTTCACCTGGAGCCTTGAGTACATCCTCCATAACAGTTTCAATACCGCTCGTCCCCTGGTACATCTTTACCTTTGCCTGTTTATTTCCCTTCTGATTCATCATCTGATTGAGAAGAGGAACGGTGCGAGAGATTGTGAGAAGGCGTGATTCGGCAATAGTAACAAGTTTTTCGGGAGGTTCTGGGGTATAGAAAGTAGCTCATTCTCGGAACACCGTCGAGACAAGTCCTTTGGAAACAAGCTTTTTGAGGGTATAGTTACAGGTCTCTCGTTTGAGATTACAGGTCCGGGCTATAGTAGATGCAGGATTGGCTCATACGGAGAGTGCAGCCAGATATACTTTGGCTTCCTCATCGGTCAATCCCATCTCTGAAAGTGTATCTATAAGTGTGGACATAAGTAAACGTTTAAAATAATACTTCTCATTCAAGTCTTGCTCTTACATGGTCAACATTTCTGTAGAATCCATCTGACGATCATTCGTGGGCATAGATATAGTCATCAATAGTTATTTTTCAGGGGAATTTTATTTCCAATCTTTGCATTTCTGCATAGGTAAATACATTATCAATAATTCTCTCCTGGTCAGCAAGCCCTCTTGCAGAGGAAATATCTCTCAAAATCAACAACTGAAGATATCGTGGTAATTCTCTTAACTGAAGTATGAATTCTCTAACAGTACGCGATAAACTCATAGCTATTGGTATACTAAGAAAATTATCAAATAAATCAGCACTCACAGTTCAATCTGCTACGACACTATTAAATGAACATTTAAAAACTCATCCCACATACTCCTCTACAAATTCGATCAATCTCTGCGTATCAAATTCATACATATCAATTACTAATTCAGTAGGAGCTCGCGATTGTACTGTGGACTCTGGATGAGAGCTATCGGGTAATCAAGGGATAATTTCTACCATTATTTATATATTATACCATTTTTTATAATGTAAATGGTGAGGTGGAAAATTTTTTCACCAGCATTGTTTTGACTCTGAGAGTTTTGTCCTAGAATGAGGGATTGTATTCATTTCACGAATAGCTCAATTTTCTCTATTTTATCATATTTATGAGTTTCATACCCCCTGGAGAGAACATCATCGAAACAAAAAAATGCAGAATATCTGGAAAAGAATTTTTTGTGACAGATAAAGACATGGATTTTTATGAGAAAATCTCTCCGGTTTTTGCTGGGCAGAAATATCTGATACCGAGTCCGACTTTATGTCCTGATGAGAGAATGCGACGAAGGCTCTCATGGAGAAATGAACGAAAGCTCTATCATGGAAAATGTGCCAAAACAGGAAATTCTCTGATAACTATTTATTCACCTGATAAACCATATACTGTCTATGACCAAAAAGTGTGGTGGAGCGATGACTGGAATCCGCTTGATTATGGTTCGCAATTTGATTTTAGTCGTCCTTTTTTTGAACAATTATGAGAGCTTCATCATCGTGTTCCTCAGATAAATGTTGTTACTTCTCAAAATGAAAACTGTGAATTTACCAATCTCACTGCCAACTGTCGAAACTGTTACCTGATCTACGAATCATCCAATAATGAATTTTGTGAATATGGTTGCTGGTTTCAGAAATCCAATCACTGTATCGACTGTGCTTACATACACGAATGTGAGTATTGTTATGAGATAAGTGACTGCTACAACTGTCATTCTCTTTTCTGGAGCCAAAATTGTGATAATTGTCGCGAGAGCTACTACCTCTCAAGTTGTATCTCGTGTCATAAATGTTTCTGATGCGTCAATCTCATAAATAAATCTCATCATATATTTAATCGAGAAGTAACTCCAGAACAATTTGATACATTCATTCAAAAATTTCTCAATTCTGACGCAGAAACTCAAAAAAACTATCTCAAAAAACAAAAAGAACTGACAGAATCCCTCCCAAAGAAATTTGGACATATCCTCCAGGGTGAAAACTGCATAGGTGATTATATCAGGAATGGAAAAAACTGTGTTGAATGTTTCCATGTTCATGATGCGGAAAATTGTAAATATGCTGAACATATATGGAGGAACTCTAGGAATAATATGGATGTTTCGACCGTTGGTCGCGACTCTGATTGGGCTTATGAATGCATAAACAATGGGATAAATTCTTCCAACAATAGTTTCTGCATACAAAACTGGACTTGTAGTAATGATTTGTACTGCATATCATGTTTCAATTCACACGATAATTTCTGATGCATTTCTCTCAAAAAACATGACCACTGTATACTCAACAAATCTTATTCAGTAAATGAGTATGAAGAATTCTGTGGAAAAATAATCGATCACATGAGAAATACAGGAGAGTGGTGAGAATTCTTCCCAACATGGCTCTCCCCTTTTGGCTATGATGAAACGGTAGCAAACGAATATTTCCCTCTCTCTCAAGATGATGTGAGAGAAAAATGATGGAAGTGGAAAGGCGAAGAGGAAACATCTTCGTATCATGGACCTTTTATAACTCCTCGAGCTATAGGAGACTATGATGAGCGAATAGTTGGCTATGAGACAGCACAAAAAAATATTGACGAGCTCCTGAACTGAATTCTTCTCTGTGAAATAACAAAAAGACCTTTCAAGATCATTCGACAAGAACTCGCCTTCTATATTGAAAATTCTATTCCAATACCAACGAGACACCCCAACCAGAGGCACAAAGACAGGATGAATATGAGAAATTCGAGAACTCTCTATGAAAGGCTTTGTTCTGGGTGCAGTGAGAAAATATTTACCACCTATAGCCCAGAAAGAAGCGAAAATATCTATTGCGAAAAATGTTACAGAAAACTTGTTTATTAATTTTCTCTCATGTCCTTCATTCCTCCTAACGAAAAAATAATCGAAAAAAAGATCTGCCGGATCAGTGGTCAGGAGTTTTTTGTGACAGATCGTGATCTAGAGTTTTATGATAAGATTTCCCCTCTATTTGCTGGGCAGAAATATCTGATACCGAGTCCGGCATTGTGTCCTGATGAGAGGCAAAGAAGAAGGCTTGCTTTTCGGAATGAAAGAAAACTCTACCACAGAAAATGTGATAAAACTGGCAATCAAATAATTTCTATATATTCGCCCGATAAGCCTTTTACTGTATATGATCAAAAAGTCTGGTGGAGCGACGACTGGTCGCCTTTTGATTATAGCTCTGATTTTGATTTTTCCCGACCGTTTTTTGAACAGTTCAGAGAGCTGATGGAAAAAGTTCCACTTCTATCGCTTAATGCCTGAAATAACGAAAACAGTGAATACGTGCAACAAACATGATATTCCAAAAATTGCTATCTGATATTTGCAAGTGATTATTGTCAAGATTGTTACTATGTAGATCACGCATTTCAATCAAAAAATTGTATAGATTGTACGGAAACAAAAGACTGTGAATATTGCATGAACTGTATTGATATAGTAAACAGTTATAATCTATGTGAATCTGAATTCTGTAAAAATTGTAGAGATTGCAGATATATTTTTGACTGTGAAAATTGCCATAACTGTATACTGTGTAGCTGACTGAGAAATAAAAAATTCTGCATACAGAACGAACAATATACAGAATTTGAATATAGAAAAAAGAGAGAGAATTTCTAAATATATATGCAAAAAATAAAGAGGTTTGTGAAAAACTATTTGAAGTAATAAAAGGCAAAAATGTACGGAAGAATCTAAACATGTTATCATGCGAAAATTGTCTTGGAAATAACATAGAAAATTCGAATTGATGTTTTTTATGTTTTGATGGAAATAAATGAGAAAATGCAAAGTATGTAAATTCTTTTTTTGATGTAAAAGATATGCATGATGTAAATAATACCACTGAGCAACAAGATGCTTACGAATGTATAAGTGTATGATATGGGGGATACGGCAACTATTTTTGCAATTTTGGCTGGACATGTACACAGACTTTCTACAGCATGAATTGCCTCAATCTACAAAATAGCTTTGGATGCGTGAGTCTACGCAAAGCAAAGAACACAGTATTCAATAAGACATATTCAGTGTACGAGTATGAATCTTTGTGTGCGAAAATTGTAGACCATATGAAGTCAACAGGAGAATGGTGAGAATTCTTCCCGCATAATCTATCGCCATTCGGATATGACGAAACTGTTGCTCAGGAATATTTTCCGATAAATGAGTCCGAGGCAAAAACAAAAAAATGGAACTGGAAAAACAATGAAGAGACATCTTCGTATCACGGGAGCTATTATCAGCCACACAATATTCAAGAATACGATGAAAAAATCGTAGGATATGATGTAGCTCAGAGAAATATTGATGAACTCCTCGCAGGAATCATCAAATGTGAGGACACCAAAAAACCATTTAAGATTATAAAGCAAGAGCTCGCTTTTTGTATAGAAAATCATATCCCCTTACCAAAGAAACATCCTGACCAGAGACATAATGAGAGAATGAATAGGAGAAACCCCCGAAAACTCCATGAGAGAGCCTGTGCTGAGTGTGGAGCTCATCTCATCACGACTTATTCCCCTGAGAGAACAGAGAGAATAGTCTGTGAGGCCTGTTATCAACGACTGGTCTACTAGTCATGGTAGGGTAAGTATCAGTTTGTATTTTTCTGGTTCTGTATTATAATATCAACATGTCGCACGGACACTGACACCACCACAATCCTGACATCACGCTCATTATTCGAATTCCTTCGGATTTTTCTGGTGGGCCAAAAGAAGTCGCCGAAATGCTCGAAGCACTCCACCCGACCCTCGGACACTCAGTATTTAGCCTCGATTTCCATATTATTGGACGGAAGCTCTTTTTCAGTCTCCAGGTCAGTCATGATGAGAAATCAATTATCGAAAATCAACTCTATTCTACATTTCAGGATATCGAAATAGAGGAAGTGAAGAGTCCTATGCACTACGACCCTGCAAACTCTGTGAAGGCCTCTATTGGTATGCGTGAACATGATTTTTTCCCAATTCAGACCTATCTCGATGGTGGGGATAGCGTATTGAAGAAGATTCTGTCGCAAACGAGCGATCTCGAGCTCACGGATAAGTGTACATTTCAGATAGCACTTATGCCAGCTCACACTCACAATACAATATGGAATTTCTCACGAAAGATCCAGTACAGATGGCATATGTTCAAGAATTCTTTTAACATCAAGCGCCGTTATCTCGATACAAAAGTAAATATCCGTAGTCATGACGCTCAGCATAAATACGAGCACAAAAATCACGAAAATCTCTACTACGCAAAACTCACCTGCTACATACAGTCCACCTCGCAGGCACTTGCTCGCGCAAAAATACTCGCTCTCCTCAAGAATCTCTACGACCTCGAGAATCATCAGAATCAGATAGTATTTGATGTGAAGCCTATGCATGATGGAGATGTCAAAAACATTCTCGCACCTGTTCTCTGAAAGAGAAAGTACCTCCTCAGTGCTGAAGAAATAGCAACTCTCTGGCATTTTCCACAACTGAAGGACAAAGTGCCACATATCCTGCGTATCCTCTCACGAAAAGCTCGTCCACCTCTCGGACTCCCTACTTCTGAAAACACTCCTACAAAAGAACTCGTAAAATTTGGTATCACCAATTACCGCAGTCAAAGAATTCCCTTTGGTCTCAAGACAGCAGACAAGGCTCGTCATCTCTATATGGTGGGTAAATCTGGTTCTGGTAAATCAAAACTCCTCGAGCTCCTCGGTTATTCTGATATCGTCAATGGTCGTGGTTTTGCTCTCCTCGATCCGCACGGAGACCTCGTTGATAATATCCTCAAATTTATTCCTGAAGAACGAAAAAAAGATGTTGTTATCTTTGACCCGACAGATTTGAATTTCCCTGTAGGATTTAACCCTCTCGAAGAAGTCCCTGAGGAATACCGACAAGAATTCACCAATTCATTCCTCGAAATATTCAAAAAGCTCTTCGGTCAGGCATGGAATGCGCGACTCGAGCATGTGATGCGTTTCTGTGTCCTCGCCCTCCTCGAGGTCTGAGGTGCGACTGTTCTCTCTATCATCAAGCTCCTCACTGACCGTGACTACCGTCAGTCTATCATCAAGCAACTCAATGATCAGACAGTCAAAAACTTCTGGACCAATGAATTCGCAGCATGGAGCGAAAAATTCGATAGTGAAGCTATCATGCCAATCCTCAATAAAGTAGCCCAATTCGTCAGCTCCCCTATGATCCGTAATATCGTATGTCAGACGAATAACAAGATGAACCTCGCTGATATCATGGATAATCGAAAAATCCTCCTCGTGAAACTCTCAAAGGGTCAGCTCGGTGAGTCAAATGCCAATCTCATAGGAGCCATGATGATCACCCGTATCTACCAGGTCGCTATGATGCGAGCAGAAAAACGAGAAGAAGACCGTGTACCATTTTCAGTCTACATAGATGAGTTTCAGAACTTCGCGACTGATACATTTGAAAATATCCTCTCAGAAGTCCGTAAGTACAAGCTCAATATCACCGTCGCCCATCAGTACATGGATCAGCTCAGTCCGAGCCTCAGAAGAACCATATTTGGTAATGTCGCCAATATCATCTCTTTCCGTGTCGGAGCAGAAGACGCTGCCATCCTCGCAAAAGAATACGAACCCGTCTTTACCGTACCAGATATCATGAATCTCGGTGTACGAGAGATGTACCTCAAGATGAATGTCGATGGTGAAAATACAGAAGCATTTTCAGCGAGGACGATGAATGTGCCAAAACTCCCCTATGATTATAGTCAGGACATCTGGGGTATATCTCGAAAAGTCTATGCACGACCGCGAAAAGAAGTCGAAGAGAAAATATTTGGAAGTGATGCGGATACCATGAAAACTATGGAGAATCTCAAAATCGAAGGCGACTTCTCTCAGCCAGTTATATAAAATGTATCCGATACTCTGAAGAAACGAGCAAAAACGAGTATAACAAGGAACAAACTTTCGAGTCGAAGGGAGTTCACGCTTGTGAATGACCGAGACAAGAAAGTGCAGTGACACAGTGAGACGAAGTTTTTCCGCGTTTCTTTCTAGTCCTCAATGAGTTCTTCGAGGACCTCAATCCGACGAGAAACTGATTTCTCCATCTTTTTACTGTGGAGACCCGTGATACCCTCATCTGAGATATCAGCGATATCCATTTTGAAGACTTTTTTGAGGACAACAGCGAGCTCTTCCTCCGAGCTACACTCTATCTCTGCATATTCGAGGATACCATGCGCTGATTGAAACGAATCAATCACGAGTTCCACATTTTTGTATCCTGGTAGATGATAAATCTCACGAATTCTTCCGAGAGACTTATCGAGCTCGACGCCTGAATCCAGGAGTATCTGCATCATCGATGAGAGCGAGCCGATGCGAGTCTCTATCTCTTCTCGTGATTTTATACCTTTTTGGGTCTTTTTTGGTCATTTTATCGTGATATAGGGCACACTGTCGACCGTACGAAGGCGAACCTTAGATCATTTGGCAAATCCCCTCTCAGCGAAATCTCGTATCTGCATGAGGACATCAGTATCAGGTACTTCGACAGAAATATTTCCTAGCCCCAGAAGTCCTGATTTCTTCCCTGCTGGGAGAGTGTATCTCCAGTTATCCGCTGAGAAATCCCCTATAAGGAAAAAGAAATCCGTAATGTCACAGATTCTCTTGGGCTGTATATCCTTTTTTTCGAGGACTTTTCGGACTTTTTTGATATCAAATATTTTTGTTTCGATTTCCATGGTGAGAAGTTTTAAGGTAAAGGCTCTGGATATTATACAGAAATCCTTCATTTTTCATTAGGGTCTAGAGTAGTTGTTTGTTAAAAATCTTCATCATTTTCACGAGTTTCTTGAACATATCTTCATGCATAACTCGTACATTGTATCTAAATTCTTATTCCTTCAAATGATAGAGGAAATATTGTCTCTGTATTCAGTTAAATTTGCGGAGTCTGCG
>JALQUC010000026.1 GCA_023268615.1 Candidatus Altimarinota bacterium | reverse complement strand
AAGATGAAAAAAGTATTTCTCAAAAACTCTCCACAGAAGGACATATTATCCTCTCTGTTGAGAAAATAGAAATACCTGAAGAAAATCTTTTTTGCTTCGAGGGTAAAAAACCAGATAACTCTTTTATAGAGTGAAAAATATCTGCAGATGATATATTTGTAGCCTACGAGATGCTCAAAAAGGAGTATAAATATACCATCACAAAACTCTACCCCCAAACAGTTATAGAGAAAGAAAAACAGGAAAAAATATTCCAGGATCTCCTCGCCACATTTCAAACAACAGCCAAAAAGGAAAAAGTGGTTGTCGACAGCTCAAAACAGACACTTTCCAAGTATAAAAAGATACTTTCAGAAGTTATTTCTCTCCTCCAAAAAGAAAACACTCCTGGTATAGAATCAACTATTACAGAGCTCAAAAAACTCGAACAAAACAACAATGTCACTGTTATCAAAGATGAACTCAAAAATATACTCAAAAATCTCTCAAAAAGACGAGAAGATAGGGCATTTTTTGAACAAATACGCCCACTCCTAAAAGAAATGGGCATGTTTGTAATGCCAGATATCGTTTTCAATCTTCTCAGAAAAATTTTTAGCCTTTCCCGGTCACTCGATCCTCTCATTCATCCAAAGGAGATACAAGTCCAGAGACATATTGTGCATGAGCATGCTTCTGCCGAAAATCTGGAAAAAGAATATGAATTAATACAGAACAACTCTCATATTCATACTTTTCTCCGAAAGAAATACAGAGCAAAAATTGCAGATTATTTTCATCAAAAAACAAAAAAGTATTATATCTACACTCTATTCAGAGAAAAAAAATCAAGCATTTTCACCAAAAAAACACTCAACACACTTCAAAAGATAATCACCACAGCACTCATTATCACTGTTTCTATCACCTGTATGACCGTTTTTTTCTGATTATATACGACAGTGTTTGTCACGACAGATATATTGGTGGTATTCATGATATTATTGGCAGGGTCTCTTGTAATTCAGAGCGAGACAGTATAATTTTTTCATGCTCTTTCTCGCGAGTCTCATTCACTGTATTTTTGCGGTTATTTTTTTCTTTTTTCATCGATATATTGAGATGTCGGTGGTGATTGTGATATGGATTATTTTTGTGAGCAAAATCATTCCGCCGCTCGATGTCATCCGTCGTCCCAAATTTCTCAAACAAAAAGTCTCAGAAAGTGATACTTTTGAACAATCACTCTACCTCAGCTCCGGAATTCTCTTCTACACTGCGTTGGTTGGAGTTGCTCTGGGTATAGCAAATGTGCTTGGACTCCCTGTTGATTTGCGACTTCTCTATTATTGTGTTTTCTTTCTCACCAGCGTCATATACGGTATATACCTCCTGACTTATCCAAAAAATCCTAATACCTTTGTCCTATTTCGTACCCATACCATGATAGCCAGCATGGTTATGAGTGTGCTCACGATGAGTGCGATATTTTTCAATCTCAACCAGATAGATGGTCTCATGATGATCAATCTCGCTCTTCTCTCGCTCGGCCTCGCTATTGTCATCATTCTCGATCGCAAAATCCCCATCACAGTGCATATTACAACTGTGTATTTCTTTCTCCTCGCTGTGATGTGTTTGGTAGCAGGAGTGACCTCAATTTTTGATCCAGATGCGTCTGTGATGATATTTTTTATTCTGGTGACACTGGGGAGTTTGTATTTGTTTTTCCCTTCTCTACTCAATCGTATCTATGTACAGAAAAATTTACCCCTTGTCTCTTGGCATTTCTCAAACTGTATTTTGGCGTGTTCCTGGGCCGTTTTTGGATATGTATTTTGGTCACTTTTTTGGGGATATGAACGGGAGATTTTGACGACATTGCTTGATCTCTTTATGCTCTTTGGCTTGTGGTTCTGGGTCTACTCAACCGAGGATGAGAATCCAATCTTTTTTTCCGGCATGGTCCTCGCACTCTCGACCCTCGTCGGCTATATCGCATTTGTGATTCTACCGCCGATATTCTGGGTCACAGCAGCCGCTCTTTTTGTCTTTGCAGGAGGTCTTCTCATAGTATCTCGAGGATACAAAAACAAGGCACAAGAGCTGATTCTCTCAGGTGGCGCTATCGTCTTTCTCTGTGCTTCCGACATTGTACTCATCTATCAACACAACAATTTCCAGGTAGGAGATATACTGACATTTGCTCTCCTTTTCCTCTTCCAGTCGCTCATATGGTATGTCACCTATGAGATATTTCACCGTCAGTCATATGTTAAAAAGTGAGCACTATAGGCGCTCTATACCCTGATTTTCCCTCGACAAAGTCGTTATAGGAGAGTTTTATAGCTCAGAAATACAACGAGAGATTCACCGGTTCAAATTTGTCCACAATTATGTCGATCGTGTCCACTTTCAGGAGATTTTGTCTCGCATAAGCGCAGAATACCCATATACCCCTGACTATATCGTCTATCCACCTGTGAGCCTCAGAGATAGGATTTTTCGTGGACCTAACCATGCTCGTATACTTGCGACTTATTTGAAATCACAAATTCCCATTATCTGTCCTTTTCAGAAGAAACTTTTCTCTTCACACCAGGCTCGCCGTACCAAATCTGAGAGGTCCCAGATTCGAGACGAATATTCTCTCAATCCCAAAATGAGAGAAATATTGAAAGGTAAAAAAATCCTTCTCATAGACGATCTTATCACGACAGGATGGACAGCACATACACTCGGAAGACTTCTCAAAAAAGCCGGAGCAGCTGAAGTGGTGGGGTATTTTCTCGCCAGTGAAAAAGTAGAAAAATAAAAAATTTGAGAAAACAAAGAGAGACTGTATACTACCGTATCCCTTTTTTATGTCCAACACTATAGACCTCTTCTGAGTCACCACCCACAATCTCCGTGATGTTGATATCTCATTTACCAAGAATTCCCTCACAGTCATCACTGGCGTGAGCTGATCGGGTAAATCCTCCCTTGCCTTCACCACCCTCTGTAACGAGGGCCAGAGGAGATACCTCGAGTCTCTCTCGACCTATGCGCGTATGTTTATCGGCGGCATGTCAGAGGAAGCAAAAGTAAAGGAAATCCGATGACTCACCCCCACTATCAGTATTGAACAAAAAACTGTCGCTCACAATCCCCGTTCGACCGTCGGGACTATCACAGAAATATACGATTTTTATCGTCTCCTCTTCCTCACTCTCGGTGTCCGAGTCTGTCCGCACGACGGCACACCTATGACTAAGAGGACTCACCAGGATGTCATGGAATATCTCCGAAAACAGAAAAAGTGAACCCGTGTGGGTATTTGTTCTCAAATTCGACAAAAATTTGAAACAACTCTCGATCTCCGAGAGTTTGTAGGGCAAAAATGATTTGTGAGATATCTTGTCGACAATCATGTCTACAATCTCTCAGATGCTCTTCCAGAAAAGGTCTCTGATCCATGGATAGTTGTCGATCGTGTCGAACTTGACCCAGAAGATGCCACCCAGGCAGATAGACTCTCACAGTCTATATCGACTGCTTTTGAGCATGGAGAAGATGTCGTGGGTATTTATATATTTGATGAGGAAAAGCAAAAAGCAAAAAGCAAAAAGCAAAATGACAGAATCGAGATATTCTCACGCACATTTCGCTGTCCTCTCTGTGGCAATGTCCCAGAAACACTGACCCTCTCACATTTTTCATTTAATTCTCCGACAGGGGCCTGTCCAGATTGTCACGGGCTTGGTTCACTCCTCAACTTCACAGAAGATTCTACTATTGACCCCGACAAGACGGTGGAAAACGGATGTGTCATGCCATGGAGCCAGGATTCGTATTATTACTTCGTTCTCCAGGGTGCATGTCGACATCATAGAATACCGCTCGATGTTCCCTACAAGAAGCTCTCAGAAGCACACAAGAATATTATTTTGCACGGATCAGAGGACAAACTCTCACTCTCGACACCACAGATGCAGAAACCCTGGAATGCTAAATATCCAGGCGTTATCCCCTATCTCAATCGTGTCTACCATGACCCAGATACGAGCGAATCTCTCCATGAAAAGATAGACCCCTTTGTGGTATCTTCGACATGTTCGACATGTTCAGGATATCGTGTAGGTGATGCAGCGAGAAGTGTCCTCATCGAGTGACGACATATAGGACAGGTTGCTGAGCTCTCTGTCGAACAATCTATAGACTTTTTTGACACCCTCACGCTCGACAAAGAGTCGACAAAAATAGCTGGCAATATCCTCAAAAATGTTCGTGACCGTCTCAAATTTCTCAAGGGTGTTGGTCTCGGATATATGACACTTGCCCGCCGTTCAAATACGCTCTCAGGTGGTGAATCTCAGAGAATCCGTCTCGCGACCCAGGTAGGGACGAGGCTCGAATGAATCACCTATGTCCTCGATGAACCATCCATCGGACTCCACCCTCGTGATAGCCGTCTCCTCCTCGACAATCTGCGGGAGCTGGTGAATCTCGGAAATACGGTCATAGTTGTCGAACATGACGAAGATATCATGGGCGATGCTGATCAGATAATCGACATAGGACCCTGAGCGGGTGTCCATGGAGGAACTATAGTCTTTCAATGAACCTACCCTCAACTTCTCAAATCTGACACTTCAACGGCTCGGTTTCTCCGTGGCGAAGATGAGATACGAATACCAGAATTGACGAAGAAACCAACTCGATTCCTCGAGCTCAAAGGAGCCACAGAAAACAATCTCAAAAATGTCTCTGTCAAGATTCCTCTCGAGGCTCTCACAGTCGTCACTGGTGTGAGCGGATCTGGTAAATCTTCACTCATCAATCGCACACTCGCACCCGTGATGCACAATCTCATGGCTCGCACCCGTGATGCACATGGGCCATTTCGGAGCATATCTGGACACGAGCACCTCGACAAGGTGGTCATTATCGACCAGATGCCCATAGGTAAAACACCTCGCTCCAATCCTGCGACCTACACAGGCGTATTTACCGATATTCGTGATGTCTTTGCTCAGACACTTGAGGCGCGAGCACGAGGCTACAAGGCGGGACATTTTAGTTTCAATACCAAACAAGGTCGCTGTGATGCCTGTGAAGGTGATGGTGTTCGTCGTATACAGATGCATTTTCTCCCAGATGTCCATGTCACTTGTGAATCCTGTGGAGGTACACGCTACAATCATCTCGTCCGAGAAATACACTTTCATGACAAATCCATCGCCGATGTCCTCGCTATGACCGTCGAGGATGCGGTTGTTTTCTTCGACAAATTCCCAAAAATTAAACACAAACTCCAAACACTCCTAGAAGTCGGACTTGGTTATATCACTCTCGGACAATCTGCTCTGACACTTTCTGGAGGTGAATCACAGCGTATCAAACTCGCGACAGAGCTCGCTCGCAAATCAACTGGTAAAACTCTCTATATCATGGATGAACCGACGACAGGTCTTCACTTCTCCGATATCCAGAAACTCATGTCTATCGTGTCGAGCCTCGTAGAAAAAAAGAACACCGTTCTCATCATAGAACATCATCTGGATGTCATTGCCAACGCTCACTACATCATCGACATGGGGCCAGAAGGTGGCGAACGAGGAGGTCATCTCCTCTATGAGTGACCACGACAGGGGCTTCTCTCAGTCAAGTGATCGTTTACAGCAGAATGCCTCCAAAACTACCTAACACACAAAGAAAAGATAAAAAAGAAAAGATAAAAAAGAAGGATTTAATAAAAATTATGACCGACAATATACTTCTCTCCAAATCCAAGAAATTTGCACTTTTCTCCATTCGTTTTTATCAAGCATTACAAAGAGAATGAGAATTTGTCATCTCAAAACAGTTTCTCAGAAGCGCAACAAGCATAGGGGCAAATCTACACGAAGCAGTCGCTGGTCAGTCCAAGAAAGATTTCTATAGCAAAGTTTGTATTGCATTTAAGGAAGCAAATGAGACAATGTACTGGATTAGTCTCCTGAGAGAATCTGATATAACATCTCTTAGTGTCGAGCAGATAGAGTCTGATTGTCAGGAAATTATTAGGATGCTTGCAAGCACTAAAATGACGACAGAAAGAAATCTGGCATATCAAAAATAAGTCCGCCTTTTTTCTCTTTTATTTTTTCTCTTTTATTTGAACCGTGAAACAGCATGTAGACATCTCCCACCTCTCATGATACCAGACTCCTGCGAGTGCACGGTATTTTGTCTCATTTGAAGGGGACAATATTGAAGAAATCAGAGCAGCGGTGAAGTTTATCCAGGAAATGAAGCTCCCTATTTTGACTATCGCGGGTGGTAGAAATAGTCTCCTGGCATTCGATGAATATTCTGGACTTGTCATCTATAATTCTTCTGAGGGGTACAATCTCGGTTTTGATCGACAATTGTCAGTCTTGTCTGGTCAATCCATCTGGGACCTCGCAGAAGCACTTGAAAATGACCACGGAATTGACCTCTGGCACCGATTTCAGGGTCTTCCGGGATCTGTGGGGGGTGCAGTATTTGGCAATGCTGGATGCTTCTGACTTGAGATAGGACCGTATGTCACTTCAATTCAAATTCTCGACATGCAGACAGGGGAAATATTTTCTAAAACAGGGGAAGTGATGAACTTCGCTTATCGATGGTCAGAATGTAAAAATCACCCAGAATGGTTCATACTTTCTATTGATTTCGACCTTTCTGAGCTTCGAGAGAAATATGCGTCAGAAGAAGAACCTCTTCTCTGGAGAGAAAGAGTTCAGCCTGTGTGACTCTCATGTGGTTCTTTTTTCAAAAATCCGAGCCGAGAACAGTCAGCCGGTTCACTTATCGAAGCAGTCGGACTGAAGGGGTATCACCATGGAGGTGCCTATTTCTCAGAAAAACATGCCAATTTCCTGATGTCTGATGGGACAGCGACCTGGCAAGAACTCACAGAACTCATCACGATGGCACAGGAAAAAGTCAGAGAACAATTCCAGATACAGCTCGAACCAGAAGTGAGAATTATACGAATTTAGATTTTTTCCATTTTACTAGATTTCTTGATCTAGAGTTCTGGTCTGTCACATCAGACCAGACGGTTCGCGAATAGTTTGGTCTGGGGGTACCAATTCCCTGTTGGTTTTTTGAGAGCAAGAGGCTTGAGAATAGCATCTGCATGATCTTGTTGAAATTGTTGAATAACTGACTGAAGTTCACGATCAAAATAGTAGGATTGAACATCATTGAGGGGATAACCAAGATGGACGAAAAATCGACGAATATAGGGAAGATCAGGAGATGTTTGGCCAAACACTAGAGACTCAGTGAAACCAGGACATGTTATTTTTCTCTCAGTTCCGTAAACTATATTATTGATGTAAGCACGAGTCATCAGACCAACATTTCCAGTGGGTTGAGTGATACCCCAGGGAGCGAGGATAGCTTTGGCATACTTCACCTGAAATCGATTGACAGCATCTATAGTCATCTGATCATACATTCCTGTTATTTCAAGATGTTCTTTTTCATAGGTATTAAAAAAATGTTGGAGTTTCTTCACATTTTCCACACTATTATTTCTATGTGGCGTTATATTGACAGTGAGATACATTTTATCTTCAAATCATTTGTAGATAAAACCATCTAGTGTATCAGTATTTGGATATACAAGAGGTATTTTCTCATCCGCAAGAGATATTCCGGCGATAGCGATATACAATAGTGAAAAAGCAACAAAAATGGTTTTTCTCAAAGGGGAAACTAAAAACATACATAAAAAATTACGCAGTAAAACATTTTAATAATATTAATTATTATTATTTGTCAATAATACAGTATTATTTTTTTTATTCTCTCAAATTTGCATGTAATTTTAATTACCATGGAGAATGCATCATATGATGAAATCTGTCATTGCGAGGCACGAAATTTTGCCTTTCCTGCATTTTTCTCTATATTTCTCATATGTCTTCTCTCTCTTCTTTTTGTCACGAACTCACTGAAAAACTCTCATCCATCAATCATGTCGCTCTCATAGCACATCGTGCTCCTGATGGCGATGCCTATGGTTCTCTCGAGGGTATGGCACAATTACTCAAAACCAACTATCCAGAGCTCACTGTCACAGTGGTCGTACCACCAGAGAGACAGACGGATAGTCATGCTTCTTGGATACTTTCGACACAGCCTGTTGAAAAAATTCCTGAGAGTGCTGATTTCGTCCTCTTCATGGATGCCTCTCCCCTCTCACGCACTGCTCTCGACCCTGCCGACTTCCCTACCCAGCCAGTCATCACTATTGACCACCATGAGCCGCGAGAAGACAGTGTAGTATGATATAGAGACACAAGTGCTGCATCAACAACCATGATTATTGCTGAAATCGCAAGAGAGCTGAATTGGACCATTAGCCCCAATGCTGCCACTGCTCTCCTCCTCGGTATCTACACCGATACGGGCTGATTCGTACATAGAAATGCCAATCAGCGAGCGTTTGAGACAGCAGCATTTCTGATGTCGCGATGAGCTGATCAGGGGCGTATTACCAATGAGACATTTGGCAACAATACCATCGAATACCTCCACGATCTCGGTCGCGGACTTCTCTCTATAGTCCAGAAATGAAATATCGCATGCCTCTTTTTCCCAGAAACTATGAATAATAGCCATCTCAAAACACATATAATAGGCTATCTCAGTGGACTTCAGGGTGTCGACATTGCTTGTGTCCTTATGCAAAAAGGTGACGAAGTAAAGGGGTCATTTCGTACGAGAAAAGACAATGTAGACCTCAATATCCTTGCTCAAAAACTTGGCTGAGGTGGGCATAAGAAAGCTTCAGGATTTATACTTGCAGGAACGGTCACAGCTGATACGCTCAATTGGGAAGGGAAAGATTATACAGCCGAAGAATTTATAGACCATATAACATCTCTCGTGAGTACAGAAGACAAAATACAAAGTACAAAGTAATGGAATTTTTATGAATATTGTAGAAAAATCAGAAGAATTTGCACTCATGTGTATATGACTCTATCAGACACTTCAGAAAGAAGGAGAATATGTTTTATCCAAGCAGATTTTACGCAGTGGTACAAGTATTGGTGCCAATGTGGCTGAGGCAAATTCTTCACAATCAAAGAAAGATTTTTTTGCCAAAATGTGCATTGCTTACAAGGAAGCACACGAAACACAATATTGGTTAAAACTTCTCGAAAAATCTTCCCTCACCCAACAAAATGTGTCAGAAATTAGAAATGACTGTGAGGAAATAATTCGTATAATAGCTAAAATAAAAATCACCACAGAAAATAATATCCGTGAATGAGTATAATCCTTCACTTTGTATTTTGTACCTTGTCCTTTGTCCTTTTTAAATTATGCTTAGATTACAGAAATATCTCTCAGAATGTGGCGTATGCTCTCGCAGACATGCCGAAGAAGCCATCCGAAAAGGCGAAGTCATCGTCAATGGTGTGCCAGCGCAGATAGGGCAATCTATCGATCCAGAAGTCGACAAGGTCGAATTTGCGGGCAATCTCGTCAATCGCAGTGAAGCGCTTGTCTACTATGCCATGAACAAGCCTCGTGGCATCGAGACTACTTGTGCTCAAAAAGATGGCAAGAGCATCATCGACATCATCGATACACCTACACGAGTCTTCCCTATTGGTCGTCTCGACAAGGATTCTTCTGGGCTCATCCTCCTCACAAATGATGGCCGACTCACCCACCGTCTCCTCCATCCATCATTTGAACACGAAAAGGAATACCTCGTCACCACCTACTGAAAAATAGATGATCTCGCTCTCGAGCAGATGAGCCGATGAGTCAGATATACGCTTGGTGAATGACCAAAAACTCCTCGTTCGACATCTTCGCCAACTTCGACACGCGCTCCCAAACCGGCAAAATTGTGAATGAATATCAAGAAATTTGTCCAGACACAGCCATGTGAAATACGACGCGGGAGTACTGATACATTTCGCATTATTCTCACTGAAGGAAAAAATAGACAAATCCGTCGCATGGTCGAAGCATGTGGACATGGCGTCAAAAGACTTAAACGAATCCGTATAGAGCACATCATGATCGGCGAGATGCCAGATGGTGCCTATCGTGAGCTCAAGCGAGGAGAGAGAGAAGAACTCCTGCGTCGTGCTGCACTCCCCCTCGTCGACTTCCCTCCTATCGTGGGTGAGGTCATCCATGGCGATGGTCGTGGCAAATGACTAGGATTTCCGACAGCAAACATTGCAATAACTCCCCCTTCGACAGGAGGGGGTGGGGGGTGATTTGTCATACCTGCTCAGACATTTACTTGTCGTGTCACGCTCGATAATCGAGTATTTCTGGGGGCTGGCTCATATCAAGCCAAAAAATGACACTTCGAAGTCCACATTCTCTGATTTGATGAGGATATATATGGTCGAGTATTGCATATTGATATCATGGATATCATTCGTGATAATCGTGCATTTGCCTCACTCGATGATCTCAAATCCCAGATTCAAAAGGATATAAACCATGTCCGCGCCCACTGGAAGAGCGTACTCGTACAATGAAAAGAAAAAATAAAAGATAAAAAATAAAAAAGGAGGATTTTTATTGACTCAGATTTCAGTTTTCGTTCGCCCGTCATTGCGAGGAGCAGAGCGACAAAGCAATCCATGTCCTGGATTCCCGCGGTCGCTGATGCTCCCTCGGAATGACAGATACCCGTTCTCATGGGAGTGACGGAGAAAGGAACACTTTGATTTTCACGCAGATAAAGTATACTCGCATTATTACGGTACATTTATCAAGAAATAATAATTCCATATACGCCCATGTCTCGTATTGCCGTCCTGCATCCTCAGTGTGTCCGTCCCGGTGGGGCTATTCAGATGGCTCTTCAGGCGACCCATGTTCTTCAACAACAATGACACGAAGTCACTCTCTACACATTTGAAAAAACTGATACTTGTTTTCCAGATTTACAGGCATGATTGGATATTGTACTCTGGAATAAATTTTGAATTAAAAAAGAAAAAATAAAAAAGAAGAAAGGAGGATTTTTAATTATTCACAAGTCCGTTTCTTTTCTCTTTTCTCTTTTATTTTTTCTCTCGCCAAAGGCCTTCAATATAATCACAATAGCATTTCATCTTCGACACTTCGACATCATCATAGCCAATAACCCACCGATGCAGATAGTAGCCGCATTGGCAAAGGTATTTTCGCTTCGCTTCAAAAGAAGAAATAAAAAAGAAGAATTATTCATTATTCATTATTCATTGTCGTCTCTGACAACCATCTGGTGGCATCATCATGTGCCCTGGTATTTTCAACCTCTGGTTGAAAATACCAAAGAAGAGATAAAAAATAAAAAAGAAGAAAGGAGGAATTTTTTTAAAAGTCCTCAATTATTCATTATTCATTATTCATTATTCATTACGAAATTTTTAAAAGGTTTTTTTGAGAAAAATTTCGTCGTTCCTCATATCGATCAAATGATTGCCACGAGTCATTTTGTAGCCCAGAAAATAAGAGAATATTGTGGGAGAGATTCGGTTGTCGTGCATCCAGTCATTGCGAGGAGGTACGACAAAGCAATCCATGATTCTATTTCGGAATCCATGTCACAGACAGACACATGGATTCCCGCGGTCGCTGATGCTCCCTCGGAATGACAGACTCGCGTTATTACAAGCCACGAAGCAATTCAGGAGACACATACTGATACCATTACCCTCTTTACCCATGGGCGTCTCGAGGCAGGAAAGGGTATAGATGTGTTGGTCAATACCTTCCTTGCAATGAATAATGAAAAATGAATAATGAAGAATAAAGAAACTGTTTCAGACTCCCCCTTGCAAATTTCACCAGAAATTTGAGAGGGGGCAGGGGGTGTTAGATTAGTTATATTCTGAACAGGCTCAATGGAACAGTCACTCCGAGAACAGGGGATAGTCGTTCGTCCATTTGAATGACAGAAGACTTTTTCTGAACTTTCGACAGGGGAATATGGGCATGTCATAGGTGTCTACTGTTCCTCGATAGATGCCTTTGGTATGGCATCTCTCGAGAGTCAGATGGCGGGATTTCCGACCATTATTATGGACAGGGGTGGCGCACGAGAGGCGATCCTGTCGGACGATGACCATCAACCTGTCGGTCACCTTGTCCACTCCGAAGAAGAGTTATTGTGAACTATATCACGATATGTCCAGAATAAAATTTTAGAAAAACAAATGTCGAATGTGAATTTTTCTCACAAAAGAGACTACTTTTCTCCACAGCGATTATCCCGTGATTTGCTCTCTATTATCACGAGAATAGGGTCATAAAAATTGTGTGAAGATATCTTCATATTGTGAAGACTTCCGAAACACCCTTGTCTACCTCTTGTAATGAGAGAATTTAGGACTATTATCTGGCTACGATTGTTCGCGTACATCTTCTTCATATTTCTCTCTCCCCTGGTTTCGACATGAATTCAGTTGTCTACGACACTGTCTACATGCGTCTACTCGGGTTGTAGTTCGAAAAGAAGAAACGACTTACATCAATGAATAATGAAAAATGAATAATGAATAATGTGGGAAAAGTTCACCACAACCCTGTACGCTCTGCGTGCCTCTCATTCGTCATTCTCATTCGTCATTCGTCATTTTTTGTAAGCCTCAGATGTCCGTGTCCAATTCTATTTTTTATTTTTTTCTTATGCGTTCGATTCTACGACAAATAGTCGCAGTCCTCGCTCTCGTCGGTATCACCACTTCTATGGTGCCTGCTGCTTTTGCTGCTACATATACAGCTCAAGCTGCTGCTGACAAGCTCGCTGCTTCTAATTTCATCGTTGATCAGTCAGCTAATCCAGCTGCTTATCGACTTGCAGACAACCTCCTTCGTCAAGAAGCTGTAGGTACTGCTGCAAATGTTCTCGGTATCCTCACTGTTCCTCTTGATCAGTATGTATGTCAGAACAAATTTAGTGATGTTACAGCTGCTTCAGGTTGGGTATGCCGCGCTGCGGAACTCGCTGCAAATGCTGGTCTCACTAATGCTGCTAACGCTACATTCCGACCTAAGGACAACCTCACACGATTCGAAGCACTCGTCTTCGCTCTCCGTGCTGCTGGTCTCGTCCCTGCTGGATCTCAGACTCAGTCTGCTCTCATCCAACTCGGTGTAGATAACGGCCTCATCACATCTTCTGCTGGTTTCAACGCAAACGCTTCAGCTACTCGTGGAGAATTCTTCCAATATGTAGTTCGTGGTCTCGATGCTGCTGAAACTCCAGAACTCTGTGAAGTCCTCGGTATCTGTCCTAATCCAAACCCTGTTCCAGGTACAGGTGGTGCTGTAACTGTACGAGTTTCTTCTAACACTCCTGCTTCGAAATTCACTCCTCAGAGTGCTCAAAATGTAGTATTTGCTGCATTTGATTTCGTTGGTGGTTCTAAGAGCACAGTTATTACTGCTCTTAAACTCAACAGAACAGGTGTTGGTAGCCGCAACGATTTCTCTGGTGTTTACCTCCGTTCAAACAACATTGCTCTCACAAACGAGAGAACAGTTAATTCTGACAATGTTGTAGAATTTGGTAACCTCAACCTCGTTGTCCCTGCTGGTCAGACAGTACGTCTCGAAGTAGTTGCTAATATGGCGACATCTATCTCTACAAGCAACTCTCAGAACGCCTTCACTATCTCTAGCGCCTCTATGGTAAGCTCTACAGGTACTATCGGTGGTAACTTCCCACTCTCTGGTAACCTCATGACTGTATCTACTGTTGGTGTTGCATCTCTCAAGATCACTTCAACTGTTAAGGCTCCAGATCCTACACTCGGTTCTACTGGTGTTACACTCGCTACTCTCAAACTCGAGAATGACGATACAAACTCTACTGATCACCGTGTTCGTGTAGTTTCTATGGCTCTCGAACAAGTCGGTACTATTGATGCAAGCGCTATCGCTAATCTCGGTCTCTATGATGGTACTACAAAAGTAGCATCTATGCAGGCTCTCGATGGTGATGACTACATCCTCGTCTTCAACTCAGATTTCATCCTCAACGATGGCAACTCTAAAACTCTTGACCTCAAGGGTGATGTTGTTTCTGGTAAAGCTAATGACACAATCGGTTTTGCTCTTAATGACAATTCTGACGTTGTAGCTGTTGACGTTGATGCTGATATTGGTGCTCTCGTCCGCGATGAAGATGAAACTACTTTTGGTAGCAATACTTACTACATCGATGGTAACGGTACTGCTGATACTCTCACTCTCAAGGCTGGTGATGTTACATTCTCATTCAATGGTCCTGCTACTAAGGATGTTGCTTGGGGTGACAAAGATGTAGTACTCCTCGAGTCTACTATCACATCTGGTCGTAATGTAGAAGTGAAGTCTCTTGATCTCACACTTACACTTACAAAAGGAAATGATGCAGAAGTTTCAACTACTGCTATCAAGAACATCAAGATCGTCGATGAAAATGGTTCTACTCTTATGGGCCCAGTTTCTGATCTTTCTGCTTTCGGTTTTGCTACTTCTGGTAACACAGCTGACAGTCTTGAAGATGATGATACTGACTCTGTTGAGACAAAAACTCTCACAGACTCATTCTACGTTAATGCTGGTCAATCTCGCAAGCTCCGTGTTGTTGCTGAACTCAGTTCTACTGTAGATTCTGATCTCGACAATATCGCTGCTTCATTTGAAGTTGGTTCTAGCTCTATCAAAGATACAGCTACAAACAAATTCATCGCTACTTCATCTATCACTCCTACTACTATCAGTGGTAAGACTCACAACATTGTTACTAATTCTCTCACTCTTGCTACAGCTTCAAACCCTGCTGCTACTACTATCATCAAGGGTTCTAAAGATGTAAAAGTTGCGGGTGTTTCTCTCAAGGCAGGTGATGCTGGTGCTCTCACAGTTCGCTCTATGAAGTTCACATTCGGTGGTACTGCTGCAAATACAGCTAAAGCTGTCTACAGCAACACTCGTCTCGTAGACTCTACAGGTGCTACTCTCGACACAAGCAACATCACTGACGGTACTCCTGATACTGTCACATTTGACGGTTTCAACTATACTGTTGCTAAGGGTGCTACACAGATCGTCTATGTTGTAGCTGATGTCCTCGACACTGCTACTGCTACTGATCTCCGTGCTAGTATTGCTGCTACAGCTGATGTAACAGTTATCGAAGCTGATGGCGATGCGATTGATGCTACTGGTACTCCTACTGGTAACCTTATGACTATCGAAACAGCTGGTACATTCACAGTTTCTCCTCTTACTGTTGATTCTCGAAATCAAGTAGTACAAGCTGGTCTAACTGCGAAAGAAGTTGCTCGATATGAATTCAAATCATCTAAAGAGAAATTCAATGTTAAGAAATTAACATTTGATTTCACTGGAAAATCTGAAATCATCAAGTCTCTCAAGCTCAAGATTGGTTCTGTAGAAAAAGTTGAATATTCTATCACAGCTGGTGAAGTTACATTCTCTAACATCAACGCTGAAGTTGATGGAACAGTTCAAGTTTCTCTCTTTGCTGACTTCCAACCTATGAACACTGACGGAACAGACACAGGTAAAACTGCTAAGTTCCTCCTTGCTCAAGATAGTGATGCTGCTGAGACAGAAGTAGTTGGTGTTGGTTCTAGTTCTACTATCAATGACCTCGCGGCTTTCACTGATAGCTCTGCAAACAAGACTTACATCACTCGTGCTTCTAAACTCACATTTGCGAAGACTACAGCTGGTCTCGTAGCAAACCTCGACACTGCATCTTCTGATGCCACTGTCTATCTTGCTACTATTCAGAATAGTAGTGGTGCATCTGTTGATCTTGGTACATTCAAGTTCGATTTCAGCCAAAATGATGCAGATGGAGGAGAAGATCTCCTTGTATCTGACATCAAGCTCTACGTAAATGGTTCTGAGGTTACAACTTCAGAGGCTACTTACTCAGTTAAGCAAGGCCGATTCGATGTTCTCTCTACAGGTCTTCTCGACATCGATGAAGATGGTGATGCTGATTCATCTGATGATGCTAAAAACCTCATTATCGGTTCTGAACAATTCGATGTCATCGATGGTCTCATAGATCTTGATGAAAACGGTGTTGCAGATGGATCTGATGATACTACTGGTCTAGTGATAGGTTCTGAAACATTCGATGTCATCAATGGTGAAATCGATATCGATCAGGATGCTGACACAACTTCTGATGCTGCGAGCAACCTCGTAGCAGAAGTAGGCGATGTTACTATTACACTCAATTCTAGCAACAAAGGTCTTCTCTCAGCAGGTTCTAGTGCAGAAATCAAGCTCACTGCTGATATCACATCTGAAGATGCTGACTCATTCTCTGTTGATGTTTCTGATGATGACTCTGCTGCTAGCTATACAGCTACTAAGGGCTTCTACGATATCGTCGATGGTGAATTCGACATCGATAATGATGGTACAGCTACTACTGGTGATGCAGATGATGACGGTACTATCGTCATTGCTGGTACTACATACTCTATTATCAACGGTCAAGTTGATATAGATGGTGATACTACTACAGCATCAGATGCAGATGATGATCTCACAACTGTTGTTATCAATGGTACTACATACTCTATTATCAACGGTGCAGTTGATGTAGATGCTGATGCTACTACAGCATCTGATTCAGATGATGATCTCTCTGTTTCTGCTAACTTTATTTGGTCTGACAAGGCTGCTACCGCTCACAGCGATAACACTCTCGACTGGGCAAATGGTTACGGTCTCAACATGGATGTATTGACTAACAATGCATTCACTAACAACCAATAATCGTTCTTAGAACTTTTATTCTCAGTTAGAAAATCCCCCCTTGGAGTAATCCTCGGGGGGATTTTTGTTTGTAAAAACGGCCCTTCTGGATATACTCAGCTTACTTCTTATCTCTTTTTATGAAAAAAACACCCCTTATTATATCCATCATTATAGTAACTATTGTAGCAATTCTCCTATTCTACAAAAAACCTATTGGAGATACTATTGCACAGCAAAAATACGGTCCAGAAATCGAGAAATTTACCAAGCTTATCGCAGAGAAAAAATGTGAAGCAGGTGATGAAGTCTATATTGGGCTTGCTCAGGACTATGGCTACACAAAAGACTTCAAAAAAGCTCTTGCTACCTATGATATTATGAGTCAATGTTATCCTGATGCATATCAAGTGTTATCGGATAAACATAAACTCTTGCTTCATAACAGAGCATCTCTTTATGAAGATTGGGGGTATCATTTAAAAAATACAGAGAACGATCCTCGTAATGCTGAAAAAAAATACCAAGAAGCAGCAAAAATATTTAAAAGCATTATCCAGACATTTGGAAATACTGATAAATTAAATGCTGATGAAATCAGGGGGTATGAGAATCGTATCGAACAAATTCAGAAATATCACCTTGGAGGAAATTAACCTTCTTATTTGATTTTATAGACGAATTGGAGTAGTATAGAGATGATGATTCTTTCCTCTCCTATCCGTACTTTTTTTGTAGCAATTCTTATAGTGGCATGCTTGCCGCTTGTTTCTGCACTGGACAATAATACTGCAGAAATACTCATGCTTGATTTTGCGCCCAGTTTTTCGTCGACAGCAGGGAATAATATCTATATACACAATACTTTAGAGGGCTCAGTGTCGGTTTTAGATGGATCTGCCAACAAAATCAAAAAAACTCTAGTTGTTGAATCTCAACCAAGATTTTCAATTGTCGTATGAAAGAATATATATATTCTTAATTCTGGTACAAATACAGTTTCTGTTATAGATGTAGATACTCTTACCATCAAAAAAACTCTTACCACTTGATCGGGACCATCTTACGCAACACTTGTGGGTACTAGACTCTATGTTTCCAATTCTTGAGGTGATTCTATCTCTGTCATAGAGACGAGCAATAATCTGGTTATTAAAAAAATTGAAAATTTATGATCTGCTCCTACTTGTTCTGTTCTTGTAGGTTCTCGACTCTATGTTTGCAACTCTCAATCCGGATCAATATCAGTTGTAGATACATCTCGGAATACCATGGTAACCAGTTTTGCCACAGGCTCTCGACCTATTTCATTATCTCTCGTAGGAAAAGAACTCTATATACTCAACAATGGTGATAATAATATTACAGTTATCAATACGGATAAAAATACTCGTATATTGGGGCCAGCTCTAGAAGAAAATATATCAGTTGGGATAAATCCACAAGCAATTGTAAAGATAGGTACAAAACTCTACATAATAAACAAGGGTAGTGATTCAGTTTCTGTAGTAGATACAGTTCTAAAAAAAGTCTTAAAAACAATTTCTGTAGGCAAATCTCCTGTTTCAGGACTTGTACAGTGAAAAAACCTTCACATTCTGAACAATCAAGATGACTCCATCTCAGTTATTGATACCACAAAGGACGAAGTTATACAGACAATTTTGACCTGAAAAGAGCCCATATCAGGAGTGGTAACAAAAAACACTCTCTACATCAATAATTCTGGTGAAAAAACAGTCTCATATTTCTATACAGCTCCACCTCTTTTGTGACTTTTTACTTCGAGAGCAGCCAGTGGCGAATATCGACAAGGTGACAAGCTCGATATTGTTGCCAGCTTCAATCAAAAACTCGCACCAGGCTCTACCATGACGCTCATACTCAATAACGGTGTTACACATACACTGTCTACTGTTGAGGGCAATTTCCTCAGTGGTATCTATACCATAGGTGCTGATCAGACGGTCGAGGACCTCTCTGTCAAGGAAATCAAAAGCGCCAGTATCATAGGACTCTATAGTATACCAGGATCTACCTATACCCTCCCAGCTGGCAAAAATCTCTGAGATCTCCGAAATATCGTCATCAAATCTGGTCTTTCTACATCAGCACCTACATGCCAGAATAGAGGTTATTATCGTATCTGTCCTGTCACACGCCCAGCCGGTAATATACGAGAATATCAAGACGGTCTCCTCTGTGAGGGTATCATCTCTGAAGCACAAACAGAGAGAAATAATAAACGCATCACTCGAGCAGATGTCCTCAGTATCGCCGTGAATATGCTCCGAGTGCCAACGACAGAAACCAATACCTACAGTGGTGAGTTCGAGGACATCACCGACGCGATGAAGCCTATGGTACAGACAGCGCTCGACAGGGGTCTCCTAGTCAATACACGATTATTTGAGCCAAATAAGCCCGTCACACGCATCGAAGCCTATACTCTCCTCATGAAGAGTGTCTGTCTCGTCCCAACACCGACTGCAGGGCAGAATTGGACACAGGCTGTCCATAATACAGCGTACAAGGCTGGCATAACAAATAAGCCCCTTTCAAGATTTAAACCATCAAGTACTGTCACAAAAAAAGAAGTATTTATCATAGCGGCACAGCTCGCTGACTGGGCAGATACGACAGGTGGTTGTCAGCCCCAATCATGTAGCAAATAGTAGACAGTAAACAGGTTCGGTAATAAGTAGAGTAATATTTGTATTTGGATGTTTGATTTTTTTGCAGGGAGTATATAATGGAGGCATGAAAAGCACTTCCATTCCATACGATGACATTATCCTGACACCAGCAGAAATATCTGAAATAGACCAGATTGCTGCTTCAAGTCAGAGATTTAGTACAGAAGAAGTCGAATACCTCATTCGTATGAATAAGGCGATATCTCATGCTGCATAAGGTATATCGAATACAATATACCAAGGATGCACTCAAATATCTCCTCAAGATGCCTGCTGATATCTGAGAAGATATTCGATCTTCATTTTACAGATTAGCACAGTGAGTACCGACAAATCTCGATATTAGGAAGCTTCAGGGATTTACTGCACCAACTTATTGATTGCGAGTAGGATCATATCGGGCAATATTTCGTTATGAAGAAGATGCTATAGTTATAATAGTTCTCAAAATCTGACCTCGCTGAGATGTCTACAAATAAATCACATCTGTACTTCGCAATTCTGCATACACTCGGTCTGACGCAACGCAATCTCCGAGATATTTTACCAGAAAATGCAGAGAAATATTATCACAAGCTCGACACCCAGAAACTCATAGAAAGCGGCTTCAATATAGACAGAGCAGTATCCATAGTAGACAAAAAGACGGATAAAACTGTCGAACATGTCGAACAAACACTTGCATCACTGCACATACGCATAGTGCATCGAGATGACGAAGATTTCCCATCATTGCTCCGCGAGCTCCCAGACTGTCCCACAATTCTCTATGTCCGTGGTATACTTCCATCGAATGACGCACTCATCTCTATCGTTGGCTCTCGCAAGCATTCACAGTATGCAGTTTCTTGTCTCGAGAAAATCATTCCCGACCTCATCCGAGCCGGGTATGGAGTGATTAGTGGAGGAGCCTATGGTATAGACAGTGTCGCACATGAAATCACTCTCAAAAATAACGGATATACAGCAGCAGTTTTTGGTTCAGGTGTAGATCTCTACTATCCTCCGTCCAATCGGGGATTATTCGACCAGATAGTTGCTTCTGGTGGAGCACTGATATCACAGTTTCCACTGGGTATGATCGCCGAACCCTACAATTTCCCGATTCGCAATGCCGTCGTCGCGGGTATGTCTCGGGGGACACTTATTGCAGAAGCAGGGGAGGATTCCGGCACACTTATCACGGCTCGTCTCGCCCTAGAGGCCAATCGTGACGCCTTTGTCATCCCAGCTGATATCACCAGGACAGGAGCTCTCGGGAGCAATCGCCTCATTCGTGATGGTCTCGGCAAGCTCATCACCTCGGCAGAGGATATCCTCTCTGAGTATCAGATTGTCGACAGACAGACATCACTTCTGTCTACTATGAGACCTGATTTTGCTGATCCAGTGCAGGAATCTCTGTATGAGATACTTTGTCGAGATAGTGTCGACATTGATACTCTTTCAGGGGCACTTCAACTCGATTCACAGACCATCATGATGTCTCTCGCCATGATGGAGATAGATGGTATCGTCACGAGCTCAGGAGGGGTGTATAGGGTGAGTTAATTTGCAATCAAATATTTGATTCCAATACAAAAGAGGTGTAGGATGTGGGTATGCCAAATCCAGAAACATCAAGATGATCGATAGATGCTCCCAAAAACCAGAGGGAAGCTGTTAATAGACCCTATAATCCACAGGAAATACAGAGAATGTATCATCGTGTTTGAGCACAGGAACAATCTAGCAGAGGCGTTTCAAAGTCTCAAAATCTCCTCGCGACACTCTATGGCGTCCTACCATGATCAAACAATACAGCGTGAGGAAGCGACCTGAGTCAATATATAGGTATAACGGAGTGATCTGATCCAGAAAAAATAAGAGAATTTCATAAATCTGCTGGCCTGACAGCTGGTCCTGAGACGCCCTGGTGCATGTCATTTGTTCAGCATGTTCTCCGAAAGGATAGAGGACTCACAGATGCCCAGATAGGTCCACCAACAGCTTCTGCAGCTGATGGTCTCAAGATGGGACAACCTGTTGCTCAGCCGAGCCCAGGAGATATAGTGGTTGTACCAGGCGAAGGACCTTCGGGCAAACATATAGGTATTTGCAGCGGACCAGGTAAATATATCTCTGGAAATACAGGTAATAAAGTCGCGGAAAAACCAATTCCAGGTGGTGCTGAATATAGACATATAGAGGTTGGTGCAAATCCTGGACAACAAATGGCGGCTTAACTTTAAATGGCGGCTTAACTTTTTTCTTTATGGTACGCAATCACGAAAATCCAGGACTTCCAGAGTCGTCAAACACACATAATGCAGACAATTCTTCCAATACGCCTGAATGGAGACCGCCTCATCAGGTAGGAAACGGCAGAATTGACCGGTCTGCAGCAGAAAAAGAGCTCAACATCAATCTATGACCAGGTGTTTTCCCTGGAAATCTCGGCGAATCTGGTCCAAATTCTTTCACGACCAAAACGACAGGATACTGGCCAGCACCTGAGGATCAAGCAAAAGCACAAAAGTGAGAAACTGCAGCCAAGATGGAAGGTGGGGACAAAGATCGTGAAGGGAATCTCATATGGCCAGATCATACTATTGATGCTGTTGAACAAAAGATGAAATCTGGTCGTCTCTGACCTGATGATTATGTCGCCGTGGCGATGGATTCTGGTGCCTACTCCTATGGTACCAATCTGACGAGTCCTGCTTATCCAGGCATTCCTTTTCGAGTCGTGGATACTGGGTGAGCATTTGAAGGAAAATGAACCAGCAAAGTCGATATAGCGACCAGTAATTATGACCGTATGAGTCAGCTCACGGCTGACAATGTTCAGTTTAACAAGGCTGGAGGAATTATCTAAACTTGAATACCCTTGATTTCTGTGATTCTATGTAGGTAGCCTCACTCTCTGTATAGGCATCATCACGGAGAAACGCATATATCTGTGGTGTATCGAGGAATCACTCACACTGATCTATCACCGAAATATCCTGTTGGGATAGAGGTGGGGTTATTGTAGTTTTTTCATTATTGAGTCGAGAGCGTCGTATATCCTGGAGATAGTGGGACATGACGACGAGACCGTCGCGGGCCTCGAGACAGACAGGGGGGAGCCATTGAGCGGTTAGGGAATTTCCAAGCATTGCCTGATAGTGTCGAAGTAGACAAACAGAACGATATTCTTCTCTGAGCCAAAAGCGTGAAAGTGTACTCATGTCTGCGACGAGACCGTCTATGTGGCAGTCAGATTTTTTTTGAACAACATGCTGTATATATTCTTCGACACAACGGTCTCGGAGTTTATTGCGAGTTGACCGTCACCAGTGTCATCGTATCAGTGCACATGCACCCGGATCGCGCACTATCTTTGCATAGGCACTGACGACTCTTCCCTGTATCCTATAGGCTACACCCGGTAGTCCATCATAAGCTGGCAGAGAGAGGTGCATTGTTGTGGCTATTAGGACCAGAGAGAGACAGATGAGGATGAATTTTTTCATGGAACAATATGGTAAATAAATCTAGAGGAGATAGGACTGAATTTTTGCGGATATCATGGTCATATTTTCTTCACTTTCTCGGTGAGCGAGAGCAGGATTCATATCTCCAGATGCGAAGAGTGGTACGAGATGGAGATGAGCGTGGTCAGTAATCCCGAATCACTCTATCATAAATCCGATACGAGTCGCGAGAGTTGCCTTTTTTATAGCAGGAGCGATGATATTTTTTGATACTTCCATCAGGTGCAGGTAGAGCTCAGAGGGGAGGTCGAGTATATCTCAGATTTCCTCTTTTGGTACCACGAGAGTATGACCTATGCGAAAAGGTTCAATTGAGAGAAACGCGTAGATATAGGCATCTTCGTAGATCTTGTACGAGGGTATTTCTCCTTGGACAATTTTTGTGAAAATAGAGACCATGCATCTATTATAGACTTATTTTCTTGAGAAAAAGTAAAAGTAACAGAAAAACAGCGGACTTGTGATATGATATATTTTCGATTGAGACTACTTTGTTTCCTTCACAAACAAAGCATAGAGAACAGGGACGACTATGAGACTGAGTATGCCTGAGGTGGTCAGACCTGCGACGAGGGTGATGGCCAGAGGTTGCCATGTACCAGGAATGAGAGCGAGAGGGATATTTCCCATAATCGTGGTAAATGATGTGAGAAATATTGGTTCAAATCTCGATTTACCAGCATCAATAATAGCCTCTCGCATATTCATTCAGGTGGCACGATTTACATTCATTTTATCAATGAGGACGATAGAATTATTGATCACCATACCAAACAACGCGACGAGACCTATGAGCGATGGAAATGACAGCACTGAACCACTCAGTGTCAGTCCGAAGAATACACCAATCAGAGAGAGCGGAATAGGTGCGAGCACAAAGAGTGCCTGCTTGTACGAATTGAATTGCAACACGATAGTTCCAACCACAAATATCATACCAAAGACCATAGCGACGAGGAGGGATGTGACTGATTTGGCATTTTCTTCATTGACTCCTCCGATGATAAATTCATAGCCCGGATTTGTCTCTCTGAGGTTTTTCTGATATTCGGCACTACGGGCATTGAATTCTTTTAACAGACCTGCAGCGTTGGTTGTCTGATCAGCTCCGACCTTGAGAGTGACGGATCTTTTTTGATCAATGCGAGTGATAGATTCGACAGAAGAAGCGAGATTATTGTCCATGATATCTCAGAGGAATATGTATTCTCCGCGGTTATTCATGATTTTGAGACCTTGAATCTTTGACAGTGTGTCGATCGTCTCAGGCAGATATTGTGCACGGACAGTGATTTCCTCTGTTCCACGAAATATCTTCGTCACCTCGACTCCATCGACGGCGAGCTTTAAAAATGAGGCTACCTGAGCGAGTGAGAGACCATGTATGGCGAGTTTCTGAGTGTCGAACTTGTATGAGAATTCGAGAGGAGTTGGCTGGACAGAGGTTGTCACATTGATAGTGCCAGGGATTGTTTCGGCTATTTTCTTCATGTCTCGGAGGATTTTGTTGAGCTTGCCAAAATCTTCACCCGTAATTCTGACCTCGAGATCTGCACCTGCAGGAGGTCCTCATTGGAGCTCGACAACCTCGAGAGTCACTCCTGGGAACTGAATTTCCCTCAATGCACTTCTGAGTCGTTCGGAAAATTCGACAGAAGTTTCTTCTCGTCCGTCAGCTTTTTTCTTGAGATTGATAGTGATACTCGCGACATTGGTCGAGCTATTTCACGAGCCTCACATGTCGTCCATCGACATTTTTTGCCCAACAGTAGTGGTGAAACTGGCAACTATCTCTGGTGGTTCCTTGCGAAGCAAATCTTCGACGACGACTATCTGATCATTTGTGGTTGAGAGTTTCTGTCATGGCTCAGCCGTGAGATTTACATAGACGATATCCTGATTGTCTGCTGGGAAGAATTCACTTCTGAGGAGTCCCGTCACGGGTAGCATGATAGAAGCGATAAATACACCAATGATGAGAAGCAGTATTTTCCAGAGTCTTTTTCTCGTTTCGAGTATGTGACTCAGGACCTCGTCATATTTTTTTATCGCAGGCGCAAACGATATAAAGCTCTTATTCCAGAAGGTTATCTTTTCATTTTTTTTGTGTTTTTGGACATTTTTCCCCTGAAAAAACATAATCAGAGAGGGGACGATAGTGAGCGACAGGACGAGCGATATGAGGAGCGTCGTGAGGATGACAAATGGAATAGAAAAGATGAATTTACCAATAATACCAGTCATGAAGAGCATAGCTGCAAATATCCACGCCGTTGTCATCGTCGTAGAAACATCTGGCCACTTGAGGTCACGGAGAGCGAGGAGCATGGCTTGTCTCGGAGTGAATTTGTTGGATTTATAATACTGGTCAAATCCGGTGACAATGAGAATGGCATCATCGACGAGGAGTCCGAGAGACAAGACGAGTGAGAACATCGACAGGAAATTGAGTGTCTGTCCTGCGAGCTTGAGCACGACAAAAGTGAGCAGAAATACCAGCGGTATAGTCAGAGTAGGGACAATAGCCTGCTTGAGTCCGACGAAGAGCAGGAGTGTACCACAGACGAGAAAGAGAGTAATGATAAAATCACGCGTCAATCCAGAGAGATCTGAACGAATCTGTTCAGAAAAGTCTGTCGTTGTCTGTACGACGACATCAGGAGGTATAGCACCTGATTCTTGCATAGCCCGGAGAGTCTCCTGTCCACTATCGACAAGGTCGATAATAGATCATCCTGATTTTTTGATAACAGAGAGTGTCACGGCTGGGACTGGTTCTCCTCCTGCGAGCGAGAGTCGAGACTCTGTCTCTCTCTTGATAGGAGATTCTGTGACAGTAGCGATATCTCGGAGGAAGAGAATGCCTGGATCACCGACATTTTCTACCGGTATATTCTGGAGACTTCAGAGGCTATAATATCGATTGTCGATATTCATCGTGTGTTTGTATCAATCAACGGTATAGTCTCCGACAGGCAGTGTGAAATTTGTGCCCTGAATTGCCTGGTTTGCTTTCTCGGCAGAAATCCCATAAAATTCGAGTTTTCCAGGGTCATAGTCGACACGATATTCGACAGTATCGCCACCAGATATATTCACAGATGAGACATTGGGGATTCGTTCGAGTTCTTCACGGATATCCTTCGCTATTTCATTGAGTTCCAGTGGTGTCTTGTTCCCAGAGAGAGAAAATATCCAGATAGGCGTATCGCTAAAATTCACTTCACTCACGGTTGGCTCCTTGGTTCCTTCGGGAAAATCCCTCTTTGCTATGTCGACTTTTTCTTTTACTTCCTGGAGTGCTGTATTTATACCGACACCGTTTTTGAACTGGATCACCACAGTACCAAAACTATTCTGAGATGTCGAAGTCATCGTGTCTATATCTGGTACCTTGCTGACCTCTTTTTCTATTTTTTTGATTATGAGGTCCTCGACACTCGCTGGACTCGCACCAGGCAAGGAAACACCGATAGAGATGATGCCGAGATCGACCTCTGGCGTGCTCTCGAGAGGGAGTCCACGGAGCGCTATAATACCAGCCACCACCATGACGATGATGAGTAGGAATATAATTCGAAATTTGTCCGTGAAAAAGGTGAACCACGATTTGTCGAGTTCCGGATTGTAGGTAAGTTGTTCGAGATATTTATTATCAGAGGACATGAGGGGAGAGATTCACAATTAAAATACTCATTATTGTCGAACTTCGACATCAGGCACTGCTGTTTCCTCAGTTTCATCGAGCGCCGGGTCCTGGACATAATCGCCATCATCGATACCGAGCATGCCCACTCTGACGACTCTCTCACCGAGCGAGAGTCATTCGGCTATTGTCACACTATTTTCATTTGTTTCACCGAGTTTGACTATTCTCTCTCTGACTGTTCCGGTACCTTTTTTTGTCTCATCAGGGACAAAGACAAAGACTGCATATGTTTCTTGACCCAGATTTTTGATGACCGAAAATGGGAGTACAATTTGTCAGTTTTCATTGGCAATGGTGAGTGTTTTTCATGGCAAAACAACTTCAACTATGTCACCGAGTGAGAGCCCCTGTGATGAGGTCAGAGCTATCTCAGCACGGTAGAGACGCGTTTGTGGATCTGGTCCTGCTGAGAGACTTGAGAGCTTACCCATGATATTTTTACCACGGAAATAGAGTGGTATATCATCACCGAGAATCAGATATTTCTGTTGTTCGACACTGATGTCGACCGTGACGATGAGCTGTGAGGTATCTCCGAGTGTAAAGAGATTTGCTCCAGGACTTGCGAGATTGCCCACTTCAGCACCTCGTGCGATGATGACGCCCGAAAATGGTGCCGTGACAGTCAGTTTTGCAGCATTGCCTGAGGCATTGAGGAGTCTCAGAGAGGCACTATTTACAGACTGTTCGGCTTGAGCGACCCCGATGTCTCGTGCTTTTTTTGCTGCTTCGTAGGCCTTCTTCGCGAGTTCAAGAGCATTACGATTGTTTTCTGCTGTTATCGCGACTCATTGCTCGCGAGAGAGTCTCTCTTTCTCATAGGTAGCGAGGAATGATTGTGCTGTATTGAGATAGCTGACGAGACCACCAGAGACCGTACTGTACTGAGTCTGGTAGCCATCTATAGTTGACCGATAGGCTGCCAGGTCACTATCAGTAAATCTGGCTGAATCAGTAATGGTGTTGATGAGCATGGTTTCTACTTGCGTGAGCACATCATTGACGATGAAATAGACTTTTTGCATTTCCTGGACTCGTTCAGTGAGTGACTTTGTCGGATCTGGCGTCCATGTTTTGTAGGGAATAAGCCTCTGAATTGAGAGTTCTGCTTGGGTTTTTTGGGCAGAATCACGGACACCGAGAAACATCTCAAATGTATCATTTCTACTTTTATTTATCTCCGAAACACCCACCAATATATCGGTTGTATCAATGACATTGGCAATGAGTGATTGGAAATTTTGGAGTTGATTTTGATAGGTGATTTCGTATCCAGCAAGTGTTTTTTCTTGTGTCGTGATGTAATTTTGGAGGTCGAGTTCTGCCTTTGAGAGTACAGTATCTTCTTCTCCAGACAGTTTCGTAGAGTCATAGTCCTTCTGTGCTCGTTCGAGATTGATTCGTGCACTCTCGAGCGACTGTTCGAGAGATATGATAGTGTTGTCTCGAGTGAGTCCAGCACTTGTCACCCCTATCTCTGCTTCCTCGAGTGCATACCCAGAGAGACCGTATGAATCTGCAATAGTTGCCAGGATCTGTCCAGCGACGACCCTGTCTCCAGCCTCGACGGGCACTGAACCGATAAATCCTGTTGCCTGAGTACTAATAGTTGTCTCTCGTATTGGTGCGACACGACCAATCACAGAGACTTGTTCAGAGAAATCACCGAGACCGATGAGCTGTGTTTCGACGACTTTTGGGGTCCTGACTGACTCTGTTGGAGCCGGAGTTTCTTTTCCCGTCAGGATATTTCTGACGATGATGAGGGCGAGTATGATAGCCCCGACGGTGACAATAGTACGAGATTTCATAAAAAATAATTATTTGAGAGCGTTGATATGGATATCACGAATCATCTGGAGAGAATTTGTCATCTCTACGAGAGGTATATCCTTGATATGGTCGATAAAATCAGGGATATGTTTTCGCATGAGAGCCTCTATTTCATCGTGTTTTTTCTGACCAAGCTTGGTCAGTGTGATATGTTTTTTTCTTCGATCGGCTGTATCTTCTTTTCTCGACACGAGACCAGCATCGATCATGCGATCTATCATACCTGAGAGATTCCCACGCGTGGTGTGCTGATCACACCAGAGATCTGTCATTGTCTCCACGGTTCCTCACTTGGCGATGAGCTGTTTGATGATACCAAACTGGAGCATCGTGATATCACTCTGTGCAAAAAATACCTTTTCAACAAACACATGAACAGCATGACTTGCTTCCATGAGGGACTTAAAAAAATCCATCACATGTGTCTCTGTTATCCTAGCTTTTTTATTAAAAATCATAATACTTTATTACTGAATAGTTTAGACATAAAATACTATTTGCAAGAGGTTGTTACTCTTTTTTTGGGTGTTCATTTCTTGGATTCCTTCGTCGCACCTTCTCGGAATGACAGGCTTCCGTCATTGCGAGGCACGAAGCAATCCATGCAATAAAAAATTATCCAGCCATCCGTGCGACTTTCTGGAGCATTTTTTCACAGGTTTCTGGTGTTTGTTTTCTCATCCGACCAAAATTGGTATAGCTCTTGAGTTTGATTCCACACCAGCCCAGTACACCAAAACGCAGTATCATAAAGAGAGGATTGCCTAAAAACCAATAGAGAAAACTAAATGCATCACAGGTACAGAAAACTCGTGCTGTTTTGCCTGTGAGGAGCTTCAGGGGGAAAATAAAGGTTCACTTGGTATATTGGTACGCAAATCCACCAGTAAAAATAGTATCAAAGAAATTTTTCAAAATAGCGGGCATATTCACATGCCAGATAGGGAAGACAAACACGAGCTCATCTGCTGCTGTGATTTTTGCCTGAATTGCATCACGCGTTGCATCAGGTTTTTTCATATCTGATTTTTCTTCAAAGGAGAGATAACCCATTTTGAGATCTGTCCTGTAGAGATCAAGAATTTCGACAGTATGACCGTTTTTTTTCTTTGTTTCTCTATACCTCTGTGCTATAGCATGAGTGAATCCGTGAGAGCTCGGATGAGCGGTGATAATGAGGGAGTGCATGAAATCAGTGTAGAGATTTTTCTTGTGATACAATTATTTTTAATTACCAAGATCTGGTGTCTTCTTGGTGGTATCTTAAGAGGGCATCGACAGCATTCTTTCGGCCCTGAATAATTTTTCGCTCCTCCTCCGATACTTCTCATCAGAGAAGTAGAGAATAATTGTCTAGCTGCCCCTGCAAGAAAGGTATGTGTTTTTTTGAGCCATTTGCATCTGGCAAGATTTCAGACGATTCATTACTTTCCATAATAATTTCTTATTCCGTCTCAGTGTAGGAGACTGGCTGTACTGATATCTCAGCACTATCATTGATACCAAAAGGACCTCATTCAATAACGGGATTGGTATGTTGCCCGCGCCACTTAAGATCTATCCATATTTCTCTGGTTCGAAGCAAAGGAATAACTCGGAAAAATTCATAGACACCACCTATTTCACTATAGCCATTTTTCCAGCCTTCATTTGCGCTATCCCAGTTAAGTGGATTTTTTTTCAGATATTCTCGAATGGGCTCCACAAATTGTGGATCGACCTGTAATGGTATACTCTCTACTGCACCAGGCTTGATAATCGTGAGGAAGAATCTTCCATCATCCAACAGGCTTATCTGATTGTATTTTCCATTTTCTTTGAACTGTTCCAGTGTCGCACTTTCCCAGAGTTTTTTAGGATCTCCCGAGAGTCATTCTACATATTCTGGGGCTACTATTCCGTAATTACTTCAGGCATAGATCGTTCAATAGTTCAGTTCATTTTGGGGGTCTACCATATCTAGGAGGTCTACAGTCGCATGTATAGTTCAGAATGCTGCTGCAAATCTTTTATTCCTGAAAGGATCTTCAACGCCTTCAAGGTCAATGGTTATATCTTCGCCTTCAACACCTTCTTTGCTTAAAAAACTGATTCTTCTAGCAATTTCAGACTCTAACTCTTTCACTTCTTTTGTATTTTGTTGCATTTTTTCCCAGTTTTTCTGAGATCTTTTGCTTAGAGGATTATGAGCCAGAGCCTCTTCATATGAAACTTCTTCAAAAGTAACATTCTTGCGGCCTCTTTTTTTCAAAAAGACAACACCATCATTAAATACTTCAGATGAGGGGCTTTCTGACATAGAAAATATTACAAAATAATCTTCATGTTATAATAATCATTTATAATGCCTGTCAATGATTACAACTTCGTCATGGTAATATCAGTGGGTAGGCCCGCTGTATGATTGGGCTGAGTGGTCATGATTGTCGTCGTATCCGCGAAGAGCTGGCAGAGGATATGTGTGTGATCTTCATCAAGTTCGGAGAGGACATCATCGAGCAGGAAGAAGGGTTTTTTTCAGGAATTTTCCTCCACATATTTCCCCAGGAGTCGGATAAAGGCGAGGAGGAGAATTTTATTTTCTCCTCGAGAGAGGATATATTTGGTTGATTGCCAGACATTATACATCTCCACAGAAAAACTAATCTCATCGAGATGAGGGCCTACGGTCGTACGACCCACCACGAGGTCTCGTTCGGTGTAGTCGGCGAGGAGTTTCAGAAATGCTTCTTTGGTTACTTCTTCCAGTGTATGTCGCTCCGAGAGCTCTATTCTGACCGGACCTGGGAGATGTAGGAAAGTTCAAAGTTGTTGCCCGTCATTCCAGCCAAGTCATGAGCTTGTCGAATGACGCGAGGTGGAATCCATCTCTGATACATTATAAGAACCATTTCATGGTAAATTATTCACCTGGATCCCCGGGTCTTCTTCGCGACGCTTCGCTTGCACTCAGTCGCCCGAGGATGACGGAGAATTGAACCATGTGAAGAATGTTCTTCGTTCTCGGATGACCTGCACAGCGTATTCTGCGAGAAGCGTATTCCAGGAAGAGAGGTCTTCCTTTCGTGCTTCCTTGTCCAGAATTGACTGAATCACACGATTGCGAGAGGTGAGTGCTGTACGATAATTTCGTAGAATTTTCTCATATCCAGGACTGGCAAATGTGAGCATATCATCGAGGAAATTTCTCCGTTCACTTGGTTCACCTGAGATGACACGCAGATGATCACTCTGTATCCAAAAAGCCCGATACGGCATCTTGTCTTCGTACTTTGGCTTTGAACACGATGACTCATCCATATGCCATTTTGGTGAACAATTCTGACCGTCAAAAATCGACTGAAAGAGTACTTCACTCAGTTCGAGTCGTAGAGCCCAAACCCCCTTTGTAAAGGGGGATGAAGGAGCAGAATTCAAAGAGGGGGATTTTGTATCAGAAAATCCTCAGTCCTCGACAAGCTCGAACAGCTCCTTTGCAAAGGAGTTTTTCTCTTCCCAACTCGTGTGATGGGGATTACTCGCATTCACGAGAATACTCAGTGCTTCACAGAGAGTGGATTTACCAGAACCGTTATTACCGACGACGACTTGAAGGTCCTCGGATATTTCGAGAGACTTATCCAAATAATGTTTGAATTGGTAGAGGGAGAGTTTCATTCGTGATATTTTTTCTGTTTCTATTGTACTTTTGTTGCCAAAAGTACCAAAAGCATTTAGGGGAACTCAAACTCGCTATAGACCAGGTTCATCTCTATATCTGTATTCATCCCGCTCAGACAGTTACGATATGCCATTCAAGGCATATCTCTACCCCTAAAAACTGTTTCTGTTTATCAATAAAAATCCTCCATTTTGCTCTTTGCACTTTTAATTTTGTATTGAAGATTTAATTTATAATTAAATCTTGAGTGGCATGATAATGTGTCGGAAGTCCTCTTCTGCGGTATTCAAATTCGTTCCCTGGATGAGGATAGGCGAGAGGCTGGTCTCAAATCCTACACGGACATCGTCACCCTCGACGACTTGGAGGGCATCGATAAAATAAGTCGCATTGAGCCCGACTTGGTCATTTCCCTCGATTTCTGCGGGGACTTCTGTCTCACTCGCACCAAGCTCTGTATCTCCAGAGTCGAGACGGATAACACCGCTACTATCGAGAGCCATTTTGACATTAAAATTATTTTCTCGAGCGATGAGACTCACTTGCCTGAGAGATTGTATGAGTTTTGATCTATTGGTGAGCGCGTTGATGCTTGTTGTTTTTGGGAAGAAATTGGCGTAGTCTGGGAAGTGACCATTGAGGAGACGAGAGTAGAAGAGAACACTTTCGTACACGAGCAGGATTTGATTGTCTGCGAAATAGACCTCAACATCGACGCCATCAGGGAGAGTCTTCATCATCTCGCTGGCACTTCTCGCAGGGAGGATAATGGCGATTTTCTTGTCTACACCCGTGTCACAATTGTATCGATATTCAGAGAGGCGGAAGCTGTCCGTTGAGGCAAAAGTGATATGATCAGTATGGAGCTGGATATAGACACCAGCGAGAGTCGGACGGATATTTCCGCTGGCACAGGAGAAGAGTGTCTTGCTAAAAGCTCGTTTCAGAACATCTGAGCTCATGCGAAATTTCGTATCTCTCCGAGTTGCTGGAATCATCGGGAATTCGTCTGCTCAGAGTCCCTTGAATCTCGTTTTTTGTTTATTTGCTGTGAAATTGAGTGTGTGCCCAGTGTCAGTTTTTATCTTGAGACGAGTCGGATCCAGGAGATTCAGATACGACGCGAGAAAACGAAACGAAACAGTGATATCGCCAGGTTCTTTTATCTCGATATCATGTTCAATCGTATACTCGATAGCCATCTCGAGATTATTCGCCACGACCGTGAGCTTCTCATTAGTCGCACGGAGGAGGACATTTTCGAGTATTGGCGTTGTAGGGCTATTTATGACAGCATGAGCGACCGTTTTTATGGCGGTGAAGAGCGTATCGGAGTCGAGTTCTATGTGCATTGGAGGGAAGAGCAAAAAGGTAAAAGGGAAGACGAGGGTTATTTTTTATTATTCTGAATCATCGAGAAGAGCATTTTATTGATTTCTTCTAACACATCCAGTATTTCTCTTGATTCTTTGTCACTAATATAACCAAATTTTTCTGATAATAAAATTTGTGTTGCTAATTCTGCACAAGATCATTTTGCAATCCTCAGAAAATACGCATATTCAGAGTCATTTCATCGGCCGTTACCTTCAGCGATATTAGAAACAACTGAAAGTGCGGATCTGCGTATTTGAGATGTAAGAGCAAATTTTTCATCTTCTGGAAATAATTTGAGAAGCGGATAAATTCGTTCTGTGATTCAAAACGCTTTTTTCCATACTTCCAGACTTTCAAAATAAAAAGTCATAATCCATCGTATTACCTGTTACTCTTACCTCTTACCAATTCGCTCAACGCGAACTGGTAGCTCCGGTCGGACTCGAACCGACACGAGTTGCCCCAATGGATTTTGAGTCCATCGTGTCTACCATTCCACCACGGAGCCATATACAAGTTGGTATCCGCTCGGAAAAACGAACATCACCGCGAATAGGATACGAAAAAAGTCACATTTTGCAAAAGAGACTTACGAAAAAAACTCTCCTAATTTCATAGGAGAGTAAAAATTCTGGATTCTTTATTTTATGAGCTTCAGAAGAAGATTTTTGAGTATTTCACGACCGTTTTGCGTCATCACCGATTCTGGATGGAATTGGACACCGAGCATTTTTTGTTCTGGGCAATGGATCATATCAATACTTCCATCAGATTTTGTGATTATTTCACATCATTTTCTTTCGCCAAATCCTGCAAAAGAATTGTAGTGTCCGACTTTTTCTTCACAAGAGGGGAGCTGTACGGCTTCTTGAATGCCTTGAAGAGACCTTCTGAGTTTCTTCACCTCCAGTCCGAGATGCTGACAAATAGCCTGACAACCGAGACAGATACCCAGCAGTGGAGTATCTCATCTCTCGGCGAGTATCTCTCTGAGTCGGTTCATCTTTGGATTCGCAAAGTCATTGATATCACCTGGCCCACCACCGAAGACGAGAATGTCGTTATTCAGGCGAATAGTATCCAGTTCGGAGTCTCCTATATTCTGATAATCCTCTACTGTGACTGTTGCACCGAGAGATTCCATCATAACTCAGAGTATGTAGGCGAAATCATCCTCAAAGTTGATAATGGTTATTTCTTTTCCTATAAGTTCTGGAATGGGTTCGAGCTCATGCTGTTCTCAGAAGTGGAATCGAGAGAGAAATTCATTTCTCGCGAGCTGCATCGCTCGTTCATGTCTCTTTTTTTGCATCGGATGGAGTATGGCGGGACGCTTGTGAAAATTGCCAGAAAGAACTGAGATATTTCATCGTGCTTTATTTCTGGTTTCATCTGCTTCACTCTGTGGCTGTGATCATTGTGTGATTCATGCACCAGCTGTGACGGTTGCAGTTTCTTCGCCAAAATCTAGGTGCACGCCACGAATAGCGATGGCACTGTCGAGATTTCCATGATTCCGATAGACACCAAAAACTCAGCCATAGTATCCTCGAGTGATTTCCTCGAGTCGAGCTATGATTTTTGCTGCTTCATTTATCGGACTTCCAGTGAGTGTTGGGGCATTCAGGGTCCTTCTCAGAGCATCGATAGCATGTGTTCCAGAGACGACTTTCCCTGCAATGATATACTCGGTATGAATGACAGCACCCGTTTCCCGGAGAAATGGTCAATCGATATGGCCATGTGGGCAAAATCTCGCAATCATCTTGGTTCATTCATCGAGGAGCATGGTCAGCTCTTGGCGTTCCTTTTTATCCTTCATCAGGAATTCTGTCAATCGTTCGTCAAAAGATTCTTGATCCCCGATTTTCATCGTCCCAGCAATCGGGTTGATAGTGGCGCGATTATTTCTGATAGTGAGATGTCTCTCAGGACTTGCATAAGCGTACGCATGCTCTGGCGTCCGGAAGAGCGCGGTCATGTAGGTTCACCGTATCTGGAGGAGGAGGGAGAATATCGCGAGCGGTGTCCTCTCCGAGAGTCCTGTTATTGGTGCAGAGAAATTTCTGGCTAGAACAACCTGACATATATCGCCATTTCTGATATGTTCCTGGGCTTGTATGACTTTTTCACGGTAGAGCTCATCTCAGATATCTGGGATAAAATCTCCGAGTGAAAAAGTATCATCACCGTGAGTGGTGAGTATTTGCTGGAGGCGGTCACGGGTGACATATTGGATATCCTGTGTTTTTGAGACGATAGCGAGTATTGGTTCATCGCCGATGGCTTCTCGGCCTGCTTCTCGCATACTGCTCGAAGGCGTGAGAAAAGTGACGACTTTTCAGGGAGTTTGGAGGGATTTCATTTCCTCGAGTGTAGCAGCTCGGACGAGCTCGCCGGGATAGATGCGCGCATGATTGCCCTGGGCAATGATGGCGTAGTTTTCTCCTCTGAGTGAGGAGGGAAGTGTGTTCTGTTTCATAAGTTGAATGATAAAATAAATAATGTATTGGTTTTTGTGACAAAAAAGTTCACAAAAAAGAGACTTAAAAAAAGTCTCAGGAGTACGGGTGTACTCAATACATTACTTACGCCAACTTCCCTGGAGTCGTCCGTATTGGAGAATCCGTGATCCGCGACTGACTGTTGTGATAGATATGCCGAGCTCTTCGGCTATTTCTCGCTGTGTTTTACCAGCGACGAGAGCATGCATGAGTTTGATTCTTTCATCAATAGTTTCGATTTCTTGAGGGGTCAAAATATCCTCGATGAATCCATCCAGATCGTCTTTGTGACGCTTTAATTCAGCGATAATGTTCTTGCGGAGAGTCGCCTGATATGGCATACTTTTTGTTAGCTTGTATTACTACGATGATACAAAGAGAGAAAAGAAAGTCAAAAGAAAATTAAAAAATACCCCATTTCTGGGGTAATTTACTACCTAACTGTGTGCCTTTATTCTCCCAGAATATAATCTACAATTAGTTTTTGTTGTTCTGCAAAGAGAAATACTATCTCCAGACCGAGATGTTTCCCTTTTGAGAAACTATTGTTAAAATTTATTGTTTCTCTCTTCTTTTGGAGATTTGTATATTGTGTAGTAGTGAAGTCATCGAGGAATAGCTGATATTCGTATAGATCCTCCTTTATTGACTGAAGTTCGGAATTATTGGCATTATCGGCACTCACAAGAGCCCATTTTATAGCAATAATCTCCTCCATCACAGGACGATCAACATCTGGATGAGCAAAGAGAGTATCGAGAAATCGGTTTGCTATAACGCCAGCGATACGATTTGGTTTACAAACAGTTCGAGCGATTTTTTCATTGCCATCGAAATTTTCTTGAATCTGTATAATGTCACAGTTCTGTGTAATAAGAGGATAGCGTGTTCGGATTATTTCTTGGAATTCAGCCTGCATAGTAAGGAGGTCTGCATCGATCTGTTCAGAATTTTTGATATAATATTCTTCACTATTAATCTGTGACCCTTCCGTACCAACTTCTCCGAGAGCACTTGAAGCCAGTTGATTATTTTTTGTCATAACAATGGGAGATGGGCGGAGTCCAGGAGCATAATCAATATATTTTTGTACAGCCAAAAAGCCTCATCCTGTACCTAGAAGTACAAAGAGTATAACAGCAAACACTGTTTTTTTCTGTGACGAAGAAATGGCTACCATAAGATAAAATAAGGGATTACCTCATCATCCTACCAGACATTTCTGGATAATGCAAATATTTTAGGACTGATTTTTATTTATTTCTCTTCGTGAATTCGTGCAATAGCTTCATCAACTTTCTGGATAGCTTCATCAACACTTTCTCACAATAATAAAAAACGACCACAAAGCTCCTCAATAAAAATATCGATATCATGAGGTTCATCAGATACTTCGTGGGGTGTTTCTGTAGACATTTTTTAATTGAGGACATTCCCCGCCTTATCTCGGATAACCATTTTCTTATCTTCGGCAGTTCTATTTGCGAAGAATTGTTGGACGATCATAAAGAGTGTACCAATGAGCCAGTAGAGACCGACTCCAGCTGGAAATTGAAATGCGAAAAGCGCTGCCATAGCAGGGAAGATGTAGAGCATCATCTTTTGCATTTGCTGCATATCAGGCATATTTGGATTTTTTGGTTCTTCTGTTTTTTCTGATTGAGCTGCTTTTATCTTTTTCTGAGAGAGCCACATCTGACCGAACTGGAGACCACCCGTGAGGAGACCGAGGATGACACCGACGAGACCACCACTGCGCTCGAGGTGAAGCCCAAAGAAATATGTCTCGAGGGTCACATTGCGGAAATTTTGAAGCCATGCAAAGTCATAGAGATGGGCAAAATTACTCGGATTGCTGATATTCAAAATAACCTGATAGAGGACGATGAGAATTGGGATTTGTATGAGAATCGGGAGACATGAGCCGAGAGGATTTACTCCTTCTTTTTTATAGAGCTCCATCATCTTCATACCTATGGTTGCCTGGTCGCCTTTGTGTTCTTCCTGAATTGCCTTTATTTTTGGCTGTATGACCTGCATGCGTCGCTGAGAGACGAGCATCTTCTGCTGAGGAATGAGGAGACCGAGACGGATGATGAGTGTGATGGCGACGATGGCACCTCCGAGACTGTATCCTGGCAGGATGAGTGTGAGTGCGACAAAGAGGTTGTACACAGGATCGTAGAAGAAAGTCCTAAAAAAGAGTCGGAATGCGCCAGCATGACCTATTGTGAGCATGACCTCCGAAGGAGTCTCGACGCCAGGCTGGGTATAGATAAAGGAAAGTGCGACCTCAGGAATATTGGCAAAGCTCGTTTGAAATTCGAGGATATCTTCTTTTGTATGACCAAAGAGAGGAGTCGTCGTGCGTGGTTCTACTGAGACGGTCCGACAAAATGCTTCTGGAAGTGTTGTCTTCTGGACACCATTTGCCATGACACCGATATCACGACAGGTATCGACACTGATAGCTGCTTCTGTGTCATTTGTGAGTGAAACAACTGGTGTCCGAGGAAGTGTATATCCTCGTGCATCTGCGACGATTCTCACTGGCGCAGGCACGGGTGCTGCTTTTTTATTAGCACTTTGCCAGAAAAATGCAACGAGAAAGACGAGATAGATGATGATGAGGGTTTTGCGAGAAGGATTCATACTAAAATTAAGAGTTATTTCTGAGAAGTAGATGTAGAAATAGAAATAGAGTGGATTTTTATTTATGATAATCTCATATTCTTGTTCGGCATTGTATACTTTTTTCTCTTAATTCATAATTCTTAATTCATAATTCCAGGACTTATCTTTTCGAGGAGCTTCCGAGCATCCTCTACCCATTCTGTTGGTATTTTTTTCTCAGGGATTTTGAGACCTTTCTTGAGTGTAAAGACACAGTGGAAAAAGTTTTGAGTTTTGAGTTTTGAGTTTTGAGTTGTTTCATTTGTGTCATTATGCTTTCAACTAGAAACTGAAAACTTTAAACTCGGTAAAAGTCCATCATAGAGACCACGACGATAGCGATTGCGCTGAACAGCTCTCTTATCATGCTTGCGCGAGATGCTGACCGCCATTTTGTGAGATGTTGCGTTCCGTGCCTCCAGACAATTCATGGTCCAGTATGTTCAAAAAAAGGGTCTCCCTTTTTTGAAGACCCTACTTACTTCGTATTCTCGTAATCTGTATTTTTTGGCAATCATATATTTAGAAGTAGATGTAGAAATAGAAATAGAAAGGATGGTTATCTGGGAATTTCGCTCTATCTCTATGTCTATCTCCTATGTCTTTTTACGACTACTTCGCCTTCTTTTTAGCAACAATATGAAATTTTGGATTTCCTTTTGGAGATTTGAGACGAATAGGGTAGCTCGGAGCGAGTTCATGACGACCTTTTTGTCGACGGCGCTTGAGTACATTGCGGCCATTTGCTGTGATGCCACGAGAGAGGAATCCGTGTTTGCGGAGTCGTTTGCGTTTCTTGAGTTTTCCGAGCATAGAAGAGAATTAGAGGGAATTAGTTCTGTGAAAGAATATGAGGATTGTATAGAAAAAAGAACAAAGTCAATCTATTTGAAAGAGTCTGTTGCAGTATCTGGTTTTTTGCCTTGTATCAGCTCTTTTGTTGGGTCGTAAAAATCGAGATTTTTCTCACCAATAATTTCGACCATGTAATCGAGGAGTTCATCGAGCTTGATTTCTTTCTGTGTTCATTTTTCCATATTTTTGAGCTGACAGACACCTCGACGAGCCTCCATTATACCGATGATAGCCACATATTTTGCCTTGAGTTGGTTTGCTTTCTTGAGCTGAGTCTTCATGCTCGGAGAACCAAATGATGCGAGGATATTCAGTCCCATATCACGAGCCTGGATACTGAGTGGGAGCGCGAGTTTCTTTGCTTCTTCGCCGACCTGGATGAAGTAGAGATCGATAGTGTCTTTGTTGCGGACTGTGAGTCCTGATTCGACCATAGAATCAATGAGTCGCTCGACCCCGATAGCAAATCCAGCAGCAGGGACAGGATTTTTGCTTCCGAGATTGGTCGCGAGGTCATCATATCGACCACCACCACAATAGGAATCCTGTGAACGGCCAGAATTATCCACACATTCAAAAACGATATCAGAATAATAATCAAGTCCACGGACGAGCGTATCATCTTCCACGAAATCTATACCGAGGATGGTGAGGTATTCTTTGGTTGCTTCGTAGTAGGCGACTGAATCCTTTTTCATGAAGTCACGAAGTTTGGGAGCGAAGGGGAGAATCTCACGGACATCTGGATTTTTCGAATCAAGTATGCGGAGCGGATTTTGTTCTACTCGTGCCTTGTCTATCTCATCGAGGAGATGTGATTTTCCACGAAAAAACGCCTGGAGTTCAGCAACATAGGCTTCGCGTTCACGGGCATTTCAGAGAGTGTTGATTTTGGTAGTGAATTTCCCAGCGAGTCCACAGTCAGAGAGGATTTTGACTGCCATGTGAATATTTTCTGCATCGAGCACAGGATCACGCTCACCGATTATCTCAGCACCTATCTGGTGAAACTGGCGGTATCGCCCTTTTTGCGGTCTATCGTAGCGAAAATGTGGCTCAACATAATATAGATATACAGGCTGAGGGTCCTGAGTAAAGTTTTCCAAATATGCACGCATCACGCCTGCGGTTGATTCTGGTTTGAGGACGAGATCGCGTCCTTTTTTATCCTGGAATTCGTAGAGTTCCTTGCTCACGACATCAGTATGTTCACCGACGGAACGCACGATGAGATCACGCATTTCCATCATCGGAGTCGAGATACGAGTGAATCCGTAGTGACGAAAAATATGTCGAGCAACCTTCTTGATAAAGGTATAATACCGCTGTTGTTCGCCGAACCAGTCTTGTGTTCCGCGGACGCGTTGAGGGACTTCCATAGAAAATCGGGATAACAAAAATACAAACTAGAGGTCAGTATAGTCTTTTTTGAGGTGAAATCAATGGAAATCCTCCAGAATATCTTTCCCGTATTTTCTTTTGTTCCTGTGAATAGAGTGAGATTAAGCCGCCCGAAGTATATACCCCACCTCTTGACCAAATCTCCGAGAAAGTGCCTGAGCAGTCGGTAAATAAATACCATTTGTGACCTCATATCCTGCGAGATTATTAGCAGCTTTTCTCGTCTCTGACATTGGGAAATTCCCCCAGGGTTTCACTAAATCTCTGTATGCTTGTTTCCCAGAATGTCGAGCCAGTATGATACGGTCTATATCTCATGCATTTCTCTTAAGAATATTATGGAGATTATGACCGAGAGCATCCTCGTCGAATTCATATTCTTGACCATCTATTTCAAATTTTGAGAGAGATACATTTCTGAGTGCATCAAGCTCAAGTTCATCGCCAAGCGTTAGGTTGCCTTCCTGATCAAATCCGACTTCGATTTTCCCATCAGCATTGAGTCGGCCGACCCGAGCGTAGGTATCAAAAGTTACTTCTTGAACCTTTTCTGCCATTGTACGGATTTGGGAAGCATATTGTTTGTATTGCTCGATAGTGGTGCGGAGTGTATCGGGTGAAATATTTTCTTTTTTATTTGGATGAACAATGTTAGAATATGTTATCTCATAGCCTTTTTTTTGGTGAACAAGACGAGGTAGACCTTGAGAGGTAAGCAGGGGTTGGAAATTTTCATCCAACATCATAAAAGGATCAGTACATTCTTCGCCCGTCTGTTCATCTATCACAGACCATTTCAGACCTACTTCATATTTTATAGAATGATATTTTTGTCCAATAGGCACTTGTTTTGGATTTCGCTGCTCCCAACTATTTCCCTCGACATTATAGCGTCTCCAGATAATCTCGAATGGAAGCATCTCAAGAGGTGACTCTTCCGTTGTATTGCTATTGATAAAGCCTCGGTGAGTTGTTCTGACCCCGGCCTCCTCAATCCTGCGAAAGAGTATTGCAGAAGAGTAAGCACTTACAGTTCACTTCCCGAGTGCTTGAGCTGTAAAGTCCGGATTATCAAAAGCCGTTAAAACATCTTCATGAGAAATACCAAAATTACCATTAGGCAAGTGAAATATTCTTTTTGTTTTTCCAAAATTTTTCTGTTCTGCCCCTTCTAGAGATCATTCGAACGCACGACCGTCAGCATCCAAAATAGAGTAACCCATAACATAGAAAGGTGAGAAAAATAAAATTACTTTTTTATACCAAATGCTTCTGCGGCTCCATCAAAAATTGGGAAATATTTATTGCCCGGGACATTCTTGAAGACATTCAGACCTGATCGCTCAGGGTGTGGCATGAGTCCCAGTATTCGACCATCAGGTGAGCAGATACCAGCGACACCATGCTCTGAACCGTTGTACGCATTGGTTGGACTTCCATCTGCGTCGAGATACTGGAGGATAATTTGTCACTTGGCGAGGAGGTCCATGAATTGTTTCTTATTATTGAAAGTCACTCGTCATTCTCCGTGAGAAATAGGAACGACAAAGGTGTCTCCAATATCAATAGTATTGAAAAATGGAGAGAGAACAGAGGTCACTCTGAGTCCCACCAGATCGGTCATATGTCGACCATTGGTATTGTGTGCGAGAGTCATATCTGTCTCAGTTTGGAAGTCGGAGATTTCTCATTTTTCAAAGACGCCGAGCTTCATGAGCATCTGAAATCCATTGCAGATACCCAGAGTGAGAGTGCCCGCTTTCTGCAGAAATGCATTCATAGCGTCACGCACTTTAGGACTTCGAAGAATAGTATTGGCAAACTTTGCAGATCATCCTGGCTCATCTGCACCAGAGAATCCCCCTGGTAAGACGACCATCTGAGCTTCTCAGATCAGCTGTGCAAATTGTGTGAAGGATGCGGTCAGTTCTTCTGGAGTTTTTGTCTTGAAGACAAATATTTCTACATCGGTAAATCCTGATTTATGAAGAGCATGGCGGGTATCGAGTTCTGAGTTTGTCCCTGGGAAGACAGGAATCACAACTTTTGGTTTCTTGGTCAGAATATTTACTTTTTCTACAGGACCACCAGACACTATAGTTCCATCGGGACCAAAAATAATTGGTTTGCGATCAGGATCACCCCGAGGAGTATGTGGTTTGATTTCTTCGACAGTCCCACCAGCTGAATCCGGAGGATAGACGGTATCGAGAGTGCCTGAGAGTGCCTGATCTATGTTATTCAGAAATACTGGATTTCAGTTTTTCAGGGTAATGAATTGGTTATCTGTTGTTTTCCCTATCTCACGGGCACTCCAGGGTATTTCGGTGTCCTCAGGTACCTCCAGAATAATACCACCTATATCATGAGATAATTGCAGCTCTTCATAACAACTAAATCATATACGATTCCCAATACACATACGAGAAACCGATGCTGCCACACCTCCTTCTTCTACGATACTGGATGAGAGCACACGACCACCGTCATGCAGTCACCGGACATCTCGCAAGACACGACGATAAGAAACCCAGTCTGGTAATCCATGCATATCTTTTGGGAAACGAAAGTAGAGCACACGGCTATTACTCTTCTGAAATTCAGCCGAGACAATCCGCCCACTATCCTCTGGACTATTTGCTATTGAAAAAAGTGTAGTCGGTACATGCATCAGAGTGCCATGTTCTTTTTTATATGTTCCTGATGCAGAATCTTTGCCTCCGATTGCAGGAGTTTTTAACTCTATCTGTGCTCGGAAAAATCCGAGCATGATACTATAGATTTCGCCCCAACGAGTATCGTCTTTGCCCAGTTTTCAGAAGTATTCTTGTGCCGTGAGCCAGACACGATTCACATCTCAGCCCATTGCTACCGTTCGAGAAATCGCATCAATAACGGCATACATACCAGCGAGATATGGATTCGAATCCGAGAGGCGTGGATGTCCGCCAAATGCTGAGATAATTGCTGTCTTGAAATCGAGACCATCATTATTGTGCAGAGAAGGAATTTTGGCAGCCATACCGATCTGCGGGGAATTCTGGTATTTTCCTCCATATGGAGCGAGTATAGTGCTGGCACCAACAGAGGAATCAAAGAGAGAACCCAGTCGTTTCTGACTAGCGACTCAGAGATGTCTGAGATGACTCAGCAGTCTATCAGAAGTGTCTTCTTTGTGCCATGCTCCTGGTGTTTTGAAAAAATCGGTCTTATTCCCCGTGATAAGTGCTCTTTCTTGATTTTTTTTCGCACCCATACTGTCGAGGAGATCACGAGAAATATCGACTACAGTATTACCTTTCCAGTTCATTTTGAGGCGGTCTGTCTGAGGCTCTTCTTCATCAGTAATCCGCGCTACCTGCTCTGCTTCGAGATTCTCTGCTTCGATCATCTTCATAGCTTCTTCATAGTCATCGGGGTTTATGACGACTGCCATGCGTTCTTGGGATTCAGAGTGTGCGAGACTGGTATCGCTGAGGCCACTATATTTTGTTTTTACTCTATCAAGATCGATATCGAGACCTCGGGAAAGTTCTCCTACAGCAACTGACACACCACCAGCTCCAAAATCATTACATTTGATGATTTTCCCAGCAAACCCTGGATTCAAGAGGAGTCGTTGGAGTTTTCTTTCTTCTGGGGCATTTCATTTCTGCACATGAGCTCACATCTGTTTTTTATTATGATGTGCACCTTGCAGATTGGATGATACTGTCGCTCCTCCTTCTCCGTCACGGCCGGTTCTCCCACCAATCATCAGAACTATATTGCCCTTTTTTGGTTTTGATCGCTTATTGTGTCACTTGGGTGCAGCGGCGACGACATAGCCGAGTTCAAGATGCTTTGCTCTGTATCCAGGATGGAAAAATTCACGCACCATACCCGTTGCAAGACCTATCTGATTCCCATAACTCGAATATCCCAGAGCACTCACGAGGGATATAAATTTCTGTGAGAGTTTACCGGCCATGGTCTCACTGATAGGTTCTGTTGGATTGCCAGAACCGGAAATGCGCATCGCTTGAAAAGTGTATGTTCATCAGCTCAGTGGATCACGGATACATCCTCCGATACAGGTAGCTGCTCATCCGAATGGTTCGGTCTCTGTGGGACTATTGTGAGTCTCATTTTTGAACATGATGACCCATGTTTCCTTTTCGCCTTTTTCATTTTCTATTTCTGTTTCATAGGAGCACGCATTGTTTTCGAGAGATTCGTATTCTTTTCTTTTCTTTCACAATTTTGCATCTTTTTTTATTTTTTTCAAACCTGCCTGTGCCAGATTCATCAGAGTTTTTTCTTGATCTCCCAGGGTCTTTTCGAAGAGTCTTTCTGTCTGTTTGATATCTTTTACTATTGCCGGGGAGTTTCCCTCAATAGCTACAGACTTGATAGCCGTATGAAATGTCGTATGTCGACAGTGATCGGACCAGTAGGTCTCGATGAGTTTGAGTTCGGTAAATGTCGGATTGCGTCATTCTCCTCTGAAGTATTTCTGGACCTCGAGAAAATCATCGACCTCGAGAGAGATGCCACCGTGTTTCGCAAAAACTCTGTACTCATCTTGAGAGAGCTTGTTGAATTCTTCGTATCGTGTTGGATTACCTTTGTCGTCCAATTCTGCGGCACATCGATCCAATATTCGATAATTCTCTGGACTCTTCTCTGGATCAGGAAAGAGTATATCATCTCTCTTTTGTTCGACTTTTTCGACAGGATTGATCATCCAGTCATGAATTTTTTGTCTCACTGCAGGTGTCACATCTCCTCTGAGGACAATCACATGATTACTCTTCGCTTTCCCGGTGAAATCTCTCCCGGTCTGAGCGAGGAGACTCTTCTCGACAGAGTCAGTCCGTGCACTAAACTGTCCTGCTACATCAGCAATGTCAATCATTTCTACATCTCAGACCCTTCCATAAAAATCATTCTTTTCGTAGGTGTTTTCGAGTGGTAACTCGGCGAAAATTGTTTTTCTTGCCAGTTCATACTCCGCATCACTGAGACCATTTTCTTCATTACCCTGCACATAATATTTATCATACACCTCTGCTATGACTCATGAGATCTGGAGTTCTTCTTGGATGATTTTTGTGAGACCATGTGATACATGATCATGCCTTCACTTTTTCTGGATGTATACTTCACGGAGTTTGGCTCGTTCTCACAGAGTTTCGGTTGCAGAAGATGGTGAAGTAAGAGACATACTCAGAAGTTAAGTATTTAATTATTCCCTGATTCTACTCGGACCACTTTCCCTTTTCATCATTCAAATCTCGCAGTGACTTCCAGATGAGGTGTATCACTCTTGGATGTAGTAATGATTTCTCCTGCTAACTGAGAACCTATTTTCAAACGAGAGAATTCCGCTACTAATCTGTGAGCTTCCTTTTCTGTCTTTACCGTGATAAACATTCTCTGACCACAACACCATGTCGTGAATAATTCCTGCATGCTCATAGGGGTTCCATCTCTCTTGTCTTGACCATATATCTGTGCAGTTTCCAAACTATCAAAGTGAAGTGTGAGCCATTCAACAGCTTTTCGGGTGATTTCGGGTATGACAAAGAGATTATTGAGTCTTGCTGAAAGACCACGGGGAGCTAAGAGATCATCGAGAAATTTTGATTTCATGCTGCCTCCAGAGAGGTGACTGATACTGCCCATTTCCACCCTTTTTTCTCAATCTGAATACCATCCATTTACTTCCGATAATGCCCGCGCATAGATGATAGGTGCCGCCATAGCCTGTTCTACTTCTTCTCGAGGTGCATCACGAAACCACATAGGTCCATACTTGCGTGCGAACGCTTCCCGTACCTTGCTGATACCATTGGTCGCAAATCACGGCTGTTCGAGTGCAATAATATAGTCCCCCGCAGCTATATTTTCGCCATTGATTTGAAGGCTGGGGTGAGATACTCCATTCATGGTTCCTGACCAATTAAATGGGAAGAGTGCATCAGGATTAGAACTGCTGACACAATGACTCAGTCCCGCACTTTCTCCTGTGAGGATAATAAAGTCATTTTCTCTGGCTGCTTTGCCTAGACCTTCAAAGAGGTGTGCGTAAGCAGTTTTTTGTTTTTTGCTTTTCAGTTGTTTGTAATCAATAACATCGGTGTACACTAGGGGTAAATCTCATCCAGCTGCGACATCATCTGCTGACATAGCTATGAGATTGAATGCCATAGTACGATATTCCTGGAGCACATTGGCAAATTCTACGGCTGTGCCTATTCCATCTGGTCCACCTGTTTGTGAGTAAGCACTCTTTCAGAAGTAGGCTCACCCATGCTTCTGAATTATTGCACGAATATCATCTGGGTAGAGAGACAGCGGGAGGTTTTGATAGGTCCACCTTCTCTTGGAACGGAAGTGTTCTGAGTCGGAGTTTACTTGTACAAAACGAGAATTATTCCAGCTTTCTCGACAGACTCGTCCTGCAAAGGCAGAGGCATCTTCTTTGGATGCATCGTAAAAGCTATTCATAAGAAAAATTAATATATTACATATTTATATTCTCTCTTTTCTCTTTGTCAAAGAATAATAATATATATTTATTTTACAAAGTATTAATTTTTAGTCTGAGATGATTTCATTTTCTACTTTCTTCACACAATCCTCACAAATCCCCTCTAGTCAAGACCCCCTTTTTGTATATAGTGGAAAATATGAAACTCTCAAAAATACTCCTCACTGCTCTCTGTCTCCTCGCACTCGCTCCTGCATTTGGTCAGGACACTGCAAAGGACAAGGAACTCTTTGAATTCTCTGTCACGACTCCAGTCGTAGAGACCAAGGTAGAAGTAAAGCCTGTCGTGGAAACGAAAGTCGAAGTAAAAACAGAACAAAAAGTCGATAAAGTCCCTGCAGCGACACTCGTTGCTGATGCACAGACGCTTATCAAGGACAAACTCGTTCAGAAATATCAGGTTCGTCTCGATGATGTCATTGGTCGCATGACCAATCGTCTCGGTACTGCTTCTGTCTCAGAACAACGCGCTGCACTCACCGATCTCCGTGATCGTATGTCAGAAAAGAAAACACTCGTCTCAGGTATGAAGGATCTCGAACCACTCAAACAGGATATCATCAATGCTATTCTCGATCATGTGATATTCCGTCTCGATGGTCTCATCAAGCAGTCAGCACAGACACCGAGTGACAAAGTCCAGGCATAATCTCAAGATTTTTCTCAATTAAAAAAGAGCCGTGTGGCTCTTTTTTATTCAACAATTGTTGTCCGGGTAATCTCTACTTTTTTAAACGGTTTATCACCACTATCAGTCGGGACTGTCGCTATTGTTTCGATGACTTCCATGCCTGTGACGACCTGTCAGAAGACGCTATGCTTGCCATCGAGCCAAGTTGTTTCCTCAGCGTGGACGATGAAAAACTGACTCCCATTGGTATTTGGTCCAGCATTTGCCATAGAGATATAGCCTTTTTTGTGTGACAGTTCAGGATGAAATTCATCTTCAAATTTTTCACCATAGATACTCTCACCACCACGACCTGTGCCAGTAGGATCACCACCCTGGATCATGAAGTCCTGAATAACGCGGTGAAATATTGTCCCATCGTAGTAGCCCTTCTTTGCGAGCTCTACGAAATTTTTTGCTGTCTTTGGGACTTTGTCCGCGAAGACCTCGAGCGTGATATCACCATGATTGGTGTGGAGTGTGACGGTAGGATTGGGCATAATTCTTTTAATTTAATGATACAAGGAGAGCATAGCGAAAAGGTATTTATTGCAATACAAAAGATTTTAAGATGGCATTTTTTAAATTCCGTTGAATTCGAGGAATATTCATTAATAGTGGAAAAACAGATAAAAATTTCTCAGCTTAAGCGATTTTTTTGGATGAGAGATGATCTAGTAGATTATAATACCATCATTGGGATCTAATTCTCCTTCGCCATTCTTCAAAAAAGCCCATATTGGTGCAGCGCTCATCAGTTGACCATTCTTGCTTCATCTGAATTGATGGTCACAATTGGGAATTGTCAGTTCTTTCACTCTTTTTGCTGACTTAGCCATTTGAGCAAAAATATGAGCTGCTTTTCATCCAACTACTTCATCATTTTCGCCAACTAAAACATGCACTTCTCAAGTAAAAGAGCCCAAAGAACTTTCACATGCTTCTTCTCAAGCATCTCAAGATGGTGCAATAAGAAGTATTTTTTTAATTTGGGGGTATTTACCACAAACAGCAGCAACTCAAGATGCTCAGGTTGAAAACCCCATCAAATATATTTCTAGTTCATTGGGTTCGCATTCAGCTAGTTCTTGTGAATTTTGCAGAGCATCCTTAATCACAGCTTCAAGTTTTTTAGATACACCGCTCTCAAATTCTTCTCAGAGTGTTTCTTCTGCTCACGAGATACGAAGAGTTGTTCCTATCTTTTCAGCAACTAGACCAGCAATTTTGGTGTATTTACTGTTAAAGCCATCTATATCTCCATAAACCCCAGGATAATTTATTACAACCACTTTTCTGTGAGTACTTGGATGTATTTTTACTTCTATTGTTACAGGTTTTCCGTCAACTTTTCGAACAATAGATTTTGATTTTAGGCTTATATCTTCAGGAAAATTCATAAATCTAATTTTTAAAATAAAACACTAGCAATATAGTGTTTTATAATAATTGTCAAATGGAGGTCTTAAGGGGTACCAATCTTCGAACTTATGTAGAGAATAGTGAAAAAGTATTTATTTCAAGGCAGAAGAGGATTTTCAAAGAGAGGCAGAAAAATGTTTTTGGTTAACATCATATTCAGCCGTGTCCCCGATGTTTCCCTTTCACTATAGGCACAACAGGGTTAGGTATATCTCCAAGAGAGGTTTCGAGTTGAGCAGAAAGTAAATAAAAACCGACAGCAAGAGTACTGTCGGTGAAAAAGAAATTTCAGAAGAGATTATTTCTTTATTCGTTCGCGTTCAACGGTATCTGGGTTCCTACGATCAGCAGATGGTTTGCTGATGAATTGACCAGACCCAGAATCACGATAGCGGTATGCCATACGAGAAGGGTTAGGAAGTAGACAACACGAAGAGTGTTGTATAATAATTTGCTATTCTTCCTAAAACTAATATATTTGTTGGTAACAAAGCCTGTCCGGTTTTTGTTACTCGAAAACTCTTGGAATAGCAGATCTAAACGATTTGTTTGACCTAGAGTTTTTTATTTTCATCAGAAGCACATAGGAGCTTTGTTAGGAAGTAGTACAGTTATTATATATGAAGAATTTTTTTTGCAAAACAATTTTTCGAATGGAGTATATTAAATATACACCTACATGTCGTATTTTCACAGAAAATCTACAAAAGTAATAATATATTGCTTTATTATTGACACATAGAGAAAAATGAATAAGATGACAGCACTTCTATAAATATAAACATGATACACTCATTCAAATTTTCCAACATAGCCTCTTTCAAAAAGGATAATAACTTTGATCTTACTTGGGCCAGAAAGGATAATAGCGATGACACACTCGCTAATTCGAAGCTTCCTAATGTAAAGGTTTCCAAAGTTGCAACAATAATAGGCCCAAATGCCTCAGGGAAATCAAATTTACTACGGGGCATTGCATTTTTACAGTATTGGATAGTTGATGCATGGAGATTAGCACCAGAAACCCCAGTATCTGATAGTTCAATAAAGTACAGATGTATACCATACACATTTGCAGATAATGCAGATCAGCATTTTGAATGTGTTTTTGAGACAAAAAAGTCTGTCTATAAAATCGAATTAAAGCTGAAAAAATGATTTGCAGTCTCAGAAGCGATTTTTATTCGATCAAAAACTGAAGAAAGAGTAACCTGGAAAAAACTCTTTAGTCTATCCGATTTGACCTCGAGCGAATTACCATTTTTACGATCAAATGCGAGTATTTTGTTTGTGAAAAGTAGGTTGATGGATGTGAATGCACTAGATATTATTGATTTTTGGGCGACTGTTTATACCCGGATCTTGCCAATGGGTGGCCTAAATCAGTCGAGTTTTGATATGAATAGAGTAACTGCATTAACTAGATATGTTCAAAATAAGGAAGATTTAGATTTCTTGAATGATATTTTGCATCAATTTGATCCAACTGGTTTACATTTGAAAGTTGAAGAATCTATTAGTCCTAATGGCGAGAAACAAATGGAGGCAAAGGGAGAGGTACATATTGATGGGAAAACACACATTGTACCTTATTATTCAGATGGAAGTCTTAAGCTGATTGATTATGCCTATATGATGGCTGAAACACTCAAAAAATGAGGTGTTCTGGTCTTTGATGAGTTGGATTCAAATTTTCATCCTGAATTTGTTGATAAAATCATGGACTACTATCAAAGTAAAAAAAATAATCCTGATAATGCTCAACTTATTTTTACTACACAAAATCCAAGAGTACTTAACCGATTGAATAAATATCAAATCTTCTTTGTTGAAAAAGATAAAAATTGAGTTTCGTCACTAGATAGATTAGATCAGATCGAGGGGGTTACTGTCAGATCTGATGATAATTACTATGCAAAATATATGGCAGGGGTATATGGTGCTAAACCTGTTTTTGATTAGTATTTATGGGGAAAAACACAACCACACTTCTTTATTGTGAATGAGATGATGAGTGCGAATGTGCTAAGCATTTTAGGTCACTTTGTTGAAGATGATGTGGTAAGAAGATTTATATTAAAAACTGATATGGCTGATCTCCATTGGAAATTGTTCGAAAAGCCATAGTAAATGGTGAATGATATGATGAAATTTATGTTTGGATTGATTCAGATAGACCTGAAACCACTGCTGCTTTGAAATTGGCCAAAGCGAAATGAATCATAGTCATTTCTAATTCTCCGAATTTTGAATCCGACTTTCTTAAATTTCTCGGAGAGAAACCTAAACATGTCTCAATAAAGAGCCAGTTGGCTAAAAAACTATGAAAAACGAGACTAAACAACCCCGCAACATATCATCGCTTTTTCCCAGATTTGCAGAGTATTCCTAAGAATTTCACACCATTTTCCTCTTTATTGAAGGTTATGAAGTAGTTACTCTGTCCAAGACAATTCATTAGATTATTCGACTTCCTTGTAAAAGTAGTTTTTTGAATAAGCTATTGTAGCCAGAATCTTATTTATTTTACTTACTTTTTTAGTGTTATTTATAGACAATCGAAAGGGGGGATTATATCCCTGCCTCTTTTATTGTCTATGACACTAAATGAGTAAGATTCTGGCGAATCGAAGGGGATTGATCCTCCCTTTTTGTTTCGCCAGCAAAACACTAAATATATTTTGGCACGCACTTTCCGAGCGTGCTTTTTTTTAAAAGCAAAAGGTTTATCATTATTTTTCTATTATGAAAAAAGTGTTCTTTTTGACCCTGTTGATTCCCTTTTTAGGTATTGCCTACACTAGTTCAGATTTATCAAATGCAGTCTTTCTTGGAGAAAAAGGCATCATAACATTACAGTCATCAGAAACAGGGTATAGATTAGATGATAGGATTACACGGGCAGAAGTCATAGGAATAGCCCTTAAAATCAAAGGCGTAAGTCTTCCTGAGGGCTATAACTGCAAAAAATACTTCTCTGATACTGTAAAACAAGATTGGGTTTGCCGTGCCATAGAATTAGCAAGTGATAATGAACTTATCTCTAGAAGCAACACAAAAGCACGACCTCAAGACTCTATCACACGAGCAGAAGCGTTCTCTATACTCTATAAAGCATCCAACCTCTCACCTACAAAGGAATATGATGCTCTTGTTCCAGCTGATAAAGATGTGACTGAGTGGCAAAAGGACCTTTTTGTAAAAATTCGTAATTCTGATATTGAAATACCGTGAGTTCAGTATATTTCTGATACTTACTACAAATTCTTTCCAAATCGTTTTGCCACTCGTGCAGAAGTGTTTGGTTTTGCTCGACAAATTGTTTCGTTGAGCGGTACTAATCTCATTACTGTTGTTGATGGTGACACAGTCAATTATGGCAACCTCAAAATACGAATGATCGGCTTAGATGCACCTGAATCTACAACATCCCGTTATGGTTATGTAGAATGTTTCGGCAAAGAAGCATCAGAACACTTAAAAATGCTCTTAAAAGATGCAAAGGAACTCACTATTGAGAAGGATTCAACCCAAGGAGAAACAGACAAATATGGCCGTACACTCGCCTATATCTTCTATAACGGGACCAATATCAATACGAAAATGATTTTGGATGGTTACGCCTTCGAATACACCTATAACACCGCGTACACCTATCAGAAAGAGAATAAAGAGGCAGAGCTGATGGCTAAAAACGCTCAACTCGGACTTTGGTCTGCTTCGACATGTGCAGGCGACAGGAAAAAAGGGACCAAAGATGAAGTAAAAATCAGCACACCTATAACAACCCCAATCTATACGCCTCCTACTACACCTCCTCCCTCATCTTCCTACACTTGCGGAGCCAAGACTTATTGCACACAAATGATAACCTGCGAAGAGGCAAAATACTATCTTAACTCTTGCGGTCTTACTCGGCTCGATTCTGATTCAGATGGCATACCTTGTGAATCAATTTGTAATTAAATGCTGGACAAATAGAAATTTTTGAACAGAAAGTGGGGCAGAGACTAAAATATAAAAGATTTTCTAAAGACCACTATTCCCTTTTTAGAATTGGATTAGTGAGTGTTTTAATTTTATCTTCAGGACTGGTACACAATACATCTAAAGACTACTTTTATATAGTTTTGGATAGTTTGTGTTTTCTTAAGAAAACACAAACACCAAAAACCGCTTGTACAAAATAAAACTTGAATATAAAAGCTAATTTATTACTTTGGAATTGTTGAATGGAAGAAGTTGATATTTTATCCTCTATTCTTCTCCCCCTTTCTTTCGTGGCGATTGGAAGCGGGGGAAGAGTTGAGAATAATTTACCACTAAATAATAATCGCCACTATGCAATCGTCACAAAGTATATTTAATAAAGTTATTGTATATCAAGGACCTCCTTCCCATGGCGGCCAACAGAATAAGAGCTTATCAAAGGATACCTCTATTTTTGCTTATCTCAGAAGAAGTACTAACAAAGAGGAACAACGCGAATCCCTTATACAACAAGAAGATGGAATAGGCAGTATAGTAAAACGCTTAAAATTTGAAAAAGAGAAAGTCAGGGTCTTTGGTGAGACTTTTAGTGGATTTGAGAATAAAAAACGAAAAGAATGGACAAAGATGATAGAAGAAATAAATAAAGAAAAAAGCCCCTGTATTTTGCTTACAAGAGATCTTTCCCGTCTCTCAAGGAATCCAACAGATACACAGACCATAATGAATATGCTTTATTGAGACAATAAGCAAAGACAAACTATCGAAAAGATCATTTATATTAACATGGAGGGGACAGAAGAGATTACAAAAGAGACAGACAAGGAAGAAGTACATAAGAAATTTTCTGCCGGATACTATGATAGTTTAGATACTAGGAGAAAATCAATCGGATGAATTCTTTTAAAGCTTGAAAATTGAGAATTTCCGTATGCAGCACCAAAAGGTCTTGGGCATATTATTCATGAAGGTAGAAGAATCCTAAAACAAAACAATAAAATGCCTTTTATCATTAAAGCTTTTGAGATGAAGATGGTGGGGATCACACACAAAGAAATATCAAAGTACTTACAGGAGGTTGGGGGTATAAAACTATGAGAACGAGAATTGAATGATCGGCTTTTTAGTAACAAGGTTTATATTGGTGAATATACAGAAAAAAATACATGAATATCTTTTTCAAATCTCCAATTTTTTGAGTGTGAAACACCAATTCCTATGGCTCTTTGGCAGTGAGTACAGAATAATAAGGGTAAGAAAAAAGGTAGCTACGGTCTCCAACAGGAAAAATATCACTTAAGAAGTGTTCTACGGACCGAGAATGGTCGAAGACTGTCATGATATACACAAAAATGAACATCCCAATATAAGAATACAGTAGAGGGGATTCATGTCTCTGAGAAATGGCTTATTGAAGAATTTATGAGTTTCTTAAGAGGTGCAATAGTTAAAAAAATTATCTGAATTAAAGTAAATGAGCTTTTTGCAGATCGGGGGTTGAAAGGCTCTAAATTTATATTAGCAATTGAAAAACTTCTTTTTAATCATGCTACATCTTCAGGAATTGAAGTGGCGTTTAGACTACCTTTTGAGAAAAATGAATTAAAAATAGATATAAAAAATCCTGACGATATTTCATGAATTCTAGAAAGACTCTTTGAATGATCTACTTTAGATTTTGAATGATTAGATCCCGTAAAAGAAAAATGAGTATTATTTTTAGGTGCCAAGTGCAGTAATGATGATGATTTAGAGAAACAAATTAGCGATTGGTACACATTGGTGTGATGGATTTGAAGAAATTTTGTCAGCATGATTGGTCTTCTGCAGGAGAACATTACAAAAATTTTTATGACAAGCACTCAAGATGTTCGAAAAGGGCAGGAAGCTTTACTAAAAGACTTGGAATCTCAGAAGCACAAAATAGAAGAACAGAGTAAACTAATGATGACCAATTTTCTTAAATCAGGAAGTATTGAAGGAATGGAAGATGTTATAAAAGAACAAATAGAAGAAGGAAAAAAGAGAATTGCAGAAATAAATAACAAAATTGAGAACTTGATGAATCAAAAAGATTCTCAGATATTTCTAGAGAGAATACCCAATATCCTCAGAAAAACTTTCGAACTCTCTGAAAAATTGCTTACAAATGGTGAAAATAGAATTTTGAGAGAAGATATTTATGAATTGATCATGCTGACGACTTTCGAACTCAAAATTAAAAAGAAAAAAGCCCTTGAAATAGAGCTTTTATGACCTGTGAGACAGGTACTTTTTGGAGAAAATGCAGTATTGGAGGCACCTGCCGGAGTCGAACCGGCTTCCAGAGCTTTGCAGGCTCCTGTATGACCGTTCTACCAAGGCGCCAGATTCGCTGAAAGCGAATAGAAAAAGTAAAAAGTAACAGAAAACACAAAGGATTTACTTCTCCGTAACGGTGAGGCGATTATAGAGTCACGAGTGACTTTTGCAAGCTTTTTAGCACGCTAATAGCTTTCTCTTGGTCGATAAAGAGAGGGCTTGTCGCTATCGTGATGATATCTGCTTTTTCTATCCAGTATCGAACATTTTCGAAGCATTTCAATTCGTCGAATCCCTGTGAGAAATAATCGAGATCAATATCCAGGATGAGAGAAGTAGGCGTAGAAGTGGAGGGGGAATTTATAGAGAATCCGTCTTTCTTCTTTTTTATTTCTTCTTTTTTATCTTCCCAAACGAAGCTTCGTGAGGTGTGCATATCTTCACCCGTCACCATGACCGCTTCAGAGATGAGGCCCGTTGCGAGAGCGGGGACGATGAAGTCTGCGATAGTCAGATCCGTATTTGTGTATTCTTCGACGATACCTTCATGACTTTCTTCAGGGTGTTTCCAGGCAGGGAAATTGCCCGGTGTGGCGAGATCAGTGTGTTGATCGATATGCACGAGGAGAGCTCACTTCTGGATATATCATTTCCAATATGCTTCGTGCCAGAATGCGAAGGCGTGATTGTGATTATCAATGATCCATGTGGGGACACGCGAACTTCTCAGGAAAACAAAATGCTTCAATCATTTGCCTGCTGTTATCTTCCCATGTACCTCTCACTCTATCACTGTTTCTGTTCCTATGATGACATCATCCAGAGCTCACTCTATGAGACTCGGTACTATGATAGTGTGATTCTCTCGCTCATCCCAGTTGAGACGATTGTTGGAAATGGGCGCGGATATGATGCGAGGAGAGGAGTACATAGTTACTAGTATAAAGTTTCTCAAAAATTGACAAATATATTTTATATATATTTTATATGAAATAATATGAAACCATATTCACTTTGAATCCCTGTCAGAAACGAAGAAGCAACTATTGAGCCACTTATCATATCAGTTCTCGAGCAGGAGAACCCTCCAGAAAATATCTATGTTTGCGTCAATGGTTCGAGTGATAGAACAGGAGAAATCGTGTATGAAATTTCCCAGCAATGCAGACAAGTAATTCCACTTACCTCATCACCCTGAAAAGCAAACGCTTGGAATACCATAGTCCAGACAGCGGTTTCTGATGGAACATTTGAGGATGTGATGGTTTTTTGTGACGGGGATATTAGTTTTGGTGGACCTAAAACGCTGTCCACCTTAGTGCAGCATACACGAGCATCTACAAATAATATAGTAGGTGGGTCGATATTTCCTGTACCAAGTCGCAATAGAATTCGACCATGCAAGCTTTGCACACCCTCAGGATGACTCTACTGCATACAGAAAACAATTTTAGAATTACTCGAGAAACATAGTTACTGAAAAATGCCAAATAATATTATCAATGAAGATTTATTTCTATCGCTCCTTGCTTACCCAGATGTTGATGTCATTACGGATGCATTTTTTTATGCAGTAAAACCAGATCTCAGAGATTACATCATAACACAAATCAGAATCCTCAAATGAATGAAACAGTTAGTAGATATGGGCATGTGAGCTGAGTTGGAAATATGGATTGATAGGGTACTGCAGAGTTGAGGTGTTTTGAGGACTCTCAAATATGGCTATATTGTTCCACTTATGATGAGTATGATAACAGTTTCTCCGAGTGACCATGTCTGGACCATCACATCGTCCACTAAGAAGCTCGTTTAGTTGTTCTATTATAGTTTTTTATAAAAATTCTATCCTGTCTTGCTCATAGCTCCATACTCCGTATACTCTCTGCAAATATTTCTATGAAACGAATGATTACGGGCATCAAGCCCACAGGGACATTTCCGCATATTGGTAACCTCATGGGCGCCATGTTGCCCCTCCGTGAAAATGCCAAAAAATACGACACAGCGATATTTATCCCAGACCTCCACGCACTCACGAGTATCCGCGATGGAAAAATCCTGAACGAAAATATCCGCAACGGTCTCATCTCCTATCTCGCGGTCCTCGGTCGCGATACTGAGGTGACGATTTTCCGACAATCAGATATTGTAGGGTTAAATAAACTTGAATGGATTTTGAGTTGCTTCACGCCGTATTCGTTGATGCTCAGAGCGCACACCTTCAAGGATTTTGAATCCAAAAAAGAAGATTATGAATATAAAATAGCATGGGCTAAGTGACGCATTGATGTTTTAAAAGAGTTAGGACCAGATGGTTCAAATGTTGTTACTGTTAATGACCTTAAATGAGCAGAAAAAGAATTACAAGATTTATCATATAAGCTTGGCGAAACTAAAAAAGAGTACTACGATGATTTGAATATGTGAACCTTTAATTATCCAATTCTTATGGCAGCGGATATTATTGGCTATGATTGTGATGTAGTGCCTGTTGGGAAAGATCAGCTCCAGCACCTCGAAATGGCGCGCGATATTGCTAGATATGTGAATCATCACTACCAGGCTGACATTCTCCGGGAACCAAAAGCAATTATCGACGATGCGATTGCTGTCATCCCTGGTCTCGATGGTCGCAAGATGAGCAAGTCGTACAACAACTATATCAGTATGTTTGAGAGTACGGCCGATTTGAAGAAAAAAATTGCAACAATTCCGACGGATTCTCTCGGACTCGATGATCCCAAAAATCCTGATACTTGTAATGTTTTTGCTCTTATCAAAACTTTTGGCGAGAAAAATGAAGTCGAGGAAATTCGCACAAAATACAAAAAAGGTGGTTACGGATACGGACATGCCAAATGAGACCTTCACATCATCCTCGACCGATTTATCGCACCATATCGTGATGCCTATGCTGAGCTCAACAAGCTCTCCGACGACGAACTCTTCGAGCCAGTCCGACGCGGAAATGCCAAGATGCAGGCTCGACTCGATGAAGTCATGAAGCGTATGAAAAAATATATCGGCGTCTAACATATGGAGCGCATACTTGAAATTCCTCCTATAGAAGATGTTAGAAATCTTCCTGTGTGAGGACGAACCTGGATGTATGCAAAAATATTCTCTCTGTACGATGCTGTGCTCGAGCTTAATTGTGAGTGAACAGAGAGCGGACACCATATAGCACACGCAGGTATTGAGCTTCGTACCAGAACTGGTGAATGATGATATAGTTTGAATACAGGTGCTGCTATTTCGACGATTGCTGCTCAGGGCACACCGAGATTTCCTGAAATAGAAGTCGGTGAAACTCTCTGGAGACCATCCGAACGAAGTAATGGTATTATCATGCTCACGAGACCATCACAACTCTCAGCTGTCATCACAATCGTGAATGCAAGAGAACGGTGCAGTGCAATAATTTCCACAGAACAAAGAGTCCCATGACAACACAGTATTCAACTTGATAGTTCAACATTCCAGCGGTTTCTTGCTCTCTGAGGTGCCATGAAGACAGATTGGCAGAATATTGGTGATCCTGTGGCACAATTTAGCTGAAAGACCCTCGAGCAGGCACTGGAACTAGATAGATGATTTTTCTTTTGCAGTAGATTTGTATAATACGCTCATGAAACGATTTCTCCGCAAAATCAAATCCATTACTCTCCTCGTATGACTGCGAGTTTTTGCGATGATTCCAGGACTTGGTAAAAAATATCGCCAGCGTGCGTCTCACATTCATTTTCGTCGTGAGCCAGTGAGATTTTTCTGAATACACGAATTTTCTGGTGTCTCTCTCCTCTTCCTCACGGATCCACACATAGGATGAAGTATTGATGCCATCGCCGCGCAAACAGCACACGGCATTCAGACCCTCCTCGCGAGTACCAATAAAGAAACAACTATCGTCCTCCATGGTGGGGATTTTGTCTCTGCTCATGGCACCGAGAAATCTCTCTCATTTGAGCACTTCGTGGAGGTGGCAAAGAAACTCTTTCACGGACTCGAGTCATTCAGACACTTTGCTGTTATCGGCAATCACGATGATGATAATGCTGATTTTGGCTACACACGAGCATGGCTCGAGGACCAGATGCAGGTACATTTTCTCTCTGAGCCTCGTCATGCCAAGAAAATTTTTATCAACGACAAGAGTCTCTGTATTCATGGTATGCATACACTCTCTCGACACCTCCATCGCATGCCAAAAAAAGAGAGAAATATGATCCTCGATCAGTATATCTACACGCTCAATCACACGCACAACGACATGAATATCGTCCTCCTGCACAATCCTGACGGCCTCGAGTTTCTCCTCGCTCGGCTTCGCGCAACCAATCAATCTCTCACGACTCCGACACTCTTTCTCGCTGGACACACGCACGGAGGTATGGTCGACCTTCCTTTGCTCCGCAAGATAGGACTTATGGCTTCTCGTACAGCATTTACGAGATACAAATGATGGTATTGGCCAGAAGGAAAATATGCTGAGACCGGCAACTGGAAGCTCTATGTCTCAACCGGTATGGGTAATAGTCCTGGATTTGATTTCCGTATGAATGCGGATCCAGAGGTGGTATTGTTTACTCTCTAAGATTCTAGAAAAAGAAAAACAGAGGAATTGTTAGAATATAGCCCACATCCATCCTTTTACTTTTTCTTTTACTTTTACTCAAAAAAATCTATTGTAAAAATATGATAAAAACAGCGATTTTTTTGTGACGATTCCAGCCATTTCATATTGGGCATTATTCCATCGTGGAAAAAATTCTCACAGAATACAAACGACTCATGCTCGTCATCGGTTCTGCAGAAAAATCTGGTACTGATGAGAATCCCTGGACACTCCAGGAACGCGAAGAAATCATCCGCGCGAGTATCCCTCTCGAGCTCCAAGAGCGGATGGATATCGTCTGACTGGATGATGTCCCAGACGATGATATCTGGTGCGAGAATTTGAAAGCACTTACTTCTCCCGTCATCGCGAGAAATGAAATGACGACGCGATCCAGGGAATGGATTGCTTCGCCTTCGACAAGCTCAGGTTCGCAATGACAGGGAATCACATCACTTACTCTTATTACCGGCAACGAATGGGTGAGGGATATTTGTGCACGCCATGGTATCCAGACCGAGTGGATTGATTCCTACGAGATAGATATCTCAGGGACGCGGATTCGTGAGATGATACAGAGAGGGGAGGATGTGAGCAATTTTACATTTCTTTAGTTGATAAAAATTATTTCGACATAATATATATTTATACGATATATTATTATGAATGAGGATTCTCAACATAAACCTATTGAAATAGAAACCAAGACCATCATGGATGGGCCTCAGTTATTATCATTTTTACGAGGAGCTGGTGTAGATGTTAATTTAGCTATCGAAAATGCACTTAAAAATTCTCATTCTAAGTTAAAGCCAGGGGAAATTATCGATAGAATACTTGGAGACAAAGAAGGTATGTTGTCTCGTTGATTTCGCCGACCAAGGGCTACTGTTCTCAAAAGAACCCCAGCTTCTATTCAGAGACTTACCAATACTTTTGAGGAATTCGTTTTAAATATTCTATCACCAAAAAAGAAAACAAATCCAGAAAAACCTACAGATACTGTTGAGCTGTCCGAGGAAGAAG
>JALQUC010000016.1 GCA_023268615.1 Candidatus Altimarinota bacterium | reverse complement strand
AGCGGGACAGGCGCTGCAGAAAAAGTCACGCTGAGCGGCGGTGATGATCTGCTGCTGGGCAGTCCCGGCGATAGTTACGAGCGACAACTGAGCGCCATCAAAGGCCTGGTTGCGCAGGATCCCGCGCGTGTGGCGCAGGTGGTAAAAAGAGGTGAAAATGTCCTCCTCATAGCTACTGCACCAAATGCAAATATTTACGAATGGAATATAGGATCACGAGAAACCATCGTGACACAATCAGGACGATATGGAACAAAATTTGATGCAGCGGGCACCTATCCCCTCACGCTCAAGGTCACAGACATAGCTGGTAATACCAATTCTATTCAGAGAAAAATCTATGTGACTGACGGTGATGCGCCATTTGCAGTGATTCAGATGTCGACCGAGAGTCTCTTTACCGAGACTCAGACCAATGCGTGTAATGGCCAAGAAGCCATGATAGTCGACCGTACTTCTCCTGTCTATCTCGTCGGTGACAAGAGTGTCAATGTCGGCGGAAAAACAGATGATCTCACCTATTTCTGGAAAATAGGACTCAATACGAGTTCGACGAAGAGAAATTTTAGCCATACATTTGATGAGCTCGGTTGTGAAAAAATATCACTCATAGTGAATGATAAAAAAACAGGTGTGAGCCATACAGCAGAGTCTTGGGTAAGGGTTATCAATATACCACCTCGCTTCTCAGACATCTCTGTAAAAGTCGAAAACATCGACCAAGATCCGATGCGTATCAATCTCCAGATGCTTGGTGCGACCGATCCAGATGGAGTGATTCGTTCATACACATGGTACTACTACACGAGCACAGATGAGCAGCCTCAGGGATTCCGTATTACGACAAAACCTGAAACCAGCTTCACACTCCCAAAGATTAATGGTCGATATCATTTCTCTGTCGTTCTCGAGGATGCCAATGGTCTCAGAGTAGACACGAGAGATATTTCTGAGAGTCGATTTTCGACACCTGATCTCCTCGTGAATCAGAATATTTCAACACCAATTATTGATTTCAGTGCCAATTTCCGTGACATCAAATATGGCGATCCTGTCAATCTCACTGTCACAGCAAAAAATGCTCTCGGGCAGGATATAACCAAGGTCATAGAATACCGTTGGGATGTCGATGGTGATGGATTCTATGACATCAAAACCAGCGAAAATGTCCTAACCTACAAATACACAGTACCTGGTGAATATCATCCAAAGGTCAAGGCCACACATCGTGGACTCTCGACCACCAAGACACTGACGGTCAATGTCACCAACCGTCTCATACCTCAGGCACAGATGCAAATCATAGGTGATAAAATCATTGCCTACAATACCTCAACAGGTATCGTGCAGAGCGTGTCATGGTATGCTGATGATGTCAAAGTATCAGAAAACAAAGAATATCTCCTCTATACACCAGACACAGGCACATTCCCAAAAAATATCCGTCTCGAAATATCAGATGGTATCGATACACAGAGCACCACTATACCCGTTGAGAGAAATCCTCAGAACAAAGTCCTCGTGAAGAAAACAGGCAGACCTCTCGTCATACTCACGAATCAAAATGAAGGAGTCACGCCTGCTCTCGATGATGTCATCTGGAGTGATCCTGTGAAACCACTCTTTTTCTATCTCGGCGAATCAGAATGAGCTATACAATACTATGTGATTGACAGTGATGTCGACATCGACACCGATCTCTCTGGTGGCAAAAATGATGATGCAGACAACAAATGAACAGCCTCGTACCGTCTCGGTCGTCCATATCTCGTACCAATGGGAACCAAACGAGAGACAATTATGCGTTTCCGACTGCTCTGAACTGATGGTAAGGAAATCGATTCTCGACAGATTCGTGTCACCCGTACATTTATGGCACAGGAGATAGACAGAGGAAATATCACAGGTGTCTCGCCAGAGAAAACCAATCAACCATTCAATCTCTCAAAAGAAGATAAAGCCCGTCTCGATAGACTCAGTCTCCTCATCAAAAATATCCCTGATGAAGCAACACAAAAAGATCTCTCTCGTTTCACCGACCAACTCGGAGATATATGGTACGATCGTGCTGATCGTGCGGAGACACTGCTCCAACTCTCTCGAAGTGTTGATAGCAATAGTCAGATAACTCCTGAGCTCAAGACTCGTATTCTCGAACAGGTCAACCTCATCTACACACAGTGACAACAAGACGCAGAAGAACGAGAACTCGCGCGAACCATGCTCGCTGATTTCCTCGCCAAAAATTCTGGTAAAAAAGAAATATTTGGTGATGGTACTGTCGATAATCCAGGACTTCTGGGACAGATTATAGAGAGCCCTGAGTACTACGAACAAAACAAAAAGCTTGTTGAGAGAATCTACGAAGAATTCGTACGATTTGATGAAACTCTCTCTGAGGACGCCAAGGCTATTATCCAAGAAAAACTCACCTTCCTCGCAGGGACACCACCGGCTACGCAGAATCCAACAGACAGCACAGACACAAACTCAGATAATTCATGAGGATTCCTCGCGAAGTTCAAAAATCTCGGAAGCATACTCCTCTGGATAGTGGTAGCAGTTATTGGTCTCTTTGGTATGATCTTTGCCTGGACCAAAATCGCTGCATCTCGAGCTACAAAGATACCAACCGCAGATGACTCACATGGTTCATCAACACAGGAGAATGCAAACTCCATATCTGCTCCTTCGGCAGAAGTATCTGACGATAGTACGCCCGATTGGCTCAAAAATACAGAATCTCCATTTGGATCAGAGGATGTCCTCTCAAAAGAAGTATCAGAATCCAAAACCGAGGCACACACTCCAGACTGGATGAATGACCAAGAACATACAGAAAAAGAAGTACAAAGTGCTCCTACTATCACTTCACCAGAACCAGCACATTCAGCCACATGAACAGAGGATGTACCTGATTGGCTCAGAGAATCTGCAAAAGAAGAATCACACACTCCAGCCACATCGGAAACAACTCCTCCCCCAGCTCCAAAAATTGTTCCTGAACCCGCAGTAGCTCCCGAGCCTGTCGCTGAAACCACACCAGCTCCTACGACAGATGATGATATTCCTGACTGGTTACGAGGTGCCGATACACCTGTAGAAGAAGTATCAGTAACGCCAACTACACCAGAAGAAACACCAGCAACTAAGCCAGAAATAGTTCCTGAGCCTGTCGCTGAAGTCACTCCTGAGACTCCTACACCGACTCCTACAACAGATGATGATATTCCTGACTGGTTACGAGGAGCTCATGAAGAAACACCAATTACAGGAGACACACAAGAAAATATGGCAGAAACTATAACAGAACCAGCTGTTCCAGAAATTCCAGCCGCGACAGATTGAAATACTGATAAAGCAACAGATACTGTGGTGGCAGAATCTGATAAAAAAACAACTCCCAAAAAATCGACCAAGAAAAAATGGGAAGAGAATAAACACTGGAAAAAACCAGCAAAGACAAAAAAAATAGCAGCCACTTCAAAAGAGATAAGTAGTGCGACAAAGCTTCTTCCGGAAGGTGATCATCTCATAGGACCAGCAGAAGACTTGCTCTCAAGCCCTGACAACCTCATAGGACCAGAAGATAAAACTCTCCAACCATAATTATGCTCTTCAATCGACCCTCAACTCCAGAAACACCAGAAAAGGCTAAAAAGCCAGGAATTTGGGCAAGAATACTGGCATATACAGCAAATGACCAGGATTTCGTGGAACCACTCAAAATCACAAAGGTAGTTCAGAAAAAAAAGCCTCGTAATGTGTGGGCAAATGTACGGGCAGCACTGATTATCCTCACTGCATTCTATGTGATGTTGTGTGCGTTTGTCTTGCTCAACCCTCAGTACGCACTCTTCTTCAACAATGTACTGGGCGTCCAATACCTGACTATTCGTACCATTCTCGAGTATACTATCTATACGGTCTATAGTATTTTTGGAATTATTCTGGGTGCTGGTCTCCTGTTTTTTGGATACCGAGCAATGTCTATCAAGACAAAAAAATCATCCAAAAAGACAAATCTCTGGATTATCTCAGCATTTTTCTGTCTTCTCTTTTTCTCAAATATTGCTCTCTTTGCCTGGACCTACGACTGGTTTAGAAAGATTGACTTTGGCAATCTCGAAGGACGCGTCATAATCTACGACAACAAGATGCTCAAATACATCAAGCCTGGTGATGATGTAGCAAGAGCCGTCATTGATCCCAGTATTATGATAGGACCTATTGATGTCCGCTACGATCTCAATGCTTATGCCAAAAAACTCGCCCGTCTCGAGGGTCTCCTCTTTACACAACCATACGACTTTGAGATTGATTATGATGGTGATGGCAAGCCCGACCGTGGTTCTGGTAAGAATATCGGCGTCGAATACCCTATTAGTGACTTTGAGAGAAGTCCAGTGATAGCACCAGAATTTTCTTATGATGCTCCTCGAGAATACCTCCCTACAGCGACTATCCGTGGTATCGATGTCGGGGGAAATCCTATTACTCTCAAGCTCGAGCTCCCAAAAATCAAGCTCGAACATATCATCAGAATAGGCAGGACAAATCTCGCCAATGGTGGTATCCAGTATGATTTTGATGCGAGTGATTTAAATGAGCTCGGTCAGCTTCGTTGGTCTATACTCGACAAAACTGCTGCCACTCATGATGGTCCTCAGTTTTCTCCCGATAAAATATTTGAAGCTCCGACTATTATCTGTCTCCAGATTTTCCGAGGAACAGCGCCTCTGACTGATGTTTGTGATTGGAAATTTGTCACAGAAGAAACAACGAAGAGTAACATACAGAATACTGATATTCAGGTAAAAATTGATCCAATAAATCCTCTCAAATATCAATTCTCTGTTGATCCAAAAGCACTCCAAGGAGAGATAAAATCTGTCACATGGTTTATCGATGACAATGAATATGTAGGAAAATTTGATTCTGGAATGGAGAGAATTTTTGACTACAGATTTCGAGAGCCTGGAACCTATAAAGTCGAGGTCCAAATAGAGGATACGCTCGGAAATACGGTGAGAATAGGTACAGATCCTATATATACAGCAGAGCTCGTCGATCTCAAGGAGTGATACACACTTCAGATTACCAATGATGAAGGAGCTAATCTCGACAAAGATACCTACGATAAAAAGACTCAGTCCTATCTCCTTCCAGATTTCCCAGTACCAGGCATACTCACGCTCGATGCGACAAGTGTACGAGCCAATTCACCGCGTCTCCGTCTCCAAAAGGTCGAATGGGACAAGGATAATGATGGTGTTTATGAAACAGAATGATACACCCTCGATCGAGATATTCAAGTCCCTGGTCGATATGATATCCGTGCACGATACACTTTCACTGACCTTTCAATAGATGGAAACGACATCCCTATCTATCATCTCGACAGGATAGCGGTTGTCGGTGTTCAAAAACCAATAGATGTACGGGTGCTCATCACGCCTGACGATAATTATGCACCGGCAAATGTCCGATTTGATGCTTCGGGATCAAAGATTCAAAAAGGCGATATTCGAAAATTCATCTATGACTTTGGTGATGGAAAAAACTACGAAGGAGAAGGTGTCGTCACGACCTACCGCTATGACAAGCCTGGTGAATACCAGATTACTGTCACAGCTGTCACGGATAAGTGAGTCCGAGCGTCAAAGAAATACACCCTTATTCTCAAAAAACCTCAAGAAATAGTCCGCATAGCTCCGAGTATCGCCTCAGGCCTCGCACAGGCAGGACTCCCTATCACCTTTGAAGCAGCAGTACGAGGTGTCGATAGTATTGTCACTTGGGATATGGGTGATGGATCGGGCATGAAAAATGGTAAAAACATTATTCATGAGTTTGCGACAGCAGGAACCTATACCATCAATGTCCGTGTGAGATATGCCTCTGGTATAGAAGAATCAGACACTATCTCGTATGTTGTTCAATAACTATGCATTTCTCTCTCATCCTCGATTTCCTCCAGACATTTTGGCTCCCTCTCATGATCACGAGTATTGGGGGACTCTTGTATGCCAGCTTTATCATGTGGTATGGCAAAGTCAGTCTCAGTCAGAGTCTCGCACTCTTCTTCACTGGTATCATTGTCATCACCTGTATTTTTCTCCCCTTTAACTGGTCTATCCAAAATTCTGACATGGGCGGCAAAGAACTCTCCCTGTTCTTTTTTGAGCTCAATATCGAAGGAAATAATTTTATCAGTGATTTCCGTGGATCTCTCGAATCACTCGGTATACCAGAAAACTGGACTCAAAATGGCATCATACTCTTTCTCGCATTTCTCGAAGAACTCGCGAAGCTCACACTCCTCATCCTCTGTATCAGGAAATCTCTCAGAATGCCTGTTATTTTGCTCTACATCTTCATCGTTGGTACTTTTATCAATAGACTCCTCGACGCAAATTCCCAGGTCCTCGTGATGGCTGTCGGTGGTCTGAGCTTTGTGGGACTCATCGTCCTCTGGTTCCTCCTCGGAGCACGGGTAAAGACAGAGAGCGTCGCTGACTATATGTATAGTATCGCTATCGTCGCTCTGGGTTTTGCCTTTGCAGAAAATATCAAATACATGATCGATCTGAGTAACGCAGGTCAGAGCCACGAAGCCATCGTCAACAATGCGATGCTTCGAGCAATATTTGGATACCTCTCACACATATTCTTTAGTATGGTGTGTGTGTCTCTCTATGCTCGAGGGAGATTTGCCTTCCTCAGACTCCTCGACAACACTGGGGGCCTCTCAATCGGTCAGAAAGCCCTCGGGTGGAAATGATATACACAGATGAAGAGTATTCAGGGATTTTGGTTTGGAGTTATCGCAGCCAGCCTCCTCCATGGAATCTACAACATCTACATCGGCCAGGACATTCTCATTCCTTCGGTCATGCTCATAGTAGGGTTCCTCTTCCTCGAACTCTTCGTTCTCCACGATTTGCGAAACAATACACGCTACGGACATATAGAGAATTATATGCAATAAAAAATCTTGATTTCTAAATTAGCACCTATATAATGTAGGTGCTAATTTTATAATTGGGCGTGTCAAAAAACCGCCATTATACATTTTTAATTTTTCATTATTCATTTGGATTATGAACAATAACTACACCATAGCTGCCCAGGAAAGGCTCCAGGAATCAGTCCAATTCGCACAAAGCTCAGGACATGCTACCATAGAGCCCCTTCATCTCTTACGAAGTATCCTTCATGCTTCTGAGAGTATTAATCAGTCTCTGCTCGAACGCGCAGGGAGCAATATTGCTGTCCTCAAAACCGATGTCGACAATGCTGTGTCGAAGTTGGCGAAGGTCAGTGGGAATACCTCTGAACCATGAGCCTCTGGGGAATTGGGAAAGGTACTACAAAGTGCGGAAAAATGGCGACAAAAAATGGATGATAGCTACACAACAGAAGAGCATCTCATGATGGCACTCTTGGAATCAAAAAATCTCACATCTGTCATCTCGAGTCTCCCATCTCTCGCATCCTACGAAGAAGCTGTCAAAAAACTCAGAAATGGGAAAAAAGTGACTTCAAACACAGCAGAAAACCTCTATGAATCGCTCAAAAAATACACCATTGACCTCATCGACCAGGCAAAGAAAGGAAAGATAGATCCCGTTATCGGTCGTGATGACGAAATCCGTCGAGCAATTCAGATTCTGGCGAGACGAAGTAAGAATAATCCTGTTCTCATCGGTGACCCCGGTGTTGGGAAGACCGCCATTGTCGAGGGTATTGCCATGAGAATAATCAGTGGCGAGGTTCCTGATGCACTCTTGTCGAAGAAAATCCTCACACTGGACCTCGGAGCTATGATTGCCGGGGCGAAATACCGTGGCGAATTTGAGGAACGACTCAAGTCTGTCATCGACGAAGTCGAAAAGTCTGATGGCGAAATTATCCTCTTTATCGACGAAATCCATACCATAGTCGGTGCTGGTGCGAGCGAAGGATCGACAGATGCTGGCAATCTCCTCAAACCAGCATTGGCAAGAGGACGAATCAAGGTGATAGGTGCAACGACGATTAACGAATATAGAAAATACATCGAGAAAGATGCTGCGCTCGAACGACGATTTCAGCCCGTCATGGTCGACGAACCAAACCGAGAAGACGCACTGACGATTCTCCGTGGTATCAAGGATAAATACGAAACCTTTCATGCGATAAAAATTACTGACTCTGCGCTCGTCGCCGCAGTCGACATGTCGACACGATACTTGCCAGATCGTAAGCTCCCTGATAAAGCCATAGATCTCATCGATGAGGCTGCTTCAGCACTCAAAATTGGTTCCACCAGTAAACCTGCCGAGATAGACACGATCGACAAAAAAATTCACTCCCTCCAGATCGAGCGAGAAGCGCTTCTGCGAGAGTCTGAAACCCCCTTTGTGAAGGGGGATGGAAAGACAGAAGGAAAGAAGGGGGAGTTTGAGCCAAGAAATCCTCAGTCTTCGCAAAGCTCAGACAGCTCCTTTACGAAAGGAGCTAACAGAATTCAGGACATAGAAAAAGAACTTGCTAACCTCCAAGAAGAGCAGAAAAAGCTCCATGCTGCCTATGAAGACGAGAAAAAGATGATGCAGGACCTCAAGAAAATTCGTGAAGACCGAGAGAAGCTCATGCTCCAGGCAGAACAGCTCGAAAGAGACGCAGATTATGCTGCTGTGGCAGAAATCCGATACCAGAAACTCCCCTCCCTCGACACAGAGCAAAAGAAGCTTGAGGCTATCGCAGAGGCTCGCAGACAAGACGGGCGAACATTTTTCCGAGACACAGTCGACATCGAGGATATAGCGGCCGTGATTTCTCGCTGGTCAGGTGTCCCGGTTGGCAAGCTGATTCAGACCGAGAACGACAAATACCTGCACCTCTTCGAACACTTAGCAGAATCTGTGAAGTGACAAGACCACGCTCTTCGCTCTGTCGCAGAAGCCGTCCAGCGTTCAAAGGCAGGACTCTCTGACAAGAATCGCCCTATCGGAAGTTTCCTCTTCCTGGGCCCAACGGGTGTTGGTAAAACTGAGACAGCCAAAGCCCTCGCAAGTGCCCTCTTCGATCACAGTGGAGCCTTTATCAGGATCGACATGAGCGAGTATGGCGAATCACATTCTGTCGCCCGTCTCATCGGTTCTCCTCCAGGATATATCGGCCATGACGAAGGTGGACAACTCACCGAAGCTGTCCGTCGAAAACCCTTTTCAGTACTCCTTTTTGATGAGATAGAAAAGGCTCATCCCGATGTCTACAATGTCTTTCTCCAGATACTCGATGATGGTCGACTCACGGATGGAAAATGACGAACAGTCGACTTCAGAAATACGATTATCATCATGACCAGTAATATCGGTTCTGAGAAAATCATGGATTTCTTTAGCGAAGAAAAAAGCGGACACAATGTCGACGATATTCAGATGAAGGCATTGAATGACATGATGATAGGACAGCTCCGCAATTATCTCCGTCCTGAACTCATCAATCGTATCGACGATATCATCGTCTATCGACCTCTTGGGGACGAAGTACTCCGCTCTATCATCGACCTCGAATTGGCGAAGGTGTCTATTATGCTCGCTGAGCGAGGTATCACCGTCACCTGGGATAAAAGCGTTCACGAGTATCTCATGAAGCATGGTATCGACCCTCAGTTTGGTGCTCGACCTCTCCGCCGTGCCGTCACCAGATACATCGTCAATGCTCTCTCTACAAAACTTCTCGATGGCAGTCTCGAGGAAGGAAAGAAGGTAGAAGTGAAGTTTGAGGGAGAAAAAATAATAATAAAGTAGTTAATATTACAATTAAAATAAAGATTTTGAAAAGTGATTGTATTTGCAAAGAATACAGGAAAGATACACTTTTTTAAGTATTTATTTCTAATATTATCTGTATGGCCACTTCTGAGGTCTCATTGGTCGATAAACTCGTCCAAAAAATTCTCCCAATCATAGGAGTACTTTTTATTGTTGGAGGAATAGCATACTTATTCTACACTGGACTTTGGGGCATTATGGATAAAACGGCTCGTCTTGGTTTTGGGTTTTTTGTATCAATAGCTTGTATTGGAACTGGTTTCGGTTTTCAAAATAGACTCAAACAATTTTGTGATGTTATAGTGGGTGGTGGAGTGCTTATATTTTATATTACACTCATATTCTGATCTCGTTTTGACTCTACCAGTAGTGTTCTCATACCAGAAGTGGCTTCAGTAATTATTGCAATTATATTTGCCATATTGGTAGCTTATTTTTCTTATATACGGAATTCCCGGACTATACTTGGGATGGGGATTATTGGTGCCTATATGACACCTTTCTTTCTTGGCCAAAAATGAGTCTGGGATTTCCAATTAAGTTATAATTCTTTTCTCATATACTTTTTAGGTATTAGCATAGCTCTTTTTCTTGCTGCAAGAAAAATATTTTTAAAAGATATTATTCTTTTCAATTCTATCGGACTTTTTGTAGCCTCAGCAAGCATGAACTATCTCTATGAAAATGGAGAAGTTAATATCATTAGTCTAGGTATTTTTATAGCAATTGTTGGTTTTTCAGTGTATGCTCTTTCCAATACAAGTCGTGCCTTTGAAAAATTTGAAAATACTTATTTTGCTTTTGGTGCACTTGCTCCTCTCGTATGGTTTATAGGAAATGTCTTACTTTCAGGTGATTTCTCTTCGTTAGAACTTGTAATCTCTTTTGGCCTAGTTGGAACTATATATTTTGGGAGTTGGTATGCAATGAGAAATGCCTCAAAAAAGGAAGAATATATGAGTCTCTATATTGGTGGAATAACATCAATAATTATGATGATCTTGAGTCTGCAGAGAGAAATGAATGATTATATAGGCCTGGCAATTTGATGAGTAAGTCTGATTTTTGCAATTTTGCACATCGTAAGTCCGCTGAAACAAAGATTAATAGCCTATTTTGGAATGGCAACATTGGGCGGCATAATAAATACAATCATCTTTGGCATTGACTATCTGTGGAGGCCTGAAAACGCCTATATTCTTGTGATAGGTTTGTTACCTTTAATTTTTGGCTTTTATATGAGTAAACGGGCAGACAGCCCTATCAAAGAAAGTCTTAATATTTTCGCAACAGGGGCCAGCATAATTGCTGGAATAATTCTTATTAACAGGCTCTATGTTCATCTCAATATTCCCGCTTCATTTATATTCCTCACAGTTCCATCCATTGTAATAACCATTTCTCTTTTTATAAGTCCAGGCCCGAAAGAAAAAGAATTAAATGTTTTTGCATTTATACTCTGTTTAGTGTGATATTTTACAACCTTTTTTATTTTATTGGACCGAATATACCCTGCACCAGTTGGAATATTACCCTTTAGAACAGAAGAAAGTTTAATAGGATTATCATCAGCAGCTATATTTTACGCGCTCACTAAAAGACAAAGAGAAGTTGCTCGTGAAGAAAAGAAAAATCCAAATTTTTTCTACATTCTGATGACTGTGGTTTCTGTTCTTCTAATAGTAAATCATG
>JALQUC010000002.1 GCA_023268615.1 Candidatus Altimarinota bacterium | reverse complement strand
TTCACCCGCGAGGAGACCGTTTGCTTCTATCACTTCTCGGACGAATGATTCTCGACCGACGCGTGTGACTCGGAGCTCTCCTCCATACTGTTTTACGACATCACCCACGATCCTCCCACAGAATACTTCCTGGAAAATTGTTTTGCTCCCGAGTCTCTCTGCTGTTCCATCGGTCAGGAGTTGTTTACCAATGATGGCGAGCAATATATCGCCTGTGACGACGACACCCTCTCTCGTCACCATACCAAATCTGTCTGCATCTCCATCAAATATAAATCCGAAATCACTCTCATTTTTTTGTATTTCTGCGATGAGGGGTTTGTAATTGGCAAATCGCGAAGTATCTGTGTCATGGGCAGGAAATTGACCATCCGGATTCGTAAATATATGGTGAGGAAAGTGGAAAAACTTTGCCTGACTTTGTCACTTCACTTTTTCGTCTTGGTCGTTTACAGATCAGTAAACTCCCTTCGACTCAAAAGCTTGTTCCTCGTCATGCTCGTTTTTGCACATTTCCTCACTTCAGAGTATTTCTTTTAAGAATGCTTGTTCGAAATGTGAGGCAGCACCATGACTGTAGTCGATGGTAATTTTTGGAATTTTTTTGAGAGTTTGAAATTTGGTCCTGATGTCTGCCAGGAGAGAGGTGATTCTGGTATCTGTATAGGGAAGAATTGCTGGCGATTCGCCACCTTCTGGCGTGATTGATTCGTATTTTTCAAAGAAGCTTCTGAGATCTGAAGATTTGATAGAGAGGCATTTATTGTCCACGATTTTTATACCCACATATTCACTCGGATTATGAGAGGCTGTGAAGAGACAGGCACAATCGTATGTATCGATAGCGGCATAGTATGCCATAGGTGTCGAGCACACTCAGTATCGGTATTGTGGCAGAGACTCGTCGAGCCCTATTACTGTCACCTCCAGTATTCCAGCACTTTTCATCCCGCGGAGAAATTCATCTATCAGGATATTATTTGCTTCTCGGACATCGGAGCTGATGAGGATTTTTGGAGTTCAGTATTTCTCTCTGAGATGGAGTCAGAGAGCATAGCCCATGATACGACCAAATTTTTCATCGACTTCTGATTGCCAGATACCACGGATGTCGTAGGTTTTAAATGCGGAGAGGGAGTACATATTGAGTTATATATTTTGAGAAAAAGTAAAAGAAAAAGTAAAACAGCGGAATTATCTCTTCACATCTATCTTGATGTCCTCGGTCATTTTCTCTCCATTGAGAAAAATTTCAATATCATCACGGTTTTTTGCTATATTCATTTTGGTTTTCAGTTGTTCGATAAAGACACGAGGAGGATCTATTGTCTCGATCTCTCTCTGTCGTGTTTCCGCGAAAAATTGCCCACACAAAAATGACGCAATCATGAGCACGACAACAATCAATGGATGAGCTAGTTTTTTCATTGGAGCTCGTGAGCCAAGAGGACATTTGAGAGGAGCATGGCGATGGTCATCGGACCGACTCCTCCAGGGACAGGTGTGATATCAGCAATAGTTGCGATATTGTCTGTGTCACAATCTCCTGAGAGTTTTCTGCCTTCTTCTTCTGCGACATTGATACCGACATCGATGACGAGCGCGCCAGGTCTTACCATATCAGATGCTATGAGATGCTTCTGGCCTACCGCAGAGATGATTATATCTGCCATTTTAGTATGTATAGCGAGGTCTTTTGTTCGACTATGACAGACGGTGACAGTCACTCCTGCATGCATGAGCATGAGAGAGAGAGGCTTCCCGACGATGGTACTTTTACCGATGACGACGGCATGCTTGCCAGCCAGGTTTGAAGTTTTGTCTTCCCCGTCATTCGTCATTCGTCATTCGTCATTCGTCATTTGGAAATACTCGAAGAGTATTTTCATAATCCCCTTCGGTGTGCCAGGTACGAGTCCTGTATCATCACCACTATAGAGTCGAGCGATATTTGCACTGGAGAATCCATCGACATCTTTCAGGGGATGAATAGCGTCAAATACTTCTTGTGCTGGAATGTCTGATGGGAGAGGGGATTGTACGAGTATACCGTGCACTGTCTCGTCAGCATTGAGACGGTGTATTTCGTGTATGAGCTCGTCAGTTCATGACTGCGCGAAGTGTAGGAGAGTCGCCTTGATACCGATGCTCTCACAGGTTTTGATTTTGTTTCGGACATAGACAGCACTCGCACTATTATCTCCCACCATGATGATCGTGAGGTGTGGCTGCGAGTGCAATTTTTTTACCACTTCTTCGAGATCTTTGATGGTTTGTTCGGCTGATGTCTTTGTATCGAGAATCATTTATTTGAGCAAATTGACGAGAGAAGGAATACCCACCATCATGAGCAGATCGAGCACAATAATGAGAATCAATGGTGCGAGATCTATCATCCCGACTCGTGTTGGGAAGATCTGTCTCGTGATATCATAGAGTGGACGAGTGATACTATTGAGTGGTCCTATCACGATATGGAGGCCGAGCAGCGTGATCCAGCTGAGGATGACATCGAGGATGACCGCCCAATAGAGAATACGCAAGAAAAACGCTATCCCAGCGAGGAGGTAGAGTGCGAGAAGAGTCATGATTAGGCGAGATGTTTATTGAGAAGTGCGACGAGACTTGCCTTGTCTGAGAGACCAACTGTTTTATCCACGAGCTGACCATCACGGAACACGAGAATAGTTGGGATGCTCATGACACCATAGCGCTGAGCGATATCACCAGAGACATCAACATCGAGCTTGGTGACCTGTGCCTTGCCCTCGAATTCGTGTGCGAGTTCTTCGATCACAGGTGCGATAGCCTGGCATGGCCCACACCAGACAGCGTACATGTCGACGAGTGTGACACCAGTAGCGATAGCTGCGTCAAAATCAGAGGAAGTGAGAACTTTTGTCATAAAGTGTAAAAGAAAAAGTAGAAGAAAAAGAAAAACAGAGGATTTTTCTTATATGCTCAGAGTAGTGTTTTTTTTAAAAATAGCAAATTTTTAGCACCGAGTGTTATCAGGTGCTAGATTCTATTCTATTTTTTCTCGGAGTTCTTCTTTTCATTGATTTTTTCTCAAATGTTTATAGTCTCTCTTGTATGAAAATCATCTTTGTGACAGGGGGTATCATTTCTGGATTGTGAAAATGAGTGACGGCCTCATCGATAGGTCGTCTTTTCAAATCATCAGGATATACTGTGAATATGATGAAAATCGATCCCTATCTCCAGGTGGATGCGGGCACGATGTCTCCCTATGAACACGGTGAAGTCTTCGTCACAGAAGATGGTGGTGAGACAGATCTCGATCTCGGAAATTATGAACGATTTGTCGATATCGCACTCGACCGATGAGCCAATCCTACAACAGGGAAGATCTACCTCACCGTCATCGAAAAGGAGCGACGCGGGGACTATCTCGGCAAGACGGTCCAGGTCATCCCGCATATCACTGATGAGATAAAATCACGCATATTGACACAAGCAGCAAAAGCGGATATCTGTATCGTCGAGGTTGGTGGTCTCGTGGGTGATGCTGAGAGTCCTGTCTTTATCGAGGCGATTCGTCAGCTCCGTCGTGATATAGGTCCAGATAATGTGTGCTATGTCCATGTCGTCCCCCTCCTCTATGTCGAAGTCTCAGGAGAATACAAGACCAAGGCTATCCAGCTCTCGACCAGACAACTTCGTGAGGCAGGAATACAACCAGATTTTCTCGTTGCTCGTTGTCCTCGTCCTATCCCTCAGGAACTCAAACCAAAAATCTCGATGTTTACAGATGTGTATGAAGAAAATATCATCGAAGCAACTGATGCTCGAACTATCTATGAAGTGCCTCTGCTCTTTGAGAAACAAGGACTCAAGGACAAAATAGAGACAGTCCTCCATCTCGACCACAAGCCAATTGATCTCTCAGATTGGTCAGCCTTTGTCGACAATGTCGTCGCTCCAACACGAGAAGTGAATATCGCTATCGTGGGGAAATACGCTGAGCTCGAAGACGCCTATATGAGTGTCCGAGAAGCGCTCGTCCATGCTGGTGCGAAGTACGCGACAAAAGTCCGTCGTCACTGGATCAATGCCGAAGAAATCGAAAAAAATCCCAATCTCCTCACCGAGCTTCAGACTTCTGGCAAAATGGATGGGATGATTGTCCCTGGAGGATTTGGCTCTCGGGGCATAGAAGGGAAAATCTCGGCTATCCGATACGCTCGTGAACATGATATCCCATTTCTCGGCATCTGTCTCGGTCTCCAGCTCTCTGTGATAGAATTTGCACGCAATGTGTGTGGTGTGACTGATGCGACATCGACCGAATTTGAGAAGCCAGGAACAGCATTTATTGATTACCTCCCAGATCAAAACGAAAAAATTGACAAAGGTGGAACACTCCGACTCGGAACACAAGAAGCGACTGTCCTCGAGGGTTCCCTCATTCATAAACTCTATGGCTCAACGACTATTAGTGATCGTCATCGTCATCGTTACGAAGTCTGTCCTGATAAGCACGAAATTCTTCGTTCGCATGGACTTGTCCTCTCTGGAACATCGCACGAAGGTCGACTCGTTGAATACATCGAAAATCCTGCATGCACATACTTCGTCGCGACACAGGCTCATCCAGAATTTAAATCTCGCCCAGGTAAACCTCATCCTCTGTTTGATGGACTGGTGAAGGCGTGCCTATAGGATATCCTCTATTTTTTTCGTATTGTCTGATAACTCCATGAGCTCATCATCTTCTGGTGGTTCTCAGAGGGTGCGATTCTGCGATCCTCTGATGACACTTGAAATAGCAGGTCAGAGAGCTCTTTGCGCTTCAGGACTGAGTGATTCAATTGTTGTTTTCATAAAAAAGGTTATAGAATTTACCAGCTTTCTTCTTCGTATGTGCTTTCAGGAACTCTTGGTCCTCTCTTTTTCATTTTTGCAATGATTTTTTCTGCATCGACTTTTGGTTTGTTTCAAACAGTGAGTAGTACTGCACCAACCGTTGCACCAACTATACCAATAATACATGCTACTCCTGTTGGCACACCATCTGGTCAGCCAGCTACTGCTGTAGTAATAGTTATTCCCGTTACGCCTATTCCTCCAAACAATAATCGATGTCCTGTTCGGGTAAGAGCATTTGATTCAGTTTTTTCTATTGGCATAAATAAAAATTAGTCTATACTGACGCTAGATTTTAGTCCAATATCATAAATGTCAAATATAGATACAACATCAAAAAATCCTCCGTCCTCGACAAGCTTGGACACCTCCTTTGCAAAAGGAGGTCTCGATACATTTGGTGAAGTGTCTCGTGCTCTCTTTGATGGGCATGATGATGCGGTGTATTCCAATGAATTTGAATACGGAGTCAGTGAATCAGTCGTGCGAAAAATATGGGAACAGAATGGGGAGCCAGAGTGGATGTTCGAGAAGAGACTTGCGAGTCTGAAAATATTTCAAGAAAAGGCGATGCCGACCTGGTGACCAGACCTCTCAAAACTTGACCTCTCAAAAATCTGCTACTATGCGCGTCTAGAAGGAGCCTCAAATGCTCAATCGTGGGATGATGTACCTGATACCATCAAGAATACGTTTGAACGACTCGGTATACCAGAAGCCGAGCGGACAATGCTTGCGGGTGTAGGGGCTCAATACGACAGTGAAGTCGTGTATCATAATCTGCGTCAGGAACTCCGTGACCAATGAGTCATATTCGAGGATATGTCTATTGCCGTCCGTGATCATGCAGAGCTCGTGCAGAAATACTTCATGAAGCTCATCCCTGCGACGGATCATATATTTGCAGCGCTCCATGGTGCGGTATGGTCGGGCGGGACATTTCTCTATGTGCCACGCGGTGTCGAAATCTCTGATCCACTTCAGGCGTATTTCCGTATGAATGTGAAATCAGGCGGACAATTCGAGCATACACTCATGATCATCGAGGACGAAGCGACCGCTCACTATATCGAGGGATGCTCTGCACCGAAATACAATACTCCGAGTCTCCATGCGGGGATGGTCGAGATATTTGTCGGCAAAAAAGCTCGGATGCGCTATACCTCGGTCGAGAACTGGTCTATCGATACCTACAATCTCAATACCAAGCGTTCAGTCGTCCAGGAAGAGGGATATATGGAATGGGTGGGTGGAAATTTTGGAAGTGGTGTGACGATGCTCTATCCGTGCACGATTCTCCAAGGGCGAAAATCCGCGTGTGATCACCTCGGTGTCGCATTTGCCAATGCGGGTATGGAGGTCGATGGCGGGGCAAAGGTCATCCATATCGGTGCTGATACTTCGTCCAATGTCATCATGAAATCCCTCTCAAAATGAGGAGGACTCTCGACCTATCGCGGACTCCTCGATATCCATCCATCCGCTCACAATGCTGTGAGTCGTATCGACTGTGACGCGCTCATCCTGGATTCTCTCTCAAAAAATGACACAATTCCTGATATCCGTGTCCGCAATGCGTCCTCTATCTGTGCTCATGAGGCGAGTGCTGGTCGTATCAGCCCCGAGCAGCTCTACTACCTGCAGAGTCGAGGTATTGCCGAGGATCAGGCAAAGGCTATGATTATCAACTGATTTATCTCTCCTATTGTAAAAGAACTCCCGCTCGAATACGCCGCAGAGCTTAATGCCCTGATTGCTCTCGAGATGGAGGGAAGTGTCGGATAGCTTTTGGTATAACAGCCCCTCTGTGTGCCATTACTGTACTTGCAAGTGTTTTAATTTTTTGTGTTAAATTGAGAGGCTTTTCCGGGACTGGTTTTAGTTTTGTTCTTGCTGCAAATGCATTCTCAATTCTCATTTTTAACTGGACATATCGAACAGCAATTTTATTACTTGGATCTCATAAAACCTCTATCAGAGCTACTGCTTTTGTAGCAACCATCTGAAGAATTTCTCTTTGAGACAGGTCTGTTGTATGTGATCTTTGAGATGAATCAGAGAGTCTTTTTTCTAGGTGTTCTAGGAATCATTCTTCCAATATTAATCTTTCAAGACTTCTAAATTCTCGTATTGCTCTTTTTTCTTTTCCCTCAGGGCATTTCTATCTTCTCTAGAAGATGAGATTCATACTTTTTTTCACTCTCACGCTGCCTCCAATATTGATCCAGAAGATTCCATAAAGTAGATAATTCATGCCAATATAGGCGTGTCAATCAGGAAGCCAAGAGGATATAAAAAATCGCCAAGAGGGCGATAGGTGTGGTATTGGTTGGGGATGAGGGGGAAGAGTGAGTGAATCTCACTCTGAGTCAACCCGAACGAAGTGAGCGGTTCGAAGACCGAATGATTTTAATTTGGTTGGGGATGAGGGATTCGAACCCCCGCGTGGCGGAGTCAAAGTCCGCTGCCTTACCGCTTGGCTAATCCCCAACGATGTACACGACTCATCCCGTATCGGGGATGAGGGGGAGATATGCCTCGGATGGCATATCGAGTCAACCACCGCTGGCGAGCAAAATCATTTGCTTTTCTGCGCTTGGCTAATCCCCAACATAGCCCTATCGTATGAACTTTCCTCATTTTTCAAATTTTTTTGACAAAAACCCTTCATGCTCTACAATGCCCCAGTTCCTCGGTAGCTCAGTGGTAGAGCAGTTGGCTGTTAACCAATTGGTCGTAGGTTCGAATCCTACCCGGGGAGCCATTTTTAGAAAAATTTAAAAAACACCTATTTAGGTGTTTTTTTATTGTTTATTTTTCCAGAGATTTCCAATACTATCCATCTTTCTCTGGGTTTTTGTATCAACCTCTATACTCTCACAAGTATTAATATTTTTGAAATACTCCTTCGCAAAATCGTAATCCATATTCTCCTGGTCTGCTTTGTAATAAATTTCTAAATATTCTACCTCTTGTCTCTCGGGGAAATAAGCAAAAATAATCCGAATACCACTCTGTACTCATTTTCATTTGAGCGATTTGCAAGAAAATTTACGAATCTTATATATCCGAACCGTATCGCTATTAAAATTTGGAATCAAATCAATAGATCTATTATCTAGAGATCGAAGCAAGAGTAATTCTATAGCCGATCTCTGTACTGTCTTGATATCTTCCTCAAGTGTCCGAAATTTTTTCAGTAGTTGTTTCAATCATTTTGAGAAATTACTATGTCTTTTATAGGTCAGCATCATAATTTCTTACAGAAGTTTCTGGCATTCGATAAAAAACTGACTCATACGGAATTTCTTCTCCTTCTGGTGTAGAAATCCATGGTACATCTTTGTGGGATAGGGCAGAAAGTTCTTTGGCAGTCTTGCTACCATGTTTTTGAATCACTTCGTCAATGAACTCCAATTCTTGTCCGCTAAAGACACTCAAGTCAGGTGATTGAACAGGGAGATACTTTGTTTGTTCTTTGTTGAAGTATTTTGTTTTCACTTCCTCGATTTCCCCTTTCTTGACCATGCTTTTGATAATTGCACCAAATTCGACTGGAGTCGGTCCAAAATGATTCTTGATATACCTCGCTCAGATGAGCTGTTCTTCAAATTTCTCGTAATAATCAAAATCACAGAAATAGAGTATCTTGTAGAGGACAGTCTGACCAACATTTGGAAGGGCTCCAATCTTCTGAGTGATATAGAGCAGGGCTTGTTTAAATTTTTCGACATTTTCAGCAGGTACACTGATGCGTTCTTCCATTTTTGGCTGTGTTTTTTTGGGTTCTTCAAGAACAACTTCCCGAATTCTCTCTTTTCCCGTCACGAGCTCTTCGAGGGTAATACCGAGAACACCAGCGAGTTTCTGAGCCTGTGGAAGGGTCAATTCTGTCTCACCTCGAAACATCTTCGCGACAGTGGGTCGCGAAACGCCAATAATGGATGCAAAAGATTCTTGTGTAAGGTCATACCTCTTAGCAAGATGAGAAAGGAAAGTCATAAAAGGAAGAGAAATAAAGTGACACTATATTATTGATTACTTTTTGTATGTCAAAAGTATTAACACATAAAATGTAATTTTATTTTACAATATACACTTACTTCAGTCGTGCAGGGAGGAAATGAATGACATCTGGCATTTGCGTCGCATAGACGAGGTCGACCGTGAGCTCTTCTCCGAGATGTTCTGGATGACTCGCGAACCACACTTTCCAGTGTGTCGAAAGCTCGGAAAAGAGCGATTGGTTCTCACGGATACGACCGACGAGTTCACGAGTATCGTCGACATTATTGATCGTGTATTCTGTGAGGTCTCTGTCGGGTGATGATGAAGGAGAGTGCATGGAATTATTTAATTCTTTAGGAAGATAAACAAGTTTATATAAAGCACTCCAGAAATGAGAGTGTTTTATTTTTCCATTGAGTATAATGAGAACATGAAGAAAATATCATTTCCTTATTCTCGAGCCTGAGTTGATGCTATGGCACACTATCTACAGGAGGAAATTCTGAAAAGAGATACGCAGAAATTTGTTGCAAATAGTGAGGATATTCCCACTATTTTTCTCGCATGAGCTCCTGGAGCATGAAAAACGGAATTTATAGAATGAATGATAGAAGAAAAAGGAACATATATCGTACTCGATACAGATACATACCGTTGTTTATTTGACTGATACACATGAGACAATGCTCATGAATTTCAGCAATATGCATCCTGGGTAATGGATAAAATGTACAGCTTTTGTCTCAAAAACTGATTCAATGTTATTATTGATGGTACTTTTTCACGAGAAGATTATGCAGATAAAAATATACAGCAATGTATCAAAAAGAATCGTTCCTATGCGATAATTCTGGTCTACCAAGACCCAATTCTCTCGTACCTCTACACCAAAAAACGAGAACTCGAAAAGAAACGACATGTTCCAGAAGAAAAATTTATCCAAAAATTCTTCGGATCCATACAAGTACTCAAAAATATTCAAAGTAAATATCCCGAGAGTATCCTCTTTATTGCGATGAAGACAATGAGTAGAAGAAAATTTGTCACAGAACAGGTCTCTTCAGAAGAGGATATTGACTTACTCATCAATCATGAATATACTGAAGAAGAATTAGCTCGTGCAATTAAGGAAATAAATAAAACACATTCTTGAATAATAAAAACGCTTTTATGAAAACTCCTACCAAGAAACAACTAGCCAGCATCAAACACCTGATCAGTCGGGGTATTCGTGCTTCTTATCGTAAACAGAAAGCAGTTTTTGATAAATATCCAAAAGAATACGAGCTGGCGAAAAAACTTGCAAAAAACTAAAAAATCCCCGCAATTTGCGGGGATTTTAGTGGGTTATGTAGCGAGATTCCAGCTACTTCTTCAAACGAGGAGGAAGGAAATGAATGACATCTGGCATTTGCGTCGCATAGACGAGGTCGACCGTGAGCTCCTCTCCGAGATGCACTGGATGACTCGCGAACCAGTACTTCCATTCTGTTGGAAGCTGAGAAAAAAGTGCCACATCTTCATGGATACGATCGACGAGTTCACGAGTATCGTCGACATTATTGATCGTGTATTCCGTGAGGTCTCTGTCGGGTGATGATGAAGGGGAGTGCATGGAATGATTCTAATTATTGAAGTTCTCGAATGAGATCTATCATTTTTGTATCGCTAAATTGTGTTTTAAATTTAATCTTCACAGTATCACCAAAAAACTTCTCAGCATGTTTAATTTTTTGTACTTCTTCTTCTCTTAGGTTTTCTTCATCGGTATTTTTTGTTTCTACTATAAAATAAAGTTTTTTCTTTCCATCCTCATAATTTAAAACATAGGCAAAGTCAGGAGAGTAACTTTTACCTCCTGAAACAGGAATTTTAATAGAGTTTTTTGGAATTTTTGTAAACACGGTAACTTCTGTGATATTTGTCTTAATATTATCCTTCTCTAAATCACTATCATAAAATAATTCATCAAATACATAGTTATTTGCTACCTGTTCATCAGAATGGAAAATTCCAACATCAGAAGCACTAATTTCACCCTTTGCATCTCCTTTGGTATCTGTGAGTTTGGTGGGATGAACGGTGTTAGTAACTTTTTGATATTCTATACTGAACTTATCAAATGATTTATACATTAAGTAGCTATCAAATTTTTGCTTCAATATTCTGATTGTGGAGATGTTGAGATATTGATTTATATCTAACTGAGAGTCAATAAAAGATTGATGGAGAGTTTTTATATTGGTCTTGAGAGCGTTTGATAATTGTTTCAAAAAATCGCTATAACTCATCGTGGAGATTTTTGTAATTTCACTATCATGAATGGATATTTCCTCTTCTGTAACTGCGAGATTATTTTCTATTCCTATTTTTACTCGCTTATTTTTCAAACCCTCTTGTAACATAGAGCTAGCGTGATCTTGTAAGAAGTTTATCAAAAGATTTTTAAAATTTTCTTCTTTTTCAATTTTGTATTCCAAAATAACTTTTTCGTTCAGTTTTTCCCATAAATCTTTTAATTCAGCGTACTTCTCTGTTCTGATTGATATTTTTCTTTTTTGATCCGTCTCTTTTCTTATTTTATTCGAATTAATACCCTCAAAAATAAGAGGAAAATTAGATTTTATGTATTCAAAACCCCCTTCTTTGAAATCGTTATTTCTCTTTATAACACCTGCAGTATCCAACTTCTCCAATAATTCATCTTCAGCTATTTTATATTTTTCGACTATTTGCTTTGTCATTTCGTCATGTAACTTATTTTCTGAATCTTCAAGAGATATTGCTCCAGATTTTTCATTTATTTCATTCACGAGTTTTTCAACAAAATCGTTCTCTGTAAAATCAACAAAATAATTGAGATAAAATTGTTCATTTTTAACACGATTCCCATATTCATTCACAGGCAAACGGAGCCCACGACCGACTTCCTGGAGTTTTGAAATATCGCTCCCGCTACTCCTCAGTTTGCATATTTGAAATACATTTGGATTGTCCCATCATTCACGAAGTGTCCATTTAGAAAAAATAAATCTTCTCGGATTATCAAGCGAAAGCATAGCTTGTTTGTCATGCAAAATCTCAACAACTTCCTGTTCTATCGCTTCATCTTTTTCGCTATTATCTTTTGAAAAATATCCCCCATGAGTTTTAGAAATATCTTCTAAAGTTTTCTCTAAGTATCGTTTATAGAATTCGTGTGTTTCAGTTTTCAGTAATTCTCTCGCCTCTGCTTGAATAAACTTTTCTACCGTTTTTTTGATATATCCATCCGAATTTCGATACTCATCAATATTATCTATGAAAAACAATGTCAGAGGTTTAATTTTCACATCTCTCGTAAGGAATTGTTTTTCTAATTCAAAATGTTTCTTTATTGTCTTCTGTATCATTGTTTCCTGAAGCGTTTCAGCATAACTGTAAGGGTTGATTTTATCTCCTTTTTTGAGCTCAAGTCCATTGGATAAAACAACTGTACTTTTATTGAGATTCTCTATAAACAAATCAGACATTGCTGAGTGTATTTTTTCTAAACTTTCTCCTTTGTTTATTTTGGTTGTTTTTCTGTCTGTGCCGTCAATAAGTTCAAAACTCGCCTCTTTTCAGTCAGAATCTATAAATTTGAGCATTACATTTTTACCTGTTTCAAATTCTGTAATATGACCAATAACACCCTTTACCAAATTTCGATTGAATGAGTCAACGGCAGTGAGCGAATAAATGAGGTTTTCATACTCTGGAAAAGTTGCACCATAACGGAGAATATACTGTGGTTTCATTTTTTGAATGTTTTCCCAAGTGATATTATCTTGAGAAAATTTATGCGG
>JALQUC010000011.1 GCA_023268615.1 Candidatus Altimarinota bacterium | reverse complement strand
CGATTCGTTATTTTGAGCCAGCAACGGTCTACCGCGATGAGAAGCCAGGACAACTCTCAGGACTCACTCGCGTCCGTGCTATCACTCAGGACGATGGACACCTCTTCCTCCGCGTCTCTCAGATCGGTCAGGAAGTAGGAACAATCGTCTCTATTATAAAGAAATTCTATACAACTCTCGGTATGGTCGAGGACTACTGGGTCTCTCTCTCCGTCAGCGATCCGTCAACACCAGAGAAATATCTCGGTGGAAAACAGGTCTGGGAAACAGCCGAGTCATCACTCGAGGCAGCAGCGAAAGAGTTTGACCTCCCATACAAGAGAATTGAAGGCGAAGCAGCATTTTATGGGCCAAAACTCGATTTCATGTTCAAGGATGCAATTGGTCGACAATGGCAACTCGCCACTATCCAGCTCGATTTCAATCTCCCTGAGAGATTTGACCTCAGCTATGTCAATGAATCTGGTGAAAAAGAGCGCCCAGTAGTCATTCACCGTGCTATCTCTGGAAGTTTAGAACGATTTATGGGCGTGATGATTGAGCACTTCGCAGGGGTCTTCCCTCTCTGGCTCGCCCCTCGTCAGGCTATCGTCGTACCAGTCGGTGAGAAATTCAACGACTACGCTGAAAAAGTCCTCAAATCTCTGAAAGATGCAGGTATCCGTGCAGAGTGAGATTTCTCATCTGATGGACTCAACAAGAAAGTGCGAAATGCTGAGCAAGCTCACATCAACTACATCCTCGTCGTCGGAGAGAAAGAAGAAGCAAATAACGGCGTCGCAGTACGAAATTACAAGACAAAAGAGCAGACAGAAATTTCATTACAGGAATTTATTGACAATTCACAACAAGAGATACAATTGAAGAAATTGTAATTATTAATTTCCTTTTATGGTTAATTTTGCTCGGCCTATTACTGTTGTGGAATTAAAAATTAATGTAGCAGAGTACTCACAACAAGAAGTTTCTGATCCTTCACCAGAACAAGTATGTCAAAGATATGCAAGTGATTTTATTAATATTCTTGGTTCTGAAAAAGTTACAACAGAATTATCACAACTTATTGTCCGAGCTCACTTTGATGGAGAAGCAACATATTTACCGGGACACGATCCAGAAGGAGAATTAGACGGAGAAGGTGATTCTCTCAGCATAAACTATTGAGGGAATGTTTCCAATATACTTTGTTACCGTTACGGATTAATATCTGTAAAAATTGATGGGGAAGAAAAATGGGCAGCATAAAATAAATAGTATGCTCCCCGATTCACTCCCCCCAGCATTCTGAGATCTCAAACCAGTCTGGAAATTATTACAAAAGGAGGGGCTTCTATGAGCACTCAGTTGGTTCGATACACACCAAATTGCTACCATCACACAAGCACCAACACATATTTGATGAGATATGTGGAAATGAGTCAAACTCCCCTTTACAGGACATCACCCTCGCTGAATAGACAATGAATCCGTACTTCACCTCTCAGAATGATATGGTCCAGTAATGGTCATATCCATAGGTCTTGCTGTCCTCGATGCCGTTGCACGCAATCTACCAGAACAAGCGAATGAAAAATATGATCTCTTCCAGAGACTTTGGTCTCTTCATACAATGAGTGGAGGAGAATGAGCATGGAAATTTCATTTTCCAAACACCAAAAATTGAGGAGATGGTTTCATACTCTCTCATAATAGAGAAAGTATCAATCCATATGATCAGTAAATTTTAGCTTGATTTTCACCCTTTTCCTCTATCATCTGGACATAATTCTTCACTATGTCCTCATTTGAACTCCTCGCTCCCGCTGGTAGCCCCGAAAAGATGAAATTTGCCTTTGCCTATGGTGCTGACGCCTGCTATATGGGTATGCCAGATTTTAGTCTGCGTACGCGTCTGAATAATTTCAATTTCAATTCTCTCAAGGCAAGTATCGACTATGCTCATAGCATCGGAAAGAAAATCTATGTCACCTTTAATATCTTTGCCCACAATCAACATCTCGAGAGATTTGAAGAATTGAGAGCAGAATTTAGCGAATTTCTCAATGGTCCAAGTCGTCCTGATGCGGTGATAGTCTCTGACCCCGGACTAATGCTGGCTATTCATGAAGTTGCTCCAAAAATGGATATTCATGTCTCAACGCAAGCCAATACACTCAACTATAAAGCGGTACAATTCTGGGAAAAAAATGGCGCCACTCGAGCGATTCTCTGACGAGAAGCAAGTCTCGATGATATCCGTGATATCCGCAAACATTGTCCAAATATTGAGATAGAATGTTTCGTCCACGGAGCCATGTGTATGGCATATTCTGGTCGATGTTTTCTCTCTCGTTATTTCGTGGGAGCGACTGCGAGTGCCAACCTCGGTGCTTGTTCTCAGCCATGTCGTCGAGAATATTCGTACGAAGGTGAACAAATCAATGAAGATGGAGAAAAAGAAGTCATCCTCATGGAAGACGAGCATGGTTCCTATTTTTTCAATTCTCACGATCTGTGTTGTATCGAGTATATCCGTGAACTCATGGAAGCTGGTGTCACATCGTTCAAGGTGGAATGACGCACAAAAAGCATTTTCTATGTTTCAATGGTGATGAAGGCCTATCGAGAAGTCATGGATAGTGTCACAGATGGTTCATACAATCCTGAAGAAGTCGCCTATTGGAAAAATGAACTGGGTAAGCTCATGAACCGAGGATATTCTACAGGATTTATGTTTGGTGAGGCAATAGCTGACCCGTCACTTGAGTCTCATAGTAATGCTCCTGGTGACTATCGATTTGTTGGAGAATATACATATGATGGGCAGGTATTTGTGCACAACAAGATATGTGTTGGTGATATTCTCGAGGTGGTTCCCGTTCATGGCCGAAATCGTGCTCTCACAGTCAAAAAAATTATCAAGAACGACGAAGAGCTCTCTGAATTTTCTGCAGGAAATAGCGAATCCTATGTGACACTTATTTTCGAAGGAGGAGAATCATTTGAACCAATGACCGTAATAGTGAAGAAATATAAAACAGAAAAATAGGAATAGAAATTATTATACTGCACTATTGACAATGCAAAAGAAGAGATAGAATTGGGGGAACTACAAAAATATGTCTCTCAAATTTCACGGAATACCTGTTAATCCACACGCTCACCCTGGTGAAGCCCTAGTAAACGAACTCGCGGGAAGAACAATTTACAGGCTTGAACACACCAGAAGAACTAGATAAAGTACAGTGGGCTATAAAAAGGTGCAGAATAAGTGACCTGAACTTTTATTGGTGAGATAAATTAACAACACTTGATCCTAATGGCACGATAGCATACTCAGGTATGATAATTGGGGGCACTCCTCCCCTATACCTGATACTTCACGACGATAGTCTCGTACCACCATGATGCACACAAGTAGATAAACCTGTTTTTTAACCTCACATATTATGAAAAACTCTCTCTCTGAACTAGGAGCTCTCAAAGAAACATTTATTTCACACCCAAGAACAAAATGAACATCGCACAGTGTGCAAAATCCTTGGAAGAAATGGAGGAACGAGGTCGGAGAAAATGAATTGCGAGAATGACAATACCGTAATTGAGATTTAGTCATGAAAACACGAGAACTAGTCACAGACGCAATAATAGTTATTCTGGACTTAGAGATTACAGACACACAGTCATCATTCTCTGGGCCAAGAAAGATAGATAATCTAGAGGATTTGAGATTTCTTCTTTCCAAAATGGATGAACAAAGAAAAATAGAATCCGAAAGAAAAAAAGCTGCGTAAAAACATTTAAGTTAAAATCACTTGAGAAATAACGAATCAAACTATACTGGCAGTGTGCCCAGATGGTGGAATTGGTAGACACGACGGCCTTAGAAGCCGTTGCCGCAAGGTGTGAGGGTTCGAGTCCCTCTTTGGGCACCATTCAAATATTCAGACTCAGTAAAACTAGATCTTTTTTGCCCTATTCACAACTTTTTTCGAGAAAAGCAGGAATCCAGTGACGATATGGATAAATACAAACGCCATAAAACAGAGGAATGGTATGGTAAATATACCAAAATAGTCGACATCTACTGCTGCACAAGGATTGGCTGCTGTACATCAAAATGGATTATCTATGAAGTCGCGCCCGATAATCTGTGGCTTCTGGAGGATATAATGAAAGAGCTCGAGGAATATACCAGGAATGGTCACGAGAAACACATACCAGAGGATAGGGCGAGCCTTCGTAAAAGCATAAAATATCATGAGTGGGAGTATCGGAAACATCATGATACGAGCCCACCAGCAGAGCTGACACGGAACGAGAGAATCAGTATTATCAAACCATGTCCCCGTCACATACTCGTAGGTCGGATCTCAGAAATTGGAGAAATAGAGAGGGCTCGCTACCGCGAACATCGCTTGAACGATAACACTCGAGACAAACCAGTTATGATTGCGACGAAAACCACGATAGAGAGAAAATCCCTGAAAAACATAGTACAATACGAGGAGCGTGATGATGATATTGTCAGTAGGAATACTGAGAGAATATCCGAGGTAAACAGTACCAAAAAAGAGGATAAAAAATGATATCCAATAAGAGAAAATAGTTTTCATAAAAAAATTATAGCAAAGACATGCCAAAATAAAAAGAAAGTGTTTGTATTTTCATAAAAAATAGGCTAATATACAAGTATGTCTGAGAAACTAGTCACATGACCAGAACCTGCTCAAAACCAAGAAACCGAAAAAAGCATAACGGAAGAAGCAGCACATAAGTGGCAAGCATTGAAGGCTAGTATTGAAGAAACTAGGCAATCAATCAAAGCAAAATGACGAAATCTACTGGGCCTTGATCTCCCTCATGCTGAAAATGGGAACACAATAGAGCCCCTCTCCTCAGAAGTCCCACCAGTTCAGCCAGATGAAGTGATACCGAGTAGTTATGGGAATTTACCAATAGAAACAATACCAGAAAAGCCTGTCTCCCTCGGAACACCAGAACAACAAGAAATCAAAGAACCAGAAAAAACACAAGAAACACCACAAAATCCAGCACCAGCTCCGAGAATCATAACAGGAGCTGTCCCAACTAAAAAAGTTCAGTGACCAAAACTACCGAGGTATATAGGTCCCCGACCAAAGACCGAAACACAAGAAGCAGCAAACACAGCTCCTCTACCAGATTTTCATACAGTTCAGGCATGAGAGACTCTGTATTGAATAGCGAGAAAATACAATCTTGATGAAAAATTTCTCTCTTGGATAAACAAGATTGCCGACCCTACCCAGATACAAGTAAAACAGAGAATTTATTTCAATGAATCAGACAAAATCAATGCAGACAAGGAAAAAAAAGAAGTACCCCCCTTACCCCCTATTCACGAGGTCAAGGCATGAGAAAATCTCACGAGCATATCTACACAATATGGCGGCCGCGTAAGTGTCGCAGATCTCCGTAAATTCAATAATCTCAGAGAAGACTCTACGCTACAAATAGGACAGATAATCGCCCTCAAGGACTGAGTCGATATAGAAAAAGCAAAAAAAATGAAATTACATTTTGTGAGAAGTTGAGAGAATTTAACTATGATAGCAAAAGAACATGGTGTGACTATTGAACATATAATGAGATTAAATAATCTCTCGTGAACTGAAATACAAAAATGACAGAAACTCGTAATTCAACCGTGATTCAGTAAAGAGAAAATCCTTGCCAGAGGACTCACAGAGAAAGAACATTTTGCTCTCATACTCGATGCATGTGATAATTTAGATGTAACAGATCCAGGACAGATAGCATATATTCTCGCCACAGCAGAACACGAATCAGGTTACTTTGCTACTAGATATAATCTGGTAGAAAAAGAAAATAGAAAATCTTGACCTGGATTCATAAACTATGACACGAGGGCAGATCTCTGAAATACTGGTCCTGGAGATGGAATGCTCTTCAAGTGAAGAGGCTATGTGCAACTCACTGGTAGGGCTAACTATACGAAGTATGATTTAATACTAAAACAAGAAGGGCTCATAACCTCAGAACAAAGCATAATAACAAATCCTAATCTTGTCTTAGAGCCAAAAATTGCTGCTTTCATACTTGTTCACGGTATGATAAATGGCGAATTTACCGGGAAAAAGCTCTGAGATTATATACTAGGTGAAAAACAGCACTGGCTCAGTGCGAGAAGAACTGTAAACAAATTAGATAGAGCAGCTCATATTGCCAATATGGCACAAGAAAGACTACAAAACCCTATACAGTTCGATTAAACTTAGAAATAATCTTGCATTTCTCTGATATCTTTTATAATCCCCTCATAACTTTTCCTAATTTTATGAAAAAAGATATCCACCCTGAGTACCGTCAAGTCTGCTTCAAAGAGTTCTCTACAGGCTATACACTCATCACTGGCTCTACTCTCAGTGCCAAGGAAACTATCGACATTGATGGTCAGACATACCCCCTCATCTATATAGAAGTATCATCAGCTTCTCATCCGTTTTATACTGGTGAAAAGCGTGTTCTCCGTACTGGTGCTATCGACCGATTCAATGCTCGTGCTGCAAAATCAAAGAAAGCTGCGTAAAAAAGTTTACTGAGTTTACCATGTTTACTCAGTTTACTCCGTTTAGAGATACTATTTTACCTAGTTCGACAAAAACACACACCTCTGTATACTCTGCAGAGGTTTTTTTAACATAAAATCCACTTTTTTCTTTTTTAATTCTTCTTTTTTAATTTGCAAAAGCATGATTCCGACATAATTGATGAGATCATCCTCGCTGTGATAAAAGACGAGAAAATATGAAATAAAAAAGATTTTCAGAAGCTCTGTAATGAGATATATGCGGTGCACAAGACAGTGAAACCCATCCCAAATATTGCTTTCATAGAACGATACCATGAGATGGTCAGCGATGCTCGTATTACCCCTTCAGCGCGTGTGGAGAGGATTTTTCGCAAAAGAGGAATCCGAAATCAGTCAGGCATAGCAGTTATATCTCTCCTGACGAAATTCTGGGGTTGCCCTGGAAAATGCATCTATTGTCCGACATTCGTGGGCCTCCCGAGGAGCTATATCCCCGACGAACCAGCTGTAATGCGTGCCCAGATGAATGAATTTGACCCTGTAAAGCAGGTCCATAATCGTCTCCGTGGTCTCAGAATCACAGGACACTGTATCGATAAATGCGATGTGCGAATTATCGGTGGGACATGGTCCGTCTACCCAGAACTGTACCAGGAAATGTTTATCCGGGCTATATATGACGCTCATACGACCTATGCTGAGCTCGAGCCATTTATCGAGGGAACATCGACCTGAACTGATAAATTCGCAGAGTTTAAGATAAAAAAATGATTTGAGATGCGCGAGAGCAAGACACTCAAAGAAGCCAAAGAGAGAAATATGCGAGCCAAGTCCCGTGTAGTGGGAATCCAGATAGAGACTCGCCCCGACTGGATCACAGTTGATGAAATCAAGCGTCTCCGGAGCTATGATGTGACACGAGTCGAGATAGGCTATCAGACGACAATAGACGAGATAAATGAGCGAAATAAACGCTGACATGGGAATGCTGCATCTATTCATGCGACAAGAATGCTCAAGGACGCAGGATTCAAGGTCTGTGCTCACATGATGCCCAATCTCCTGGGATCAACACCAGAGCTCGACAGAAAAGCTCTTCAAGAAGTATTTGATAACCCCGACTATCGTCCTGATGAACTGAAAATTTACCCCATGATGGTGACGGATAAGAGTGAGCTCACACAAATCTGGAAAAAATGAGGATTTCAGGCCTATGATGATGAGACGCTCATAGCACTCATGGCAGATTTACTCGAAATGGTACCACCCTATATCCGCCTCAATCGTGTCTACCGCGATATTCCCGCTCATCAGATACTTCATGGATCTCATCTTGCTAATCTCAGACAGGTAGCAGAAGAATTGCTCAGAAGTCGTGGAGGAAAAGTCGTGGATACTGCTTCCAGAGAAGTAAAATGAAAAGTATTTGATATCGATAATCTCAGGCTCATAGTCCGTGATTACGAGGCATCCCAGGGCCACGATTATCTCATATCTTTTGAGAAAGCGAGCCAAGCCTCCTTGTGAAAGGAGGTGTCCGCTCTAGCGGACGGAGGATTGTTAACAAAAAAATCCGCATACTCTAATTCGGACGACCATTTCCCCTACAATGTTGAACTGAAAGAGTATTCTCAAGAAATGCGAAAAAATCCAAGCCTTGCAGAAAAACGGATGTGGTACGATATCTTACAATTCTGAGAGCTAAAAAAATACAACTTTAAGCGTCAGAAGCCTCTTCTGAATTATATTGCTGATTTTTATTGTTCCTCACTCAAACTTGTAATTGAGGTTGATGGAGATAATCACGAAGACCAGCGATGGTACGATTCAAAACGAACAGATGAGCTCGAAAAATACTGAATTACAGTACTCAGATTTTATAATCTAGAAGTCATAAACAATCCTACAAAAGTTGAAAAGGAGATATTGAACTGGATTATTAATTCACAATCCCCCCTACCCCCCTTTCACAAGGGGGCTTGATACAGAGTTACTCCCCCAGACGCTCCAGATGATGCAACTCTCTATTCCCTCCTCCGACTCAGAATCCCGTCACAATATTTCACCAAGGAATCTCACTTCCTCCCTGTACTCGAATGAGCGGCTATTATTCGTGAAATTCATACCTTCTGAGAACAGGTAGGAATCGGTGAAGAAGACGAATCAGCTATTCAGCACCGGGGATTTGGGAAAAAGATGGTGACAGAAGCTGAGCGAATTGTGATAGAAAAATATCCTGATATCAAAAAGATAGCTGTCATCGCCTGAGTGGGAGTACGACCATACTTTGAAAAACTCGGATATACTCTGAAAGAGGGGTATATGGTTAAATACTTAAATTAAGCAAGAAGCTCCTGAAAACCTTCCCAATCCAACACCTTCACACCGAGTGAGAGAGCTTTCTCGCGTTTACTTCCAGCAGATTCACCAGCGATGAGGTAGTCGAGATTCCCTGAGACAGCAGTGCGCACTTCCCCACCATTTTCCTCGATGAGGGCATGAATCTCGTCTCGTGAAATATCAAATGTTCCAGTCACACAAAAAGTCTTTCCTGCCAAGTTTCCAGAAGATTTCTCAGTCACTTCTGGAAATACAACAGTGACTCGTGCGAGGAGTCGCTCGATGAGATGTCTGTGAGTGTCAAAATAAGTCACAATAGTACCAGCCGTTCCAGGTCCGATATCTTTTACCGCTTCGAGCTCTTCGAGAGTGAGATGGAAATCCAGAATATCCTCAGTTTTATGAAATAAAGCAGCGAGGAGTTTCGCAGTTCGTTTGCCGACTCATGGGATACCGAGAGCACCGAGAAATCGATCTATTGGAAGTGTCCGCTTTGCCTCAATAGCAGCCATGAGATTATCGACGGATTTTTCTTTGTATCACTCGACCTGTAGGAGTTCATCTCGATAATCCCGGAGATCATAAATAGATGCCATATCCGTGACCCATCCGAGCTCGAGGAAGAGCTCAATTTGCTTCGGACCAAATCCATCTATATCAACTCCATGTTTGCTCACGAACCATTCAAGTGATTGCATCTCACGGGCAGGACAAGCAGGATTGCTACAGAGGAGTGCTATTTTTTCACCTTCCTTGTGTGTCGGTGCATCGCAGATAGGACAATGTGTTGGTGGGAGAATAATAGTTTCTGATCCATCGCGTGCTTCCACGATTGGGGCAATAATTTCTGGGATGACTTCACCCGCTCGATGAATAAAGACCTGATCTCCGATTCGTAAATCTTTTTTCGCTACTTCATCATAGTTATGGAGTGTCGCATGCTGCACTGTGACACCCATGATATTCACTGGCTCTACATGAGCAACGGGTGTGATAGTACCAGTACGACCAACAGAGTGTTCTATATCTATAATTTTTGTACGCGCATATTCAGCCGGGAATTTGAATGAGATAGCATACCGTGGATGATGCGAAGTCATGCCCAGTGTGTGCCAGAGATGCAGATCATTGAGCTTGATCACGAGACCGTCGATGTCAAAAGGGCAAACAGGTTTTTTACCCATTTCATGGATCATAGCAATGACAGACTCGATTGTGGTCTTTTTTTGAAAAAAGAGATGACCATTTTGCCACTGTTCAGAAGTACTAAATCCCCAAGATCACAATTTTTGTATCAGAGCAAAATAAGTCGCCTCTTCTCGAGCATCACTCTTGTGGATTTCTTCGAGATCAGGACAGCTATAGGCAAAAAAGATAAGATCACGATCACGGGTGACGGTAGAATCTAGCTGGCGGAGACTCCCACTCGCGGCATTTCGAGGATTAGCAAAGAGTTTTTCTCCCGTCTCGAGTCGACGAGCATTGAGTTCATTAAAAGCAGAACGAGGCATCACGACTTCACCACGGATTTCTATGGTATTTTTGTAGGGTATTTCGTGGGGTATATTTTTTATCTCGCGAGCATTGAGGGTGATATCCTCTCCCATCTGCCCATCACCACGGGTGAGTGCTCGGACAAATCTTCACTGCTCATACAGGAGTGCTATGCCGAGTCCGTCAAATTTATACTCGATGATGTATTCGAGGTTCCTCTCGTGTCAATCCTCACGGAGAATACGACGAATACGCCCCTCAAAATCTCGCAAATCGTCAGCATCATAAGTATTATCCAGAGACATCATCTGATGAAGATGTGGAGCCTTGGTAAATTGATTATCCTCGAGTCGTGCTATTTCCTGGGTGGGAGATTCTTCGTGGGTGAGATGATATTTTTCTTCTGCGGCGACGAGGAGAGCATAGAGTTGATCAAATTCACTATCACTAATAATAGGTTTATCGTCATAATAAAGAGCACGGTGATGCTGTATGACTGCACGAAGCTCAGAAATTTCATCCTGCGAGATGGTCTGAATCGTCTGTCTGAGAAAGTGTTGTGTTTGTTCGAGCATAATTGAGAAATGTGCAAAAGCGAGAATTTCCAGGAAGTAAATTTTCTGACGAAAGGAGCTTACCCATTCGTAAGTGACTGAGATAGAAAATTGCAGTGACGAAGAAATACGAAGTTTTTCCGCATTTCTCTGGAAAAAGTATACAATTCTAGTCATAAAGTAAAGCAAAATCCGTGGACATAAAAGCTTTTTCGCCTAGCATATCTGCATATATTTTTATCATTCCTCTTCTATGAAAAAAACTCGTCTCTTTTTGCCTTTTGCCTTTTGCCTTTTGCCTTTTTTTCTGAATGCATGTACACTTCCTTGGCAGAAAAATAGTGAAACAGAAACAGTCGTCGTCGACAGCTCAAATCCTGAATTAGGTAACAATACTCAACCAGCTCCCACTGCAGATATCACTCCGAGTGATACTCCAAAAGCTATAGCAGAAGGTGGCATCTATCTCCCCTACACATCGACAGCTGTTGCCCAGGCAAAATGACAGATAGTTCTCTTTTTCCATGCTAACTGGAGCCCCAATTCCATCGAGCTAGACAAAGATATCGAAAAAAATATCAAAAATATACCAGCTGATCTCACAATTCTCCAGACAAATTATGATGATGAAAAAGAACTCAGAGAACTCTACGGAATCACAGAACAGCACTCATTTGTACAGGTAGACAATACTGGGAAAATGATAAAAAAATGGCGAGGAGGAACGACTCTCGCCGAATTAGCTGGACAAATCCAGAAATAGAAAATCAAATAAGAGGAAGGCTGTTATCGCGACCAAATCACAACACTATTTCTGTCTCAAAAGGCATCAAAAACAGAGAGTCCTGCATCTCGAGCCAGAGAGACATATTCCTCGTGAGAAAAGGCGTGATAAAAACGAGTGTGCTCACCTATTTTAACACTATAATCAGCGCCCCCATCTGGATACTCAGCATCTTTTGAATCCTGATATTTTGATTGAGACGGATGAGACAAATTCCAATTGGTCATAATGATCCGTCCATTTTTTGAGAGAAGGTTTTTTGCCTGTTTGAGAACAGATAATCTATCCTCTCGAGTAGATAAATGATGAAAACTCGCTATAAAAAATAAGACATCAAATAATCCATGCTGAGCTAGAATATTCTCCATCTCCCGCATGTCACCGAGAGACCAAAAAGTATGCGGAAAAAAATCAGAAAAAGAAATATCCGATGAGGCTTGTTTGAGGAGCTCGGTTGAAGCATCAAATCAGACATAGGTAGTAAATTTTTGGAAATCGACTGCTCTCGGATGCTGTATAATATGAGTAAGTAGTCGCCCATTTCCGCATCCTATATCCGCTATTTTACCAGACTCTGGCGAGCATGTCTCTATAAATTGAGTGAGGATCTCATCTATCTCACGCCAATGCATACCCCGACGACTCTGGCCAAAAGTCTCTGCAAAATCATCATAATCGACATTACTTTTTTGGTTCATTTTTTTGTGGCTTTTTGTCAGTTTTATGCTTATCATTTCTCTGAGGTCGTACAGATTTACGCGATTGAAAGAGGAGCTCATCTGGATATTCTTCAATATCGATAAATTCATCAGCCAGTTCACGGAGCTCATTATTGGTTGTCCGGCCAAATGCCATAACTTCTACGAGACATCACTGTGCTTGCTGGAGATAGTTCACCACAGGACAGAAATCCCCATCACCCGACACGAGAATCACCGAATCCACTTTCGTTCAGAGACGAATAGCATCCATAGCAATACCGAGATCCCAGTCAGCTTTTTTGGAACCATCGACGAAGGTCTGAATAGGCTTTTGCTTGATCTCAAATCCACTCTCATGAAGCGCATCAATAAAGACTTTATTGGTCTCCTCTGCTGTATCAACTGCATAAGCTATAGCTCTCGTGAGCTTTCTTCATTGGAGTATGAGCCCGAGAATATTTTTGAAATTCACACGAGAATGGTAGAGATTCTTCGCAGAATAGTAGAGATTTTGGACATCGACGAGGATGGCCACGCGTTGTTCAGGATTTCGTATAATCATAGCTCCTATCGTAAGTACAAAGTAAAAAGTAAAAAGTAAAAATATATCTGGAAGTATTGACAAATTAATTTTTATCAATATTGTATGATTACTTTAATTTACTTTAATTCATAAAAAAACAAACTTTTATGCCAAACAAGCCAGTAGATTCAAATCCAGAAATATCTGGGGAGAAAGAAAATTCTGTTCGTCATGTATCAGAATCAGTAAAGAAATCTGTCGAAACAATAGATAATGGAGATACAATGCCATTGAGTTTTGAGGTATCAATTTCAGAAAATATGCCCGCCACATTAATGGATGAAAACTGGTTCGCTACCGTGATACCAATGCATTCAGAATCAGGGCAGTTCCATGCTCTAATCACCATTGGCTCTCGAATTAATTGAGGTAAACCAGTATGAACTATTAAAATGGTTGCAATCTCAGAAGAAACGAACAGGGAATTTTGTGCAGAGACAGATGAAAAAATGAAAAACTACTGGTTACGAGATCTTCCTTTCGGAAAATACAAACTACATATTACTCATTCGAAATAAAAGAGACATTAAAATAAGGATTTTATAGGGAACCAGATTAGACCGTACCCCTATGTAAGAACTGAATGGGCTTATAACTCTTCCTATGAATCTCACACACCCCTAGCTCTCACAGTGCTTGCTGATGAATCTGTGTGCCATACCCTTTGTGTCGTGCGAATCCATATCCTGGAAAGAGAGATTCGTACTGTATCATAAGTCTATCTCGTGTCACCTTTGCGAGGATGGAGGCAGCCATAATCTGAGGAATAAGTGAATCCCCGCGGACGATATATTCTGGTGGCGGAAGAGCTGGAATATCAAATGTATAATTATCTCGACCATCTATCAATAAAAATCCGTCATTATTCATTCTTCATTCGTCATTATTCATTTTTTGAAGTGCCTCCCTCATCGCCAAACGGTTGGCCTCACGAATCCCCACCTGATCAATAATATCATGACTGATAATCCCTATGCCAAATAGCAATTTTCCTACTTTTGCAAGCTGTAGAATCTCAGCATAGGTTGTTTCTCTATCATTTGGGGTCATTTTCTTTGAATCTCGAAGAATATTCTTGAGAGGATTTCTCCCACCCCAAAGGACGCAAGCAGCGACTACTGGACCAGCCCATGCTCCCCTACCAGCCTCATCCACTCAGATTATCATGGATTTTGTGCTATATTTTCTCGGAGGAGGAGTTTTTTCTATGCTTTTATATTGATTTTTTGGCATTACAGAAGAGAATAATCAGGTGATGAGAAATGCAACATATTTTCAAGAACTACAGAACTATAGGGATACTTATAGGTCTTATGAAGATCGGTCTGTCGCTGATATTTTTTCTGAACTGATGCAGTGAGCGAATTATCTGTCAAAATCAGGAAAAGAAATGGTAAAAAAAGCCTTTGAAATGGCGGAAAAATGACACAAAGGACAGATGAGAAAATCAGGATGAGAATATATAACACATCCCCTGACAATAGCCTGCATGACTCTGCCATACAGTCCTGGGGAAGTACTTCTCTCATCGATACTCCTGCATGATGTCCTCGAAGATACCAAATTAACCTATTCAGACCTACAAGAACTGTCTCAAGAAGTAGCAGACATAGTGGAATGAGCTACAAAAATACGAACTATTTCTTCGTGAGATAACAAAAATGGATGAAAAGAGGCAAAATTTGAAACAATTCGGAAAATATTGACTGCCTCTCAGAGAGATATCAGGATACTCTTTTTAAAAGTCTTTGACAGACTTCATAACATGATCACTCTGGATGCACAATCAAAAGAATGACAACAGAGAATAGCAGAGGAAACTCGCGATATTTATGCCCCTCTAGCAAAAAGGTGCTGACTCAGAGAAGTACACCACTTCCTCCAGTGATTGGCGACAGAAGTACTCGAGCCAGAGGTGTGGGAGACAATGAAAACTTTTGTAGAAAATAAATACGAAAACATACTCCAGACATCGAGCACTATTTCCTCCTATCTCGCTGGTGAATCTTGGTCAAAAAAAATACTCAAAATAAAAACACAATTCCTCTCTCCTTTTTCTATCGATACAACAAAAATATATCACGAAAACGCCTGGTACTCAATACAGATAGTCGTACGCGAATCAAGTGATTGTTATGCCATATTACACGATATAGGAAGCAAAAAGGACGAAAATTTTCTCCAAGTAGGAAAAATAAATGATCTCATCAATCAACCGAGACTTTCATCGTATGAAGGTCTTCATTTTGATGTTATATTCTGATGAATACACAGGATAAAGGTAAGAGTTTTGAGCCAAAAAACATTTGAAAAAGTATCACAGTCTCCGTCATTTGATCAGCTAGGAAAGATATACTCCCCTGTTTTATTCAGAGATTTTGAACTCATTAATGAGGCGACAGCTTCGGATTCTCAAGAGTTCATGCAGAGTGTGACAGAGCATATTCTCGCTCGGAAGATACCGCTTCATTCAGAGCCAAAACCACTTTTCTATCTCCCTATTCGATCCACAGCTCTCGATGCCGTCATCTATCTCGCTCCTGATAAATTTGATTCTATAGATGCTGTATATAGGAATAATGAAAAAGTACCTCTCCATACCATCCTAGAAAATAATGATATTATTACTTTTGGTATGTCGGATAAGAGTACTATAAAAGATGAGTGGACAGGCTTCGCTCATTCTGGAATCTCAAAATGGCGTATCAGAAATTTCATGAACAATAAAAATGCTCGAAACTAAAAAAAATATACTACTCTTTCGCTGAGAAAATAAACAAAAAATGCAAAAAACTCTTCAAGCATGGCGAGAGAGATTTATTGAAAAGTATTGAGAAATAAATCTCCTAGATATACGAAATGATAACATGTTTGAAGGGGTGCTCAGTGACTGTATGACACCAGGGTTTATGGGAAGTTCTCGTATGATTATCTTTTATGAGAAATTACTAAAAACGGACAAGGAAATCAAAAAAATTGAAGAAGAAAAACAAGAAACGATAAATCTCGAAGACATACTCAATGGTACTGAAGAGCTAGGAAAAAACGAAAAAGATGATGACAGTTACTGGCTACAGTCTCTGGAAAAAATACCAGATACCAATTTTATCCTCTTTATAGGAAATAAAAAACCTGTCACAGAACTCGAAAAATGGCTCGAGAAAAATGCCACGATCCATGAATTCCCAGCCCCTACTCTCGCTGACACAATCAAATACATCGAAACAGAGCTACGACTTCCCCGTGAGCAAGCTGAGAAAATGAGTGATAGGCTCAATAATAATCCAGATTTTGTAGAACAAGAGGTAAAAAAACTCGCTCTCGCATTTCAACCAAAATGGTCAGATGATGAACTCAAAAGTATACTCCCGGATTACAGGGATGAAAATGCTTTTAACATGTTAGCTCCTCTCTGGAATAGAGATCCGAGATCAATGATTGCTATCTGGAAGAGACTCATGGAGACAGCGGATCATGAACTCACTGTTGCCATGATGATCACTATGATTCGAAAAATTCTCATAGCTGCTTCATTTCAGCAGATTGGCGACCTCCCTATATCACCAACCCAGAGAAGTACAGGAAAGAGGCTCATGGGAAATAAAAAATGACTCAAAAAACTCTATGATGATATCATAGCCATTGATATTGCAGAAAAATCAGGAGAATTACCAGGAAAAACCAACGCCTTTTTGATGGCTCTTCTTAATTATTGCTAAAACTATGAAACTGACGGTAGAAACATGACAAAATAACTCTATTTTGCGAGCAAAATCAACACCGGTCAAACAAACGGAACTGCACCTCTATAGACCCCTCAGCGAAGCAATGCTCACATATATCAAAAACCCTAAAAACAAGGGTATAGGACTTGCTGCGCCCCAAGTAGGTATAAATAAGCGGATAATTGTCGTAGGACTGCCAAATAATCGAGATGAGGACCGATATTCTATCATTCTCATGATAAATCCCTCTATTACGAGAAAATCAGATGAAAAAAGTGTAGATGAGGAGTGATGTCTGAGTCTGCCTGGACTCATGGGAAATGTGGAGAGATCCAGAGAGATAGAGGTAGAATGGCTCGATATAAAAGGGAAAAAGATGAAAAAGACGATATCAGGATATGGAGCTCGTGTGGTACAACATGAGGTAGACCATCTCGATGGAGTCATGATTTGCGATAAATTCTTGAAATAATTAAAAAACAATGTTATTATGTGTCAAGAATATGAATTCTGACGCAGATATACTCATAAAACTCGAACGCGAAAACCAAAAACTTCGTGAAAAACTCACCATTGCAGAACAATGGATAGGGAGACAATTGTCAGAAACACGCTTTAGAAAAATGAAATCCGAAGCAGCAAAAAATACGCGAATAGAGCTCACAGAAACTGATGAGGAAAGGGATGAGAGATTTCAAAAATATTTCTGAACATTTTACACGAGTCTTGAGCATGAAAATAGAGAGCTCCTGAGAGAATCAGAGACAAACTTCTCATACCTCGTTCGACAAAAAGAACTCGACGGTTTCATGATCGCCAATGCCTACCAAAAAATACTAGAAAATCTCTTTGAAGAGCATATAACCAAGTATTTCCGAGCAGAAAATAAAAAATGACGAATACAGATGACAAAAAATGATATCCTAGAAAAAACTCTCTACAAAGTCATAAAAAGCGATTTTCACCTCTCTCTTGGTAAGATATATCTCATATTAAAAAGGTGTCTCGAAGAAAATCCTGGCTGACTCGTTGAGGCTTTCCGAGCATCAGCAGAAAAACAACCACTCTATTCTGCGATGAGTAATGGAGATTTTTGGGAGTATTTCACAGATATCATGGAGACTCACGCCTTTGGAGAAAAGAGACATGCAGGAAAGATAACACTCAAAGAAGCACGACTCCTCCGAGAGAAAATAACGGGGAATTTTGAGAAATCAGGCTTTTTGAAAATTATTTTGGAGCATCTGGGCTAATAATCCACCTCTTTTCGCTTTTTCTATTTTCCATTTTCTATAGTATAGAGGAATGGCTATTATTCTCGGTATAGATCCTGGTACAACTGATGTTGGTTTTGCAGTGATAGAAGTAGAAAAAAATCAACGAAACATACTCACCTATGGTGTCATACATACGACTCCAAAGATTTCGCAAAGTGAAAAATTAGTGGAAATAATGCACGATTTGAAGGATATCCTCCAACAGAATAAAATCACACACGCGGCTATAGAAAAACTCTTTTTTTCTACCAATCTCAAAACTGGAATAGATGTCGCTCAGAGCCGAGGAGTTATCATGGCAATAATAGCAGAACAGGGTATTCCTATTATGGAATATACACCGCTTCAAGTAAAAAAAGCCCTCTGCGGAAACTGAAAAGCTGAAAAAAAACAAATAGGCCGAGCTGTGCAACTCCTCTTCAGACTCGATGCAATACCAAAACCTGATGATGCAGCTGACGCGCTCGGAATCGCATATCTTGGATCAATGAATCCAGCACTTTTTCTTAAATAGTCGAAGAGTGCTGTGTGTGTCTTATGTAAATATATCTAACAAATAATAATCCTCTCTTTTACTTTTACTTCTTCTTTTACTTGAATTACATACAATGACTCTATGTTTATCGATACACATTCACATCTCTACCTGGGGGAGCTGCAGCACCATATTCCAGAAGCAATTCAGAATCTCAGAAATGAAAACTTTTCTCATTCTATTCAAATTGGAACAAGCCTAGAAACCTCGCAAATCTGTATCGAATTGGCTCAAGAATATGATATTATCAGGGCAACTGTTGGTATACACCCCTGTGAAGCACAGAATATAGACACTGCGGAAATACCGAGACAAATAAAAATACTTGAAAAAATGATTGAAGAAAACACAGAAATAGTAGGATTCTGAGAAATAGGATTTGATCACTATCACTTATCACGGGACAGAGAAGAAGCTCAACAACAAAAAGAGAGACAGATAGAGTGGTTCCATGCCCAAGCAGAAATTGCCAAAAAATACAATCTGCCGGTCGTCATACATACACGAAATTGTCCTGAACTAACACGAGAAGAATTAGTAAAATCATGATTAGAAAAGTTTGTTATTCATTGTTTTAGTGAAGACTGGAGTTTTGCAGAAAAGGTATTTGAGATATCTCCTGAAACCAAAATAAGCTTTACGGGTATACTCACCTATCCAAAGGCTACATCAATACAAGATGTCGCACAAAGAGCACCATTGAATCGTATAATGATAGAGACCGACGCGCCCTATCTGATACCTGAGAATCTGAAGGGAACAGTCAATTATTGCGAACCAGCGCATTCAAAATATGTCTACGAAAAACTCTGCGAACTACGGAACGAATCAGTGGAAGATATAGAAGCGGCATTATGGCAGAACTCTGTCACTTTTTTTTCATTATAGCTTATTGATTTTACTAGGCTTACTAAGTTCATGCGCTGATTTTATATTTGATTTCCTACTGCATCAAACATAATAAACACAGTAAACATATTAACTTGGTAAACTTGAATTCCTATGTACACAAAAGTCTTTGTCTCTCTCATGATCCTCCTCTTTGTCCTCGGCGTACTCTCTGGTTGTATACTCTATTTCTGACTTGATCCGACCTACAGGCCAACAGTATCTATTATTATGATGGGCATATCATTTGTCCTCACGGCTGGTTCGCTCATAGGTTTATTTCTCCTCTTGTGCAAAAAAATAGCCACACGAGGGTTTCTCTATCCTATTTCTGCTTTTCGTGCATTTAGGCATGGTATACTCATAGCTCTTTTTGTAGCAAGTGCGTATATTTTTTCTCTCTACAATGTCCTCTCTCTATTAACATGATTATTACTATTCTGTATCATTTTTCTCCTCGAAATTATATTGACGAAAATAGAAGTTTCATAGACTATATTTCATGCCTATAGTCCATATACACCGACTCGGTGATACGACATCATCATTGACAGCTGGATCAGCTATCCAAAAGGATGATGGTATCAATTTTATCTGTCTCTGTCATGCAAAAAATGACACTCTCACAGATACCATACATAGGATGTGTACGGACTACATAGTGGATACACATATCAATCGTGATAATGCTGTTCATACTTTTACAGAAATATTAGAAGAAATCAATCATAGTCTCAACACCCTCTATCTCCAGCACAAGAAAACAGATGTATCTGTCTTTCTCGGACTCTTGGTGGATAATCACCTACATTTTTCCATGTTTGGAAAAGAATTAACCGGTATAATAGTCTCAGAAAAAAATGTCGAGGACATACTCAGTGATATGGATACGGGTGAAGGACATTTTGTCTACGACTCTCACGGAGATATACGAGAAAATGAGACACTCTACATATTCTCACCAAAGATAGATACACATGTTATCGGTAATGAATGTAGCAACCTCGGTCATTTGGCTATGACAGAACGGCTCCAGCTCATTGGTGAGAGAATAGAGCGATCATATGTATCAGATGGTATGATTATCAGTATTGGCGAAGAAGGAGAATCAGTACAGAAAAAAGAAAATTGGGCTGCGGCAAAAATTGCCTCAAAGAGACACCCAAAAGCAATTATGGAAAATGTAGCTCAAGTGAGCAATAAAAGCATACAAAAAATACAGAACACTTTTGTCACTCTCTCAAAAGAAACACAAAACTGGGTCATCATATCAGGTATACTGCTGAGTGTCATACTACTGTACCTCGTTATTACCTCACTTGTACGCTCACAATATACTATATTTGTACCACAGAAATACCGAGATATGGTAGCAGAGGCACGCGTCAATCTCGATGATGCAACTCGGATGATAGATCAACCAGAAAATTTCTGACCAGCAGTAACACGAGTGAGGGAGATAATTCAGACAGTAAAAGCAGCTGATGTTCTCAAAGTCGATGTTGCTCAGCTCGAAAACGATATAGCCGTACTAGAAAAAGCAGTCAATAAAGTGACATCTCTCCGTCCAGAAGATTATGTAAATGTATATACTTTTACAAAAACAACCGATTCTCTTCCTTTTTCTATTCATGCTCATGAAACAAAGCTCTCTCTCGTCACAAAAGACACCATAATATGACCTTTTTCACCTGGAGAAGCACCAAAGGAATACCCTCTACCAAATGGTGAAAAATACACATTTTCTGATGCAGATGGTGAATGAAGAATATATCTCGGAACAGATAAAGACAAAATATACATATATGATAAGGGTGTCTACAATATACAAAATATCCAGCAAGTAGGTGGATGGGACAAGGCTCTCGATATCAGCGTCTACAATTCGAATATTTATCTGCTGGGGACTGATAGAAAACAGGTCTACAAACACCGTCGACAGTCTGAAAATACTTATTCTGGGCGTAGTTTTGTCATAGCTGACACTCAGGCACGATCTATAATGGATATGGACATAGACGGGAGTGTGTGGCTCCTCTCAGGCAGTGGCGAAAATATAGGTACAGAGAAAATCCTTACAGCACCAAAATACGAACGAAGACCAATTACCATTAATAGTCTTGGTATAAATACGCTACAGAATTTCAATCCAGAAACAACCAAGATATACACAGGCGAATCTTACCAGGAGGTCTATATACTCGCTGATAATAGAATCTGGGTGTTTGTTCCGTCGTCTCGTCGATTTAGCGATGTTAGGTTTATGACCTATATCGGGCAAATTGATGCTCCAAATATCATCATCACAGACATAGCGATAGAACAAGATGGTGATGTCCGAAAGGTATATTTTGGTAGTCCGAAAAGTGGCATATTTTCAACAAAAATTACTGTAAAAGACAACAAGATTCATATTCTTCCTTCTCAATAAATCATGTTTCCGATAGAAGCTATTGTCCTAAGGAAAGTCCGTATTGACGATCGTCGGATGGTACTCACTTGTTTTTCAAGCGAATATGGAAAGATAGACATTTTTCACCGAGAAACACCCAGCATGACCAGGCTCGATACACTGTCTCATTTCACAGGGCAGATACGAACCAAGGAACACAATACACTCTCCAGTATCTACCGGACGACATCATTTACACCAACAGGAAACTATGATCTCTACGACCTCGCAGGATGGTCAGTATCCATACTCTATACTCTACTTCCGCTAGGACTTCCCTATCCGAGACTTTTTCAGGTGTTGAAATCCATCACCATCAACCATTCTACCTGCCATCACGATATACTCCTCTTCTTGGTCCAGACATGTCGGGATTTTGGCATAGCACAGTGTAATATAAACGATTACATGACCATCCTCCAGGACGAAAAAGGGCAAAAACAGACACGCCAAGATATAGAACAGTGGATTAGTGCCTACCGCGCTTCATAAAAATAGACACAAGAGATTTGCATTCTTTGTGTTTTCTTTATAATCGGCACATATTACTTTTGACTTTTTTCTCTTTATGCACACAGGAAAGATAAAATCCATTATCGGCGTTGTCATTGATGTCGAATTTAGTGAGGGATATATACCAAATATCTATGACGCTCTCGAGGTCCAATCAGAACCAAAAATCGTTCTCGAAGTCCAGCAACAGCTCGGTGATAATACAGTCCGTACTATTGCCATGAATCCGGTTGACGGTCTCCAGAGATGACTCGAGGTTCGAGCTCTCGAAGCGCCTATATCAGTACCAGTAGGGTCTGAAGTACTCGGTCGTATGTTCAATGTCCTCGGACAGCCAATTGACGAAAAACCAGCGCCAAAAACAGATAAAACAGCTCCTATTCACAAGCCTGCACCAGCTTATGACGAACTCACGACTCAGGCAGAAATTTTTGAAACAGGAATCAAGGTTATTGATCTCGTCGCTCCTATGCTCAAGGGTGGTAAAGTAGGTCTCTTTGGAGGTGCTGGTGTCGGTAAAACCGTCATCATGCAAGAACTCATCCATAATATCGCATCAGAACACGGTGGTTACTCAGTCGTAGCTGGTGTCGGTGAACGAACTCGTGAAGGAAATGATCTCTACCACGAAATGAACGATTCAGGCGTCATCGATAAGACTGTGATGGTATTCGGTCAGATGAACGAAGCTCCAGGTCCTCGCGCACGCGTCGCTCTCACAGGTCTCGCTATGGCAGAATACTTCCGTGACGAAGAAAAACGAGATGTCCTCCTCTTCATCGATAATATTTTCCGATTTACTCAGGCAGGTTCTGAGATTTCTGCCCTCCTCGGTCGTATCCCATCTGCGGTAGGTTACCAACCAACTCTCGCAACAGAAATGGGTACTCTCCAGGAGAGAATCGCTTCGACAAAAAATGGTTCTATTACATCAGTTCAGGCTGTCTATGTCCCAGCTGATGATCTCACAGACCCTGCTCCAGCAAACACATTTGCCCATCTCGACTCAACTGTGGTCCTCAATCGTAGCATTGCTGAGCTCGGTATTTATCCTGCTGTCGATCCTCTCGATTCTACATCAACTGTCCTCACACCGCAGACAGTAGGTCCAGAGCACTATACTGTTGCTCGTGCAGCACAGAAAATCCTCCAGAGATACAAAGAACTCCAGGACATCATCGCTATCCTCGGTATGGATGAGCTCGGAGAAGATGACAAAATCGCAGTCTCTCGTGCTCGTAAAATCCAGAGATTCTTCTCTCAACCATTCTTCGTCGCTGAACAATTCACTGGTACTCCAGGTGTGTATGTCAAACGAGAAGACACCGTCAAGGGATTTGCCATGATAGTCAATGGTGAGCTCGACCATGTCCCTGAGAAATACTTCCTCTACAAAGGAAACATCGACGAAGTCATCAAGGCTTACGAAGAAAGCCGAAAAGAAGCTGTTGCTGCGTAAAAAATAGACTATGCTCTTCTCTCTTATCTCCACAACCAAGAAAGTCCTCGATAAAACTGAAATCGAGTCTGTGATTATCCCGACGATAAACGGTGAGATCCAGGTACTTCCCCACCATCTCCCTGTTCTCGGTGTGACACAGCCTGGCATCCTCCGTGTCCAGTACATAGGTCGTGAGGTGAACTATGCTCTCGGCGCTGGCATCTATGAAGTAGATGGTGAAGGTGTCCGTGTTATCGCTGATATGGTTGATAATGGTGAAAACATAAGTGCAGAATCTATCGCTCAGAAAAAAGAAGAAGCAAAAGCATTTATGGCACAGGCTCGAAAAGAAGGACTCCAGAATTCGGCAGAATATCTCGCTGCTGAAGAAGAAATACTCAAGCAAACTGCGCTTGAACAACTCGCAAAAAGAGGTTAATCCTTGATAAATAACGAAAAAATATACAATCCTTGGCATGAGCAAAGACTATTATTCTATACTCTGAGTAGACCGAAATGCATCTGCTGATGAAATAAAAAAGGCCTATCGAAAAAAAGCGATGGAATCACATCCAGATAGGCATGGATGAGACAAAGAAAAAGAAGAAGAATTCAAATCTATCAATGAAGCTTATGCTGTCCTCTCTGATGCTCAGAAAAAAGCCCGTTATGATCAATTCGGTTCAGCCGAATGAAATGCTGGATTCGGAGGAATGTGAGGATTTGATTTTGGTGATATAAATGTTGAGGATATATTCTCATCTGTTTTTGGAAATATGGGAGGATTTGGCGGCGGTCGTCAGAGTAGGAGAGATGATGGAGGTGAGGATGTACAAAAGGAAGTTCACATAACATTTGCAGAGAGCTATACAGGAGTAAAAAAGGAAATTCATTTTGATAAAATGGTCAACTGTGAGAGCTGTCACGGACACGGAACAAAGGACGGGAAAGAAGCAAAAAAATGTCCAACCTGTCATGGGTCTGGATATGTATCACGGGCAACGAGAAGTATATTTGGGATGATGCAACAGACTCTGGTATGTGATACTTGTAGTGGCACATGAGTAATCATAGAGAACCCTTGTCCAGAATGTAGAGGCAAAAAAAGAATCAAAAAAAAGACTGAACAGTCTATCGAGATACCGGCCGGTATTGATGATGGCATGACTCTGCGTATGAATGGAGAATGACATGCTGGCAAACATGGAGCTGGTGACCTCTATATCAGTTGTCATGTTGATCAGTCACACGAAAATCTCGTGAGACAAGGCAACAATATACATACCATTCTGCATATCAGCCCTGCTGAAGCAGTTCTCGGTATCAATAAAAAAATCAAATTCCCTCTCATAGGAGAAAGAGAGATACGCATCGCAAGTGGGACGCAGCATGGTAAAAAAATCCAAATATCAGGTGACGGTATGCCTCTCATTGGAAAAAAATGACGAGGAGATCTCATCATCACACTCGAGATTCTCATTCCTGGAAAAATCTCAAAGGATGACAAAAAATTGTATGAGAAAATACTAGAAAACGAAAAAAACTAGTATTTTACTTCGTCTACTTTTATATAGATTCTCTCGAGAGAATTAGGAAGTTTATTTGCCCAAAAAGGTGTCAGACGGATATCGATAGATTTGATATAGGGATGATTAAGGAGAGTCTTTTCAGCCCTCTCTGTATCAGAGTCGAGTAGGTCTGAGAGGGTGTTTTGAATTGTTTTCTGCCCAGCACTGCTCGAGAAATCATAGAGCACCTGTATCGGTATACGAGCCGTGGCTTTTATGCTCCAAGGCTCTTCAGCTCTACTCAAAACTTCGATGATATCAGGGGGGGTGCGCGATATTTCTACGAGTGATTCTGTATTTTCAAGAAGATGATTATGGGCAGCACTCAGAAGTATATTTCTCAGTGTTTCGACATGATACATATAGATCATGAAGTCTCATCTCCCAGAAAAAGTCACCTGCTGGACATGATCACCTATAGCCACATCAGACTCAACCATGATATCGAGTTCGCGTATGGCCTCGGGTATAGGAATTGGCATGAATTCATCTGCTTTACCAAATTGATCAAGCAGTGATTCTCGGGCATCCTGTACGAGCTGATCTCGAAATATTTTTTGTATACGAGCATGCTCTTCTTGTGTAAGAATATTTTTGTATACATCATCTCCTCAACGGAAATCACTCAGTGCAGTAATGCTCAGATCTATACTATCCTCTGCTGATAATCATGGAAAAGAAAGCACTGTATCCTGTGGAATATTTCCTTTTTTGCCCATGAGTACACCATCACTTCAGACAGCATCAGCAATAACTGAGACAGTTGCCTCTCCTGGTTTTGATCAATCAGAAGCAGGTATATCAACCCATTCCTCAGTACGGAATACCAGTGTATCAACAACTACTCGTGTCTGAGGTTTTAGTTTGAGAGATTCCAGACCAGAATTCACGATTTTGATGGTACCACGAGCTCGAGCCAGAGTAGTAGGATCATAGGTGTTCACATTATAGGTTTTTTTGAGCTCAAATGGTAGTATAGTTTTTTTTACAGGTATCTGCAATGGATCATTCATATCCTCTTCGAGAACAAATGTTACATTTCTTACCGCATTTTGGACACTTGCCTGAGGAGTGATAATGATAGCAGCATGTGGAGTAGTGAGACTCACTATACCGACCATGAGGAGGAGAATTATAATGATACCAATAACAAGCATATACCACGAAGAGTGCTTCACAGAAAACACATCAGCACGAGGCTGAAACTTCTTGGAAACAGCAATGATGCGCGATATAAATCGGATAATATAAAATCGAATATAATCTATGACTGAGAGATTTTCCTGTATAATCTGATATCATTCTGGGAGTATCCTATTCATCTCCTGCATAGTAGAAAAGACACGATAACCCGATTGTTTGAGGAGTTTTTTTACACGACTATCCCGACAAATAAAAACAAAATTACCGTGAGGGAAAAGCTGTCGAAGAATCTGAATATGAAACCATCCAACAGGCGTACTCTTGGATACAACAATAGTTAGCTCTTCCTCAGAGGCACGAAGAGTATCAATGAGAAGAGAAAAATCAGCAGATGTTTTCCAATTAATTACTTTCATGAGGTGAGAAAAAAACAGAACGAACAAGTGCAAGAAGTGGATGTGGATGGAGCGTAAAGAGTGGATCAAGAGTATTCCAATAGTGTAGCCAATGCTCATTTTTATCAGCACCTATGCGACACATTGTAGCATTTTTTTGTATCCAGGGAGAAAGTGCTCATGAAGAAGCAATATCTGCTATGATTGATGCGGGTCACTGACTCGATACACTATACTCTGTAAAACTCCATTGCAGGTCAAATCTTTCAAACAAAACTCGCAAATTGGCAGTAAGAAATGTCTGATACTGAGACCATTCTGTAATACCCTCGAGCTCACTAAAGTCATCACCCATGAGGAGGGATTCTCGCTCCAGAGGAGAAAAATATGATTCAATTTTTTCATCAATAAACTGCCAGCCAAACGGTATGACCTGTATATCTTGAACATGTTTTCCGAGATGCAGAATCACGGTCGTAGAATCATATCCGAGATGTATATGGAGATGGTTTTCGAGAAATGTTTCCTTGTTACAGAGATGATTGAGAAATACACAGGGCAGAGGTACACAAGTGAGGAGCTTGTGTCCAGACGCACGAATACTCCGAGATATGCCATCGAGGAGCATCTGACTACCGTAGAAAAAAAGACAACGCATAGTAATATGTGAAGCATTCTTCCCAAGAGGAAATGTATAGTGTTTTTTGTCGAGAGCGAGGTGAGAGAGAAATATTGATACGAGTTTTCTATCAGTTCCATGATATCAATACTCTTCTTCCCAGAGCCTTTTGGCCTGATTATCAGACTGGAGGAGGAGCTTATTAGCGTATGAATCTAGCTCTTCGAGGTGAACAGGCTCATGACTATTCTCACGAGTAAAAGTATAACCGGTGGAAGTCGTCAGTGATTCACCATTATCGAGAAATATACAGACTTCTTCTGGTATTTCTCACAATTTTTCACGCAGCTGATCACAGCACTGTGAGAAATGTTGCTCAAAAATTCTGGGATGGAATTCTCGTTTTTCTGGCGGGAAGAAACTCCTCACACAATACTGTAAATGAGGAACTCTTTTTTCAAATTTTAACACTCACACAGTCAGGGAAAAATGGTCATAGTCAGCAACGAGATAAGACTGATCGTCTTGGAGGAAATTGGTACGAAACATAGAGAGCTATACAGGAAATCACATATCACTCATATGACTCTCTTTCCCAACACGACTCAGATATTCACGGGCTTCTTTGATTTTTCCTTGAGTGAGAAGAGCGACTCAGAGATCCTCCATGATGAGCATGTCATCAGGAGCTATAGTAAGAGCACGCTCGAGGAGGATGACTCATTTTTTTACATCTCCCATCATAGTATAGGCCCACCCGAGATTGCGCAGCACTTCAGGATTATTAGGACTTTTTTGATTAGATTCTTCGAGGTTTTTAATTGCTTGTTCAAAATCATTGCGAATCAGGGCCATATATCAGCGGAGATAGAGACCTGTAGAAGATCCAGATTCGAGTTTTTCTGAATAATTCAGAGCTTTCTCGGCACGAGAATAATCACCTTCATAGATGTACACATCAGCGAGTTCCTCATAGAGCTCATAGCGATAAGGATATCGAGCGATAGCTCACTCTATCATGACACGAGCCTCAGAATAGCGTTTCTGAGCCTTGAGCCTCTCTACTTCATCGATGATAGGAAGTTCGTGATTCATATTATGATTATAGCGATTTTTTTATTTAATAAATGAAAAAACATAGACTCTTATCCTGGAACAATTCGTATATAAAAGTCTACAAAGTAGGGCCAATATATGGTGCTTTAAATCTAGATAGCCACATTTCCGGAGAAAATGTGTCAGAAATTTCGAATGGATTTACATCAATACCTAAAAGCACATTTCTTGTTCTAAGACGAGCGTCTTTGCCGATAAGAGGAACCATAGATGTTTCCTTTGGTATATCTATATTTGAAAAAAGTTGAGAATCAGATCAGAGCGCTCGAACTTGTGCAAGCTCTAATACATGACGGAAAAGAAGAATCTTGCGTGAATATCAACCAGAGTGAGCAGTAGTGATTTTACCTTGTTCATGAAGCAAAAGACAGTCAGCGTACTTCATAAATATAAGAAAATTACTTGTATAATGCTGAACAACATACTTACCGTATTCGATAGTAGCTGGCTCTGGAGACATTCCATTTTCTATTCAATAACAAAAAAGTGCTAGATAGTAATCATCTATATCATCTTTTTTTTCGAGAGCTTCGAGTTGTGTTGGTCAGAAAACCCAATTCTTCCTACCAAATGGGTATCTATAATGTCATGCCTTCACTTCCAATATTTTCCCATTTTTGAGACGAATATCTCAGTCATCTCGAGAAACTCATCAGATATCTTCACCAGCTGTAATAACACCCATGAGGCGTTCATGAAATCGACCAACTATATGAGAAGAATGCTTTGGGGCCTGAAATTGAGCATTCCTTCAGTAATAAAGCCTCTTAGCAGCCAATCTCGTCTGAAGAGGCTCATAGGAATATCACATGTCTTGAACAAGCAAAGTCATGTATTAAATATATGATTATATCAATTTATTCAACTGTCAATTTTAAATTATTTACCGGACAAATTAGCAGTAATACTTTTCCCTTCTACTTCAGCTATTTTTTTCCCGTCGACTTTGAGAGCCAATTGCCCACACGCAGCGTCTATATCATCACCCATTGTATATCTGACTGTAGAAGGCACTCAGCGTTCTTCGAGAACTTTTTGAAACTTCTTGATTATCAGCGAAGGTGTAGGCTGCATATTATTTCCCATGATGCCCTCTCCTGCATTATACGGGATAAAATTCACATGACCAAGACGATCCTGCATGAGATCAGCCAGTTCGTAGGCATATGAGAGCTTATCTGTCACTCATTGTATCATGATATATTCATAGAAGATTCTCTTATTTGTTTTCTCTACATATTCGTCCAGAGTCTTCATGAGGACATCGAGTGGATAGGTATTATCAACAGGCATAATACTCTTGCGAGCTTCATCATTGGGTGCATGAAGTGATATAGCGAGACTCACTTGGGGGTGGTCGACCATGAGCTTTTTGATACCCGGTACGATGCCACAAGTAGAGATGGTGACGCGCCTCTCAGAGAAATTGAGAAATTTGGGACCACAGAATATCTCGAGAGCCTTATGAACCTCAGGATAATTGAGAAATGGCTCACCCATACCCATGAAGACTATATTTCTGAGTTGAAGGCCTTCTTTTTTGAGATGATGAATTGCGATCATCACTTGTTCAACTATCTCTCCTACTGTGAGATTACGGAGAAGTCAGAGTTTTCCTGTCGCACAAAATGTACATGCCATAGGGCAGCCCGCCTGACATGATATACAGAGCGTATTGCGACCAGAGAGATGACGCATAATGACACACTCGATATGCTTATCATCATGAGTGTCGAGGAGGAATTTCGTGGTCTGACCGTTGGCAGAAGTCGTCACATGACTCACGGTGAGTATATGCTGTGTAAATTCTTCTTTGAGTGCATCCCGGAGTTTTGCCGATATCGTTGTGCATTCAGAGAGATCTTCAACGAGGTCTTTGTAGAGTGCCTGATAGATCTGATTCACACGAAAAGACTTCTCTCCTTGTTCTTCGAGAAATTTCCCCAGTGCTATGTTGTCGTAGATAGATTGCATATTTTCGTGGATTGTAAGAGAAATAGACAAATTGACAACTAGAAGAAAAAATAATTTTGCAATTTATCTCTTTTGGATATAGTAGCGTGCGTTCGGGTGATTAGCTCAGTTGGTTAGAGCACCTGCCTTACAAGCAGGGGGTCATAAGTTCGAGTCTTATATCACCCACCATGAATAACCTAACTCCAGTAATGGAGTTTTATTTTACAAAAATCTTTCCAAACAAATTAAACCTATTAAACTTATCAGAAATATTAAGCTCATATGTACCTCCTTGCTTTTGAATCCTCGTGTGATGACACCTCTGTAGCACTTCTCCGAGATGATGTACTCATCTCGATGCATACTCATACACAGTTGGAGCATATTCAAACACTCGGAGTCGTCCCAGAGGTCGCTGCGAGACTTCATGCTGACCATATTTTTGCCTTGATTACTAGAGTACTTGCTGATGGCGGAATTGAACTCAACACTGTAGATGTATTTGCTGCGACGAGTGAGCCAGGACTTGTGCCATCACTCCTGATTGGAAAAACAGTTGCAAAAACTCTCGCCATAGCTCACAAAAAAACTCTCATATGGGTCAACCATATCGAAGGACACATCTTCTCAATTCTCCTCGAACGAAAACTCGAAGAATTACATTTTCCCATGATTGTCCTTTCTGCTTCTGGCTGACACAATGATCTGTTTTTCTGGAAATCACTGTATGAAATAGAAAAAGTAGGAAGTACGGTCGATGATAGTGCCGGTGAGAGTATGGACAAGGTCGGACGAAGCCTCTGACTCCCCTTCCCAGCAGGTCGCTACATCGACGAACTCGCTCAAAAATATGATCCTGCAATTCATAAAAATATCCCCTCTTTCCCTCTCGTGCTCCCAGAATGAAATCTCAATTTCTCATTTTCTGGACTCAAGTCTGCAGCCCTCAGGGAAATAGAACTGAGAATAAAAGACCACGACAAAATCACAGAAACCGACCTCATAGAAATCTCGTATGGGTATCAAGGGATAATAACAAACATACTCTCAAAACGCCTCATAGAAGCTCAGAAAAAAACAGGAGCAAAAAGTATCGGTCTCGTCGGTGGAGTCAGCGCTAATTCTGCTCTAAGAAAAATCATGGAGAAATATTCAGAGGAAAATAATATCCCCTATTACACTCCAAAATCTATGAGATACTGTGGTGATAATGCGGCTATGATAGCAATAAGAGCGTACTGGGAAGCTAAAAAATCTTCGTAATTTTTGCTACAATCTCTTCCTGATACTTCTCATCCAGCCCTTCCAATAATCCTGCAACAGCACTTTCTATCATCATCACTGTTGCATCATCTTTTGGAATACCGCGAGAACGGAGATAATAGAGTTTCTCATCTGATACGCGCTCAATACGGGCCGCATGCCCTGCCTCGACATCATCCGAATGAACGAAAAGAGAAGGAATGCCTCGGATACTCCCCTTTGAGCCGAGGAAAATATTTTCTTCCAAGATATGACCTTTTACTTTCGCAATATGTGCATCTATCTGAACTGTTCCATTGAGCTCGATAATGCCTGATTCTCCAACGAGTGAGAGGATATGAATATTGCTCACCGTCTGTGAGGATTGTAGTGTAGAATGTATTGTAGTTGTAAGTTTTTCATCTGCTGTCGCGAGAAGAAGTATCCTCACAATGCTCTCACCTGATTGAGTAATAAATTGGAGATTGTATGTATTTTGACCCGAAATAGCACCATACCATCGGAGCTGCGTATTATTGCAAATAATCACTTTGCGAAAGAGCTCATCTGTATGAGTCTGATCATAGACGACTACTTCCCCACCTTGATCAAAATGAAGCTCGAGGTCAGATGTTTCATCAATGAGAATAATTTCCTTCATTCGCAAGTTTAGATATAAATAACAGTACTCGTCAGTTTTTTCATGACTTCTTCATTCACAGAACCTGCTGTGAGAATAGTCTCTATATCAGCTACCAGCGTCTCCTCGGTGACATAGTCTGGTATTATGACATTGGCGATCTCTACCTCTGGGACACCCCTCTGCCCTGATTTTTTTATCATCTCTTCATTTTGATCAGGATGACTGAGGACATCAATAGTTTCGTATGTATGTGCTGCATCGTCGAGGAGTGAGAGAAGCCTGATACAGTAAGGACAAGAAGGTTTGATATAGATTTTCATAAGAGATGATTATACTGCTGTCATTGTAGTAAAAATCACTATTTGTCGAATGAAAGCCATAATCCTCGAAAATGTCCGTTCACTCAATAATGTCGGTGCCATAATCCGCACAGCCGATGGTGCATGATTTGACCGTGTCGTCTGTGTCGGCTATACTCCCACTCCCCCCAGAAAGGAGATAAGCAAAACCGCTCTCGGTGCAGAAAATTGGGTACCATGGGAATACTATGAAAAAATAGAGGACGCCATCGAAGCCTATAAAAATCTCTGATGCACTATCGTTGTCATGGAAAAAAATGAGAAAAGTGATTCCCTCTTTGAACTTGAGAAAAATCTCTCTCTTGCCCTCATAATGGGAAATGAGCTCGAATGAGTGAGTGCAACAGCACAAAAAATGGCAGATCATATCTGTCACCTACCTATGCTCGGCAAGAAAGAGTCGCTCAATGTCGCCGTTGCTGCATGAATAGGCATGTATCACTTTGTTGAGTAAAACTTGCAAAATAGCTCAGTTTGCATAAGCTCATAGGTCTATGACTGCAAAAATATTCGTGGTTCCCACTGACACATGTATTGGTATAGGATGTCGTCTCGACGACCGTGAGGGATACAATCTCATCTATACTCTCAAATGAAGAGACACCAAAAAACCTCTCGCAATACTCGTACCAACATGGGATGATCTCCTCTATGAGACTACACTCACACCTTCTCAGATAAATTTCCTCAAAACCTATAAATTCCCTTTTACCATAGTCTGCGAAGTAAAAGATGATTTCCGTGATGAATATCCACTCCTCGATGAAATGCAATACAGGACTGTATGATTCAGAGTCGCGGAAACCTGCCTCTCAGCAGAAACTATGAGCTATATACGGTCACCTCTCTTCCTCACTTCAGCAAATAAAGCAGGAGAAGAAGAATGCCACACTATAGATGAAGTCAACAGTGTTTTTTGTGACAATATTGATGTTTTAAAGATACTTCCAGGAACTGCTGGAAAACAGCCTGCTAGTAATGTCATTCAATTTGTATGAACTACCAACGAACTCAAATACATCAGAAAAAACTATCCACTCAAGTAAAGGCAGCTCTTGCTGGAATTCTCCTTCTCGTATTCGGATTTTTCTGGATATCATGGACAGGAGGTACGCCAGTAAATTTGGAAAAGACACTCGTGATACCAAAAGGTGCAGCCCTAGCAAATCTCGACACACTCCTCGAGGTAGATGTGAGCCATACCAGATTCAAGCTCTGGAAAATGTTTTTTGCTCCTGATATAGTTTTGAAATCTGGAATATTTTCTGTACCTGAGGGCACCAACACGCTCGAAGAAGTCTTTGTCATGCTCGAGAATCCTACTCCTACAGAACAAGAAATCACGCTCCTACCAGGATGGCACAAGAGTGAAATCGCTGAAGCATTTCAAAAAAATAATATAGATGGAGATCTACTTGCCGAGGAAAAAAATATCCTCGCAGCTCTCACGCCAAAATATCCATTTCTCGCAGGCAAAACTTCTCTCGAGGGTTTTCTCATGCCAGATACATACAGGATAGCTGGTTGAACTGATGTGACAACAATGGTCTCAAAAATGCTTGATAATTTCGTGATACGAATCTACGATCCATTTATCGCCAGTGGCAAACCAGTTGATGCATTTTATGATGTACTCATACTCGCCTCTATCGTCGGTGAAGAAGAGAAAAGCTCGACACAGCTCCCAATAGTAGCAGATATTCTCAAAAAAAGACTCCGACAAGGATGGCACATAGGAGCAGATATCACAGTATGCTATGCCGAACTCATACCAGGAAATGAGTGCCAAAAATATGTCAACAATCACTACAGTCTCGCAAAGAGTGTCCGTGATGCAAAAAATAATATCTATGATACTCGAACAAAGATAGGACTCCCGCCAACACCAATCGCAAGCGTATCCAGAGATGCATTTATGGCGACACTCAATGCCACAGCAGAAACACCAGCCTGGTATTATCTCCATGATTCTGGAGGAGTCATCCGCACAGCCACAACAGAAGCTGAGCATGAAGCAAATAAAGCAAAATACCTCCGATAAAATATGGACAAAAAGACTCTCCGAAATCATGTCCAAAAACAGATAGAGTCTCAATCTCTCCAGTCAAGACAAACAGAAAACATTGCTGTCTGCAATGAGGCAATCGCTCTCTTAGAGCAATACGACTTTGAAACACTCGTGAGCTACACAGCATTTCCGGACGAGATAGATACGAGTAATATTCACACATGGTGTGAGGATCACCAGAAAAAAGTATTTCTGATACCACAAACAACTGAAGAGATACAAATACCAGAAAAATGCATCATTCTTGTTCCAGGAAGAGCCTTTACAGTAGACGGAGCGAGACTCGGACGATGAAGTGGTTTTTATGACAGATTATTAGAAAAATCGGAATATATAGCGACTATCGGTCTGGCCTTCAAGTGTCAGATAGTGGGCACTATACCCGAAGAACCATGGGATAAACGAGTTGATATGGTTGTCTTTGAAAGAAATACAATACAATAAACTCCATGAATTTTTGGCAAAAAACAAAACGATTCTTTGAACCGTGTGGAGCATTTCCCTTTGTGAGCTTCATGCGTATTTTTACGACCCTCAATACGACTTGTTTCACTCTTTTTCTAGCGTATTTCTTGAGGAGGATTGTGCAGGATTTAGAAAATGGAGATATCCAATGATTCACAAACACTCTGATTTGAGCGAGCATAATTATGGTAACTTTCCAGGTAGCAGGTTTCATATTTCGTAATTATTATTGGGTAGAACAGCAGTATACATGGGACCCCTACATCTATAGGAAATACCTAAAAAAATTCATACGGCTGGATCAGGAAAAAATAGAAGCATTGGGCACCTGAAGAATTATTAGTATTTTTCAAAAAGGTGTCGACGAGCTCACACTCTCATTGCTGGGAACTATGGCTCATGGTGCAAGAGTCATTACTACGCTTATCTTCTGATTATTCCTAGCGAGAGACCTCCCCTGGCAATGACTCGTCGGTGGAATGAGCACAATCATATGTATCTTTATAGCAATTATTTATTTCAATAAACACACTACTTTTTATAGAAAACAAAGGAAAGAGAATAATGTAAGAACGACTGGGGCATTGGCAAAAATCATCATGTCAAAGTTTGAAATTTTACAAAATAGCTCAATAGACAAAGAAATAAAAAAGATTGATGCCATATCAGATTATTCTTGGGAGCTTGCACGAAAGCAAAATTTCTGGGGATCCTTTCTTTTTCAAACCCCGAAGTTTCTTCTCTCAGGAATTATCGTGGGATGTTATTACTATCTGGGGATGCGTGTTTTTGGTGAGACATATCTCCTCAGTGATATGATTGGGATTCTGACTGTACTCGGTATGTTTGAGATAACTCTTCGTGATAGTATTGAGTACTATGAAAATTTTACAAAATCATTTGTACACATAGAGAAGCTCTGGGATTTTATCGATAATACTCCGGCAATAGAGTGATATGATACTGGGAGAAGATTTGAATTTAGAAAATGAGACTACGAGCTCCGGGATGTCGAGTTCTCATACCACAGTCAGGCATCAGTGTTAGAAAATTTTTCAGTAAAAATATCCGGAGGTAAAAAAACTGCGCTCGTCGGTCGATCATGAGGAGGCAAGACAACCATCATGAAACTCCTCGCAGGATATATGCGACCAACAGGATGAAAACTCATGATAGACGGTCAAGACATAACAGAAATACGCCTGGATAGCTACTACCCTCATATCGGATATCTGACACAGGAACCGTCAGTATTTGATGGAACGATAGAAGAAAATCTGCTCTATGGAGCTCGAGGAAAGGTCTCAAAAGAGCAGCTCAAAAAAGCGATAGAACTCTCTGAGTGTCAATTTATCTACGAGCTAGAAGACGGTATAAAAACGGAAATAGGTGAACGCGGCGTGAGGCTCAGCTGAGGTCAGAAACAACGCCTCGCTATAGCAAAAATATTTCTCAAAGATCCTGAGATTATCCTCCTCGATGAACCAACAGCAGCCCTCGATAGCTACAGTGAGGAGAAGGTGGCGAGAGCATTTGAGCATCTCTTCGTAGGCAGAACAGTCGTGGTCATAGCTCATCGACTCCAGACAGTCAAATCAGCTGACGATATCATCGTCATTGAAAAAGGGAAAATAGTAGAACGATGAACACATACACAGCTGCTCAAGCTCTGAAAAAAATACGCAGGTATGGTAGACCTACAGAGTGGAATCGTCCGCGAAGATGATGGTGAATAATTTTATTCTTTTCTTTTTATTTCTTCTTTCTTGTATATGACCATTGTATCAAATCATCTCCTCCTCAAATCCTATCCAGACTACGAACTCCTCGATTCTGGAGATGGTATGAAATTTGAGCGTTATTGAAGTTTTAAAATAGCACGACCAGAATCTCAGGCGCTCTGGACCAGAAATCAAAAAGACTGGAATTGGGATGCATTTTTTGATAAAAGTGGTGGTGGGCAAGGAAAATGGATGAAGACACCGGACGATGTCCGAGATTGGGTGATGTCCTATGGCGATCTTTCTTGGCAGTGCCGATGGTCACCTTATCGCCATGTAGGAGTATTTCCCGAGCAGGCTCTTCATTGGGATTGGACTAGACAAGTTCTACGCACTTCAATGAAAAATGAAAAATGAAAAATGAATAATAGCGGATTATTAAAGATTCCTCAACTAGAAACTCAAAACTCAAAACTCAAAACTTCTAGAGAGATTAAGGTCTTGAATCTCTTTGCCTATACTGGTATAGCCTCAATAGCCTGTGCAAAGGAGGGGGCGAGAGTGACACATGTCGACGGATCAAAACCAACCATTGGATGGGCTCAGAAAAACATGGAACTCTCAGGCTTGCCCGATGATTCTATCAGATGGATACTCGAGGATGTGGTGAAATTCGTCGAACGAGAAGCGCGCAGATGAAATACTTATGATGGATTTATCATGGATCCTCCGGTATTTGGTCATGGAGCCAATGGTGAAAAATGGGAATTCGATACTTCTTTTCCTCTCCTCCTCGAGAGTATCAAGAGAATCATCTCTCCAGATCCCCTATTCTTCCTCGTGAATACTTATGCTTCAAGTATTTTTTCAACAACGCTGGCAAATATCCTCGCCGACATACTCCCCGCAGGCACGATAGAACATGGCGAGCTCGGCATACAGGAAACCGCGAGCGAGAGAAGTATTACAACAGGAGTATACGCTCGTTGGAAGAGATAACTATATCTTGCCCATGGTGATATTTTTTGACTTCTGAACTCGTGAGATAAATGTCTCAGCTATACGAGATTGCTCGACAAATCTATCCTTCATATGGACAAGGTTTCGAACACGGAGGATGATACCTCGATGATCAGTGAGTACATGAATTTGTGGTTTGAGATCAGCATCCGTGAAGTTGTAGATAGATTTGAAGAGGTTGATTTCTTTTCTCGAACTATAGTACTGAGGGAGAGCATTGTATCCGACTACCTCCATGAGTATCTCTTTGGCCGCTTCTATGTCGCTCTCATAGGTGAGAAGAAAATCACTCGAAATCATCAGAAAATCAGAACCATGTGACCAGTTCTTGATACTTTTTTCAAAAATAGTTTTATTCGGAAAAGAGATGATTTTACCAGTAAATCACTGTACACCATATTCCTCGATTGTGGTGAGAAGTGGTGTGATAGATTTTACTCGACCCGTCATAGTATCGAGCTCGATGAGGTCACCTGGCTGATATCCTGAATCCGCTTCTATGACAAACCATCCAATAAAAGACGATACGACTTCTCGGAGGGAAAAACCAACAGCCGTCGTGAGGATAGCAATAAATGGCAGGAACGAGATAAATTCAGCAGAAAATATCATCAAAAGTGCAGCGAAAAAGAGGATATAAAAGAACCACTTATGAATAATAAAGAGGACTTCTCGGTGCGACTTGGAAAATCAGCCCGCAAAACGCGACAGGAAACTCCTCGAAATAACACGAAGGAGATAGATAAAGAGAAAAATCAGGAGATACCATGAGATTTGTTGAATGGTATTAGTTATCTCGTGAGAACGGAGTTCCTGGAGGCGCTCTATATCGAGATTAATGGCGGCAAGTTCCTCATTTTTTTGTTTGATAAAGTCCTCTCTTTTCTGTTCAGATATTTCATCAGTCTCGTTGAGAAGTCTTTGTTTTTCAATACTGAGAGTGGAGAGTATCTCGAGTTGTTTCTTCTTTAACCGCTTGAGAGAATCTGCAGGACTTTCTTCGCTCGCTTGTTCATGACTCGGGAAGAGTGACAGAGAAGCAGATAATTGACTACTCGCATCCTGTGAGAAAACAAGTGGAAAAGAGAAGAGAAAGACGGAAAGAAGAACGAGAAGGCGTCGCATGGTTTACTTGGTGTAATCTACGATATAAATACTTCCTCTGACGAGGACGAGACCAGTTTTTTGATCAAAAATAACAGGAAAAATAGGATCACACGACTGGACACCGAGGATATTGGCTACTCTTGGACACACCTTGGTAGTAGCATCACAGACAGGACGAATAGTGACAATTGTTTTACCATTTTTGAGCTGGGCAGCGAGACAATTATTGGGAGTCAGAGAAGTAACAGGAGGTGCTAGTGTAGGACAGCCTGTGGTTGAGCGGGCATAGACTCTCGGACAGATATCCTGGTCATCTGCCACACCATCTGCATCAGTATCTGTGAGAGCAAAAGCCAGCCCCGAAAGTGCCCAGAGAAGGATGATGATTTTTTTCATAGACAAATGGTATCATAAAATCGCATAGAAATCAAACTTTGCAACGACAATAATTGCATTTTCATCCTTTTTATTAAGATACAGGCATGTCTATCCGAAACTTCTGAATCATTGCGCATATCGATCACGGCAAATCAACCCTTGCAGATAGGATGCTCGAATTCACCGGAACCAAGGAAAAGCGCGAAATGAAAAACAGCCAAATGCTCGACACTATGGAGATAGAGCAAGAGCGAGGAATTACAATAAAGCTCACACCAGTGCGGATGTCCTGGAAAGGAAATGAAATCAATCTCATCGATACGCCAGGTCATGTGGATTTCCAGTATGAAGTCTCTCGAAGTCTCGCATCAGTCGAGTGAGTCGTCCTCGTGGTCGATGCGACTCAGGGTATCGAAGCACAGACGCTCTCAAATCTCTACATGGCCATCGAGCATAATCTCGTGATTATTCCCGTTTTGAACAAGATTGACCTCCCAAGTGCAGACATTCCTCGAGTCACGAGAGAAATCGTCTCACTCATAGGCTGTGATGAAGCAGATATCATACCCGTCTCAGCAAAAGTAGGGACCAATGTCGACAAAGTCCTCGATGCCATCGTCGAGCGAATTCCTGAGCCACGATCAGTCGGAGCCGGAGGAGAAATAATCACCAACAATGCAGCCTGAAAAATCCCAGATTCCGTCAAGCTCGGTCTCATATTTGATTCTCAATACGATTCATATCGTGGTGTCGTCATCTACATCAAGCTGTTTTCTGGGGAAATAAAACGAGGTGATAAAATCACACTCATGAGTACAGACACCGTTGTCGATGTCCTCGAGGTAGGTTGTTTCAAACCAGAATATCATCCACTTCCTTCTCTCAAGACAGGAGAAATAGGCTACATAGTCACAGGGATTAAGACACTGCAAGAAGCTCGCGTCGGTGATACTATTTTTGCTGGTGCACCTGAATACAAGCACCCTATTCCAGGATTCCAAAAAGTCGTTCCCTATGTATTTGCTGGTGTCTACCCTGTCGATACAGAAGACTACAATCAGCTCAAAACAGATATCGAGAAACTCAAGATGAGTGACAGTAGCCTGACAAATGAACACGAAGTCTCCCCCGCTCTCGGACATGGATTTCGTTGTGGATTTCTCGGACTTCTGCATATGGAGATAGTCAAGGAGCGACTTGATCGAGAATTTGACCTTGATGTCATCCTCACGAGCCCCCAAGTCACCTATCAAGTTATGATGCCTGGAGATCACAGCCATGAATTCAAAAATACTCCTCTCCAAGTAGAGAAAATAGGTGAAAAAACCTATACCCGCCTCTGGATCAAGAATCCTGAAAATCTCCCAGAGCCAGGAACCTATGAGTGGATAGAGGAACCAATAGTGAAACTCGAGATCATCACCCGTTCTGATATGGTCTGAGAGATGATGAAGCTCGCCCAGGAACATCGTGGTATCTACAAAAATCAGGCATACATCGACGAAACTCGCTCAATCCTGACCTACGAGATACCGATGGCAGAGATCATCACCGATTTCTATGATGAGCTAAAATCTCGCTCATCAGGCTATGCGAGTATGAGCTACGAACAATTGAACTACAAGCGAGACGACCTCGTAAAGATAGATATCCTAGTGAATAACGAGCGAATCTCAGCATTCTCAACGATTACTCATAGAAGTAAATCATTTCATGTCGGCATCGAGCTCTGTGGCAAGCTGAAGGAAGCTATCCCGAAACAACTCTTCTCTATACCCATCCAGGCGGCTATTGGTGCAAAAGTCATCGCCCGTGAGACCATTAATGCATACAGGAAAGATGTGACAGGATATCTCTATGGAGGTGATGTCACTCGAAAAAACAAACTCCTTGATAAACAAAAGAAAGGTAAAAAGAAAATGAAAGAATTTGGAAAAGTATCTATCCCAAGTGAGACATTTATTGATATCTTGAAGAAGAAATAAAATTAACAACAATCTTCTTTTTTCTCACTTCTACCGTGGGAATCAGTGTAATGAAGTTCGAGAGTATCTACTGGGCCAGTATAGGCTTCACAGAGGACACCAGCAGAAGCATACATACGCTTAGCGGCGAGAAATTCATCACGATTTTCATAGGTAGGACTGGCAAAATAAACCACTCGTTTGATTCAGACCTGGATTATGAGCTTCGCACATTCATTGCAAGTAGGCATTGTACAGTAAAGTGTTGCTCCTTCCATATTTCTCCCCATAGAATTGAGAATAGCATTCGCCTCTGCATGGACGACATAGGCATGCTTTGAATCATAGAGTCGTATGAGATTTCCCTGCTCATCACGACCTCGTGCATGTGGGAATTCATCATCAGGGCAACCTCTTGGAAATCAGTTATACCCAATTCCGACAATACGATTATGTGAATCGATGATACATGCTCCATTTTTACTCCTCGTATCTTTACTGCGTTTTGCGGAGAGGAGCGCGAGTCCCATGAAGTATTGATCCCAGGTTATTCTTTCTGCCATATTGAAAAAGTTTAATTTGTTTTATTAGTTTAATTCGTTAATTCCGTTAATCAAGTTAATCCCGTTAATCAAGTTAATCCCGTTATAAAAAAATCCGCCATTTTGCTCTTTGTTTTTTGAATTTTTCATTATTTACTCCAGTAAATGGGTAATATCATACTTCCTCACTTCTTGTATGAGATTTTTCCTTGTCTGTATCTCCTGTCTCGGTTCATTCAAGAGAACACCTACTGGCATCTTTGCGAGCTTGAGACAACCGAGGAAGCTCTCATGGTTTGGCATATATCCTTGACCGACATGGACGATGTTTCGCTCATACCATTCACGATTTTGTACACGATTATAGGTTGGACAGAGTTGGAGGACTTCGATATAGGCAAAACCTGGGTGACGGAGTCATTCTTGGAACACAGCTGTCATATGGTCCATATCATACGAGAGGGTCCGTGCGACAAATGACGGATTACATCCAGAGAGGATTCGGAGAGAATCAACAGGTGGCGTATCGACACCTTTTGGTGCGGCATTCATTTTCGTACCAGGAAGTGTGACGGAACTCGCTTGCCCAGTCGTGAGGCCAAATGTCGCGTTAACATGGTGTATGAAGAGGATATTTCTGTCATGTCGAACGGTGTGGATAAGATGATTGATACCTTCACTGAGAGTCGCCCCATCACCCGCATGAGCTATGACCGTCATTTCAGGATGAGCAATTTTGATACCAGTTGCGAGGGGTAGGACGCGTCCATGGAGACCATGGATAGTAGTGAGTCCGACCTTATCCGATTCATTTCCAGAACATCCGACATCATAGGCGACGATCGTCTCAGATGGCTGTCGTCATTCGAGTGTGAGTGCTTGGAAGAGTGCTTTTTGGATACCGTAGTTTCCACAATCATCACACCAGGTCATAGGCTGGTCTGTTTCCTCAAGTGAAACATAGATATCTGCATTTTTTTTGAGAGAGTCAAACATATGACAGATAATAGTAAAAACAGACAATAAATCCACTTTTTTGTTGTTATAGCCAGAAATAATGAAAAATATCATCAAAAAGACTTGCATTTATACACATTTGTCTAGAATACCTGGGTAATTATCTCTCTTTTTTATGTTAAAGATTCGTTTTTCTCGTGCAGGTCGTAAACATCTCCCTCACTATCGCATCGTCGTCACAGAGCATACTCGTCCAGTCAAATCTGGCGAAATAGATATCCTCGGTTGGTATGATGCTCATACAAAAAAGTATGAAATCAACATGGACAAGGTCCGCACTCGTGTCGGACAAGGTGCCCAATTATCACCTTCTGTTGAAAAACTCCTCAAAGCTAACTCTCTCACTGTCTAGTAGAGAGTTGTAGCATATTTGTTCGTGGGCTCAGCGGTATCATCTCTCCCCTTTTTATGGCAGAAAAATTTATACGCTTTTGTATCACAAACATTGTCGAAAACCCTGACGCAGTATCCCTGGAGATCAAAGAAGATCCAGACGCTACACGCTATCAACTCACTGTCCACAGTGATGACATGAAGCGTGTTATTGGTCGTGGATGAAAAACTATTCGTGCTCTCCAGTCTCTCGTCCGTATTATCGGCATCAAAAGTGATAAAAAGCTCTTCTTAAACCTCGTCGAACCATGTTCACCTCAATAGTCTACGCTCAGACATCCACCTTTGCAGACTCAGCTTCTCAGATTTATACTCTGGAAGAGCTCATGACCGTCGGAATCGCCATCCTCCTCCTCATCGCTATTATCCTCACAATTGTTTTCGTGCTTTGGTGAGGATTTTTGTTAGTCATCTCTGGAGGTGATGAACACAAAGTCCATCCCGCAATCAATATGATTCGATATTCACTCATCGGTCTCATCGTGATGATTGTTATTATTCTGGTCACACCTGCCCTCTCTCGAGCAGTAGGATTTGAGTCAATTGGTGAGAAGTTCAGTCCAGGAAATATATTTCAGACGATGAAATGTGTCTCAGATCGTGTATTTGGAAATACTGACCAATCATGTTTTGCTGTCGCAAGTGGACAAACAGGCTTCTCATCAAGTGGCTCATCATCTGGCATCCCTACTTTTGGTGGGAGTCGTAGCCAGGGTGGTAATAGTCCAAATGGTGTAGGAAACTGGACTGGGGACCTCTAAACGCTTTCAGTGTAGTGCAAAATACAAAACTAAAAATACAAAATGGCGGACCCACTAATCGATTTCTTTCCTAGCCCATTATCAAAAAATCATCTATTTTGTACTCTGTACTTTGTCTTTTGTATCTAAAAAATATGTATCTTATTGTTGGTCTCTGAAATCCATGAAAAGAATACAGAGAAACTCGGCACAATGTCGGGTTTCTTTTTGTGGATGACCTCGCTTCTCAGATGGACGCACCAGAATGGAAAAAATGATATCAGTGACTCTACACTTCGTGCATTCTAGAATGAAGTAAATGTATCCTCCTCAAGCCAGAAACCTACATGAACCTCTCCGGCAAAAGCGTCCAGGCGTGTGCCTCTTTTTTCAAAATAGAACCATGAGATATCATCATCATATCAGACGATCTCGATATGGAATTTGGGAAAGTACGATTTCGTGAGACAGGAAGCGGCGGCGGTCATAATGGCATCAGCTCTATAATTGAATCCCTGGGAACAAAAGACATCAAGCGCATCAAGATAGGTATCGGTCGTCATCCCCATATGGAGGCAGCAGACTGGGTACTGTCAAAATTTACCAAAGAAGAAAAGGACCAGCTCGAAGATATATTTATAGAAGTAGAGAAAAAATTACTGGAGAAAATCTCCTCGGATTAAACTTGTCAAACCCATGAAACAGATTAAACTCGCCCCCATGCCGATGTAGCTCAGCTGGTAGAGCAGGAGTATCGTAAACTTCAGGTCGCAAGTTCGAATCTTGTCATCGGCTCCATTCTTCGCATAAGCGGAGAATGCCCTCCGTAGCTCTTTGGAGCGAAGGATGGGCAAATGTTCTTTTGTATCCGCTTCGAATGGCAGGCCAAACAAATCACAAGCGACCTCGTGTCGCAAGTTCAATACTCGCTTCACTTTTCTCTATCCTGCTATTCGCAGGCGAAAAGTTCGCTCCTGTCATCGGCTCCAAAACTCTAATTCGAAATATTCTTGCGGTCGCAAGTTCGACCCTGCCTACCGGCAGACAGGTCGCTTCATTCTACTCTTTTCTCGCTTGCTTGGTGTGAAACTCGCTCCTGTCTCGGATTCAGAATTACTTAGTTTCTTCTGGTAAATAAGCTAAAATACGCTTTCGGATTATAGCCATTAAATCAGACGGAATTGGTCTTGTCCCATACACTTCTTCCAGTGAATGCAGAGAATTTACATCTTTTTTCTCTTTTTCATGAATCTCTCCTCCTCCAATTGCAGTGCAATCAGGAACATTCTTTATAGCAGCAACAGCTCCAATCCAATTAGGCATGACAATGACGGCAATAGCTCATCGCACTCTTGCAATTGTAAATTTTACAAATTTTGCACCCTGTTTTAGTTGTAAACTAAGTTCGTCAGAATCAATTTTATGAAAAATAACATACCCTTCTCTGAGCTCAGCTTCCGTTGGTAATGAAGTTTCTGGTATAGACATAAATTTATAACAGGAAATTATTTTAAGGTTTACATAAGTAATTTTAATATTTATCACAGATTGTCAATTTTTATAAAATTATGTTCGCTTTTTTCAAAAAAATCCCTATAATTATTCTGTTTCTCGCGAGAAGACTCTCTGGATTTGCTCGATGACTGAAGTATTCAGTTATGGCGTAAGTCTAGGCTCTTCCACGGAAGCGCTTATTTTCTTCATTTTTTCTTATGATTTCAGGTATTCGCGACAATAACGTCGGAGAGATTACTCCGATTTCAAAGTCTTATACTATCGCTGGTAAGACCTACACCTTTGAGACTGGTTCATTTGCCCTCCTCATCGATGGTGCTGTCACTATCAAGGATTCTCTTGGTCACGTCCTCCTCACGACCGTTGGTGTGAGCAAAAAAGGCAAACCAGGAGCAGACTTCTTCCCTCTTTCCGTTGATTACCAAGAGCGTTTTTACGCGACAGGTCATATCGGTGGTGGACGTTTTAACAAGCGTGAAGCTCGTCCGACGACTTCTGCTATTCTCAACTCTCGTCTCATCGATCGACCTATCCGTCCGATGTTCCCAAAAGGCACTACAAACGAAGTCCAAATAATCCCAACTATCTACTCTGCGACTGGTAAACAAGATTTCGGTGTCTGGGGTATCACAGGTGCGAGCATCGCTCTCCAGCTTGCTGGTGTTCATCAGTTTGAGGACTCCGTCTCTGGTGTCCGTCTCGCGGTCATGGAAGACGGTGGTATGATATTTGATCCAACCTTTGAAGAAATAAATAACGCTCTCTATGAGCTCGTCGTCGCTGGTACTTCATCGATTATCACGATGGTCGAAATGGGTGGAAAAGAAGCAAGTGAAGAGATGGTGATGCGTGGATTTGAATACGCTCAGAAGGTCCTCGCTGATCTCTCTGCAGCGCAGAAAGACTTCGTCGCAACAGTGAATGCGAAATACCCTATCACAAAGATGGATCTCGATACCCGTGCTGGCATTGCAGGTCTCGAAGAAAAGGTCTTTGCCACACTCTCTCCAGAAAAAATCGAAGCGCTCTATAATATCGGTAAAATCGACTTTCACCATGCTCTCGAGCATCTCATAGAGGAAACAAAAACAGCACTCGGTTACACAGAAGATACCGAAGAATTGAACGGCAACGAAATCGGAGAACTGGTCTACAAATATGTGAAAAAAATCATGCGTAAAAATGTCCTCGCTACTGGTCGTCGTCTAGATGGCCGCAAAGGTGACGAAGTACGCCCTATCATGACAGAAGTGGGTCTCCTCCCTCTCACACATGGTTCAGGTCATTTCCGTCGAGGTGTCACATCAGTACTCTCTATTGCCACTCTCGGTGGACCTCTCGATAATGAACTCGTCGAGGGTATGTATCCAGAATACGAGCGTCGTTACATGCATCACTACAACTTCCCTCCTTACTCAGTCGGTGAAGTCCGAGCTATGCGTGGAGTCGGTCGTCGTGAAGTCGGTCACGGAAATCTCGCTGAAAAAGCGCTCGTTCCTGTCCTCCCAAAGGTAGAAGAATTCGGCTACACTGTCCGTGTCGTCTCAGAAGTCCACACCTGTAATGGCTCGAGCTCTATGGGTTCAGTCTGTGGATCGACACTCGCTCTCATGGATGCTGGTGTCCCTATCTCAGCTCCTGTTTCTGGTGTCGCTATGGGTATGATATACGATGATGAGACAGGAAAATATGTCGTCCTCTCTGATATCCAGGCTCAAGAAGATTTCCTCGGAGATATGGATTTCAAGGTCGCTGGTACTCGTAAAGGTATCACTGCTCTCCAGGTCGATGTAAAAATCGATGGACTCAGCCTCAATATCGTCAAAGAAGTATTTGAACAAGCAAAAGGTGCTCGAGAATTTATCCTCCAGGGTATGCTCAAATCTATCGAGAAGCCTCGTCCGGAAGTCTCTCCTCATGCTCCTGCACTCATCTCTATGAAGATCAATCCTGAGAAAATCGGTATGGTCATCGGTAAAGGTGGTGAAACTATTCAGGACATGCAGAAATACTTCGGCGTAGAAATCAGCATTGAAGACGATGGAACAGTCGTCATCACTGGTCCAAGCAAAGAAGCTGGTGAAGGTGCGAAAAAAGCTATCGAAAATATCGTCCGTGATATCGAAGTCGGTCAAGAATTCGATGGTGAAGTCGTGAAAATCCTCGAAGGTGTCGGAGCTATCGTCGAAATCGGTGGTGGCAAATCTGGTATGATCCATATTAGCAAACTCTCTGATAAACGAGTTGAACGCGTCGAAGATGTCGTGAACACTGGAGACAAAGTCCATGTAAAAGTCATCCAAGTCGATAATGACAAAGGACGAATCGGATTGCAGAAGATTTAGAAAATAGGAAGGAAAACACATAACGGAATCAAGATCGGCAGTTTACCGTAAGTCCACAAGTCTTGAATCCTCTTGAAAATGGGTATATCTCAAATATCTGTTTGAGGTAACCCATTTTTGAGGGGTTCCTCAAGCAGCTGTTTCCTTGTCTCCTCATATTCGGGGGTTTGAGGTAACCCATTTTTGAGGGGTTCCTCAATCTCTTTTATTAATCACAAAAGAAATACAATACTCTTATGAAAAAAGGGTATATATTTCTCCATAACTTATTTGAAAACCGAGACTTTCGTCATCAGTTACGCTATTTCATAGATCTTACAAGTGCTGCAATTGATGAATGTTTTCGTGAAGGAATCAAAAACAACAAACAAGGTAAAAAACTCTACAGTTTACTAGAAGAACAAGATAAAAACTTTTCACATGAAACAGGGCATATTCCTTTTACAATTCGATTTAAAAATAAAGAGCTCGATCCTCTCACAAGTCAATATCAATATGTTATAAAAGACTTTGCGTTTTTATTTCTCTGATTAAAACGGCATTTTTTCTGTTGTTATAACAGTTGGGAAGAATTTAAAAAGCATTTTAAATATTTGAGTGAACTCAGAAACCTACTAGAACACTATGAAAGCCAGGAAATAAAACATAAAAAAACAAGAGAAGCCCTTTTGAATGGGCAAAAAGATGATATTCTCAAACAATCTTTGATTCTTATTGCAAATGTACTCTTACCAAAATTGGTTGGCGATTTGAGGAGTATTATTGGTGGAGTTGCAAGTCAGAGTGAACAAAAAATAGTCATTGGTAATTCCTCTATTTCTGTATCTCAAACTCAAGAAATACTCAAAACAATTGTTGAAAAAAGAAGAGTAAAAACAAAAGAATTTTTCTGAGATAAAACACGAGGAGTGATTGATAAAAAAATACGGTTGGAACGAGAAAATTACAAAAGAAAAATTGATAATTTGCGTCACGCTCTCTGATCAGAACTACGATGGAAATCATTTCTGATGGTATATTGTTTTGTAGGTCATAATAACTTTAAGAAACTACAAACATACACCGAAAAATATGGAATAAAAGGAGCAAAAAATATAGAAAATGCATACTACTTACTGAATGATATCAACATGATACTCTCTTGGTCTATTAGTCACATAGAGCATTTATTTGATAAGTCTCAAAAGAAGCAATTGAGGAATCCTATAAAGCATAATATTTGAACAATGGATTTAACACCAGAAAAATTGCTCTTTTATCTCAAAGGAATATCAGATATATGCAGAGAGTACAACTTATGAACTATACGAGCTCAAACCCTCCAAAAAATTAGATGAAGACTTGAGCAAGAAAAATATGTAAGAATTAAAACAGAAAATGGGTGGGTAACGATTAGAAATTGGTCTCAAGAAAATCGTGATAATTACAAAAATTATGAAAAAGAACGAAATCCTCTTAGAAGAATGGCAAGTGATTTGTATCTAGCTATAAATGGTCTATAAAATGAAATCCCCTCTCCTCCAAATCCCCTGAATCTGAAAAGTCATCGCCCGTGATTTAGTAGAGATGGGTTTTATAGAGGTAGAGGATTTACGAGGACAGAATCCCGAGGTCATCTATGAAATGGTGAATAAACTGCGATGAAGCGTGCAAGATCCTTGCCTGCTCTACACTTTCCGTTGTGCGGTCTATTTCGCCGATACTCCTCCCGAGAAACGCGACCCAGAACTCCTCAAATGGTGGAATTGGAAAGATAGGAAATAATCATTTTCTGTTGACTAATTTTTGTACATTATAAAATATGTATGTAATATATATTTTAACAATACACTTATATGTCTCATCCGAATTTATCTTTAGGTGGTCGAGATTTTGGCCATGAATATCCTCGCTCTGCTCAAGGTAATCTTGCTCACACTCCAGTAGTTATAATCCCTGGGGTAGTTGATGATATTCTAACAATGTTCAATGTTCCAGCTGTAAGACCGGCTGATGGAAGCTCTAGTGCAGATAGTGTATGGAAATTTCCAGGTCTTAATAAGGCCAATAGTACTAGATAAATATAGGGAATAAGAAGAAACCTCCCAGATCTGGGAGGTTTTTTATGAATAATTCAATTAGTCTTTCATGACTCAGAGAAACGACTGTATGATAGATAGGACAAGAGCAAATATTGCTGCAGCCCAGAAACCATTGGTACTAAATCCTGTGATAAAATTATCAACCAGGAGTACCATCAGGACATTGATCACGAGTGAGACGAGACCGAGAGTGAGCCAGTTGAGAGGTGCTGTGAGCATCTTCAAGAAGAATCCGATAGTCGCATTCACGAGACCGAGGACGATAGCCACGATGAGAGCGGTGACAAATCCGTCAATCTGCACACCAGGGACGATGTAACCAGCTGCAAATACAGCCACTGCAGAGAGCAGAAGTGATATTAGAAAATTCATAATGAAAAGGCTTAAAAAGTAGGACTACCAGTATACTCCTCTATTCCTTTTAGCAATAAAATTTGCATTGATATTTTTCTGTCTACAATCCCTCTATGCAAAACGAAAAGACACTCCTCTACAGTCAAGCTCTAGAAGCATTCAAACATATATCTCTCACCTCTCGTGAAGAGAAAAAAACGATACCCCAGAACTATATCGTCGCGACTCATGGACCAGCACTCGCAAAAGTCCTCTGCGAAACACCAGAAACACTCGATATGATAGGTATATACCGCGTCAACTGTTCTCATATTGGCAAAGAATCAGACCTGGGTGCACTCGCGCAATATCTGAGAACTATCCATAAATATGTCGCTATTTTGATAGATCTCCAGTGACCAAAACCGCGAATTCACGAGATGGGACCACAGGGTGATATCACAGTAGAGCTCTGAGAAATGCTCGAAGTCACCTATGCGCCAGCCACTTCAGAAGAGCGATTCTGTGAGCCGGGTAAGCTCCGTGTCTGCTTCCCTCAAATCGTCGAGGTGATGCAGATTGGTGATGTCGTGATATTTGATGATGGCAAGATGTCTGCTACTGTCAGACAAAAATCAGGAGACAGAGCAGTGATAGAATGCACAGAGATCCTCTCAGGAGAATCGACATTTAAGCTCGGTGGTCGTAAGGGTATCTGCGTCCGTAATCGCCCTCTTGGTATTGATTGTATCACTGACCACGACCGAAAAAGTATCGAATTTGCCCGTGATATTCTCGGTTTTGAATTCGTTGATAATATCATGGTGTCGTATTTTAGTACTCCCGAGGATATCAAGCACTTTGTCAGAATCATGCGCGATGAATATGCTTACAAATGAGAACTTGGTGGAAAATTTGAAACTCCGTATGCCGTCTACAATATCGATAAAATCCTTGATTTAAACTATCTCACGCTCGCGATGTTTGGGCGAGGCGATCTCCGCGTCGAGATGGATCCTCGTGCCGTACCAAATATGCATGATGTGCAGGTATATTTCTTTGACTCTTGCCGTCGTCATGGTGTCGAATCCATCTGTGCAACAGGCTTTCTCGAGAGCATGCTCACAGAAGAAGGCAAAGTAACACCAGAAGAAATCTACGATATGCAAACATCGATGACGACACGCCCACATCATCTCATGCTCTCTGGTGAGTCAACCTACGGAGCTCAAGCAAAAGCATGTATCGAGCTCGAGTGCCAGTATCAAAAAACGATGCTCGAGAAACTCCAAACATGAGCAGTAACATATAGACAGGCTCCGGCTCTAGCGCTCGGAGAACTTCTCTATATACTCTAGTCATGTTTGATTCTCGCAGAATACAACATCTGAATGATGCGCAGTACAAGAGCTGAAATATCCTCTATTGGACCGAATGAGCACTTCGTACAGAGTGGAACTGTGGTCTCGCCTATGCGAGTGAATACGCCCTTCAGAAAAAACAAAAACTCATCCCCCTTATCACCATAGATAACGAATATCAGCACGAGAATATTCGTCAGCTTATTTTCCTCATCGAATCAATCGATGAACTCAGAACATCATACCATGACGCAGGCCTCACACTATCAGTCATCTATGGAAAAACTCGAGAAATTATCGAGAAAATAGTCAAAAAAAATGATATTGGGATGATAGTCGCGAGTGCGACCTATGTCCGATATTTTCGAGATATTTTGACACATTTTGGAGACACACTCTCTCTCCCCATAGTTCTCGTCGATGATGCGAGCCTCCTGCCTCCGTGGATAGCCAGCGACCATGTCGAATACGGTGCCTATACGCTCAGAAAAAAATACTGGAATACTGTCACAATGCTGACACCAGAAAGAAACATATCTCCTGAAAAAGTCGAATGTACACAAACTCACGACGATCTATGAAAAGTAGCAAAATCATCCTGGTATAAAAAGTATCTCTCTGAGCTCACTGATATAAGCTGTGGAAATGCAAATAAATTTATCGGAGGAGAGTCGCATGCTGAGAAGCACTGGAATACTTTTAAAAAAGAGAAACTCCCCTACTATGACACAGCCAGGAAAAATCCAAACGAAGAAAATACTTCCCTGCTCTCCCCCTATCTCCACTTTGGTTGCATATCACCACTCCAGATATATCACGAGTGCAGTCAACTCAAAACTTGAAACTCAAAACTTGAAACTTCTCTCATTGGCTTTCTCGAAGAATGTCTCGTCCGACGAGAACTCGCCATCAACATGTGGTACTATGAGAAGCATCCGGATCAATGGAACTGTCTCCCCGATTGGGTCATAAAAACTCTCGACGAAGACCGAGAAAAGCAGACTTCCCTTCTGACACAAAACGAATATTCACTCGATGATCTGAAGCACGGCAGAACAGAAGATCCACTCTGGAACGCTGCACAACATGAGCTCGTCAGAACAGGAAAAATCCACGGCTATGTCCGTATGTATTGGGGCAAACAACTTTTGCGGTGGTTCCGAGACTGGAAAAAAGCCTACTGAATCGGTGTCTATCTCAATGATACCTACGCAATTGATGGATGTAGTCCAAACGGCTACACTGGTATTGCCTGGTGTTTTGGGAAACACGATAGACCCTTTCCGCCAAAGAAAACACACTACGGTCTCGTACGCTCTATGACCTTCGGCGGAATGAAGAAAAAATTTGATGTCGAAAAATATATAGATAAATGGAGTTAAAATATTTGTCAAACACTTAGAACTGAAAAAGTCAAAAAATACCTATAATTGCACAAAATTAAATGAAAATCCATCATTATTCATTTTTAATTATTCATTTTTAATTTGTAGAAAAAGTGTATGAACATCCTGAACCGTCTCTTCGGCGATCCCACAGTCGTCATGCTCCATGGATACCAGAAAGACCTCTTAAAAATCAAAAAAATTGAAGAAGAATATCAAAAAACTATTGATAATCTCGATGCGGTAAAATCAAAAACAAGAGAATTTAGTTCACGATTTGAGCCAATTCGACTCGCATTTATCACAGAAAAAGACAAAATCAATAACGATGTCTCTCTCGGTCTCATAGAAAAAGCCGAAGCACATGAGAAAAATAAAAAAACATACATACAGTCTCGCGAGGCTATGGTGCAGAATATCCGTTTTGAAGCTCTCGCACTCCACAGAAGGGCAAGTGAGCTGATTTTTGGTCAAGAATTCACTCTCTCTGATGGATCGCAGAAGGTATGGAATATGATACCATTTGATGTACAGCTCATCGGTGCACTCACACTCAATGACGGAAATATACCTGAGATGCGTACAGGTGAAGGTAAAACACTCGTAGCGACTCTCGCAGCGTATCTCAATGCCCTGTCTGGTGATCCTGTCCATGTTGTGACAGTTAATGAATATCTCTCTCGTCGTGATGCTGGAGAAATGAGTATTATATATAGCGCTCTCGGTCTCACGACTGGTGTTGTACTCAATAATCAATCTCGTGATGAGAAGAGAAAAAACTACAACTGTGACATCGTCTATGTGACAAATACTGAGCTCGGATTTGATTATCTGCGTGATAATATGGCTCCGAGTATCACTGATCAGGTCATGTCTCGTCGTGCATTTGCTATCGTCGATGAGGTGGATTCGATTCTCGTCGATGAGGCTCGTACACCACTCATTATATCTTCACCTGATGATGAACCGACTTCGAAATATCTCAAGTTTGCCCAAATGGCAAACAAGCTCTCACATCCAGAGCATTACACCGTCGATGAAAAAACAAAAACAGTTGCCCTCACAGAAGAAGGTATCGAGAGGATAGAAAAGTCCCTGGGAATAGAAAACATATTTGTCTCAGATCACTACAATGACCTCCATCACATAGAGAATGCTCTCCGTGCAAAGGCATGCTACATACGCGACATCGACTACCTCGTACGAGGACAGGATATCATGATTATCGACGAACATACTGGTCGTGTCATGGAGTGAAGGAGATTTAGCAATGGTCTCCATCAGGCACTTGAAGCAAAGGAAAATGTCACAATACAACGAGAGAGCAAGACACTAGCAAATATCACCTATCAGAACTTTTTTCGTCTCTATGAGAAGCTCTCAGGGATGACTGGTACAGCAAAAACAGAGGAAGAAGAATTCCAGAAAATCTACGGTCTCAGTGTCGTACAGATACCGACGAACAAACCCCTCATTCGTGATGACCGTGCTGATCTTCTCTTCAAAAATGAAAAAGGGAAATTTGATTACATCGTCGGTGTTATCGAAAAAATCCACGCAACTGGACAGCCTATCCTCGTCGGTACCGTCTCGGTCGCAAAGTCCGAGCTCCTCTCTGATATGCTCACAAAAAAAGGCATCAAACACGAAGTCCTCAATGCAAAACAGGATGCACGAGAGGCTGAGATAGTGGGTAAAGCAGGTCAGCGAGGTGCTATCACCATAGCCACCAATATGGCAGGACGAGGAACAGATATCAAGCTCGGTGAATGAGTCGCAGAACTGGGCGGCCTCGCAATACTCGGTACAGAAAAACACGAAACTCGTCGTATCGACAATCAGCTCCGTGGTCGTGCTGGTCGTCAGGGTGATCCTGGTATGAGTCAGTTCTTGGTCTCACCAAGTGATGATATCATGCGTATATTTGGTGGAGACAAACTCTTCTCGATGTTCAATTCACCATTTTTCGCGAGTCTCCCAGAAAACGAACCACTCATACAGAGCCGCACACTAACAAAGAGAATTACCGCAATTCAGAAACAAGTAGAAGGACGACATTTTGACATGCGAAAACATGTCCTCGAATACGATGATGTCATGAATCAGCATCGTCTCATCGTCTATGGCAGACGGCAAAAAATGCTCGAAGATTTCGCAAAAAATGATGACACCGGATCAGATATTGATCTCCAAATTGAAAAAATATTCCGCGATGAAGCTGAACGCATGGTCATGAAGCACCAAGATGAGGAAGGAAAAGTCGATATAGATAAACTCTCTGCGAGTATGAGCGATATACTCAAAACCCCTGTCACAATGCAGGGTAATGAGTTTGAAGACGTAAAAGATGAAATCTATACCCTCTGGAGAGACAAACTCACAGAAGTCCAAAAACTCTTCGGAGAGAGGAATTTTGACCAATTTCAGAGAGAAATATACCTCGCTGCTATCGATCAGCTCTGGATGGAACATATTGAGAAAATGGCAAATCTCCGTGAAGATGTAGCATTTGAGGGGTATAATCAAAAACAACCCCTCCTCGTCTACCAAGAGCGAGCCTACGAGCTCTTCATACAGATGATGGATGAGGTGAATTATCGTGTTGTACGAGGTATACTCTCAGCAAAAGCAAATACTCAAGTACAGCAAGTAGAGATTAATCTCGATGATTTACAGCAAATTGGCGCACCTTCATCATCAAGTGGACACCCTCTTTTTAGGCAGAAATGACCATCAGATGGGCCAGAAGAAGGAATAAAAGTAATACGAATAAAATAAATAAATAATAAGTCAATATCCTTCTTGCTCCTCTCGTAGTCGAAGAAGTTGGAAAATAGAGAAGAAATAGGGTATTATTTGGTTATGGAAATAACTCAAAACAGTCTCTCTCACGAAGATGGTCTCCTCATACTCACTTGTGTTGGTACTCTCGACGAGAAATCATCACCCGCGATATTCTGAAGCGTACTAAAATACGCCAAAGAAGCACCTCAAGTAGCTGTGTTTGATTTGAGTCGTGTTGAGGGAATCAAAACTGATTTTATCACCGGTATACTCGAGATAACAAAATACCTCCAAAATAATGGAGGCACGACGATTGTTATTCCAGGAAAGATAGGAGATGTCCTCGAAATAACAGGAATCCGGCAAGCAGTACATATTGTCCAGAGTATTGATGAAGCTAAGGCCTATGCTCGAGAGAGATTTCCTCAGGTAATTAATTTTGTACGAGAAAAACAACAGCAACAAGATATATCTCATGTCACAAGTTGAGATACGACTGATCCAAAATCGTGGAAATTTTTTGATGACGAAGAGAAAAAACAACTCAATATAGAGAGCATATTGCGGTACGCAGTAGCTGCAAAGGCATCAGATGTACATCTCGCAGGATGAAAACCAATCACAGTGAGAATCGAATGAGTCCTCATCAAAATGGAACATGAACCATCTCTCTCACGAGAACACATGGACCAGGTCAAGAATAAGATACTTCAAAAACACCCAGACATACTCGAAAAACTCGAAAAATCACACGATGTAGACTTTGGTTATGTGACAGAAACGGATGGTATTTCATTTCGTGTTAACGGAGCCTGGGCACTCGAAAATCTCAATTTCACTTTCCGAAGAATTGAGCAAAATGCCAAAACGATGCAGGAACTCGATTTACCTCAAGCTATAGATCGTTTTATTAATGCAAAACAAGGTCTCGTACTCGTCACAGGACCGACAGGGTCAGGTAAATCAACGACGCTCGTTGCCATGCTCGAGGAAATCAATAAGACTCGTGGTGAAAATATCATTACCATCGAAGACCCTATAGAATTCCTCTTCAAAGACAAAAAATCTATATTTTCACAGCGAGAAGTCTGAAGGGATACAAGTTCGTTTGTCTCCGCTATTCGGGCCTCTATGCGAGAAGACCCAAATGTCGTCATGATCGGTGAGATGCGTGATCCAGATACAGTCGAAGCAGCTCTTAATCTCGCAGAGACAGGACATCTCGTCTTCTCTACACTCCATACATCTGGTAGTGTGCAGACTATTAGTCGTATTGCTCAATTCTTCAGTCCAGAACAACAGAGACAGATATACACGAGACTCGCAGATAGTCTCCTGGGAGTCCTATCGCAGAGATTGGTACCTCGCAGAGATGGAACAAATAAACGAATAGCGATCTACGAGCTCATGCTCGTGAATAGTGGTATCAAAAATCTCATCCGTTCAGGCGACCTATCACAGATCAATAATGCCATCCAGATGGGTCGGTCAGAAGGCATGATCCCTATGTATGTTCACGCTCAAGAACTCGAACAAAAAGGCATCATTCGCCGAGAAGATTATTCAGGATTTTTTACTAATCAGGATATTTAATCTATGCATTATTTTATCAAAAACATTCGTCAATTTGCACCACACATACTCTTCTGTGTCTGCGTACTCATAATGAATACCTCATGGGCAGCTGGCGTCACAGGAATAGGTAATGCCACGAGCAGTACTCGTAATCTCGCAGATAACTCGCTCTTCCGCCCTGGTTCTGGAGATCTCGTATGAGCTGTGAGAAATGTCGCTCTTGATATTATCCAAGCTGTCCGGATAATCCTCAATGGTGTAGCACTCCTCGCTATGCTCTATGTTGGTTTCCTCTGGGTCAGCAGCATGGGAAGTGAAGAAAAGCGCAGTGATGGAATGTATCGGATACTCCTCATAGTTATAGGACTATTTCTGATCAATGTCGCTGAGCTCCTCTATCGTATATTCACTGGAAGTGGCTATCTGACGAGTGGTTTTAGTCGTAAAGTATGATCAATATCGACACGAGATCCGGGCGGAGAATTCAGCCAATCAGCTCTCGAAACATGTAACTATTTCTTCTGTCCACAGAATTTCTGGGGAAATGGTAGTGTGATTGCTATAGTAAAATTTTTCGAAATGGCGATGATTGGAACAGCCGTTGTCATGTTTACTTGGGGATGATTTACGATGCTCCTCTGAGGAAAAGATGAAGGCATATCAAAAACTGCAAAAATGAGACTCGTCTATGGAACTATTGCTCTCGTGATAGTCGGATTTATCGAATCTATCTATCGTGCTATATTCTTCTGAAGAACGCTCAATACCACAGGCATCATCAGTGTACTCGTAGCAGGAGCAAATTTCTTCCTCTTTATGGCAGGACCTATTGCTATCGTCACGATTATCATAGGGTCATACTACTACATCACTGCAGCAGGAGATGAAGAACGGGCTGATAAGGGTAAAAAAATAATTCTCTACACTTTCTTTGCCACGATACTCCTCATACTCTCATACACGCTTCTCGTAGAACTCGTATGACTTAATCTCTTCTAAAAAACTATGAAAAAAATATACATACTCATACTCACTCTCCTCGCGACATCGTGTGCCTGGGCACAGGGGTGAAATTACCAACAGGATGATCTCCCTCCAGGACTTCTCGGGAAAAATCTCCAAATTGTGACCTACACAAGTGAACCCTGCGGGATTGCGGGAGAAAAGTGAAGCTTTGGTGGTTTTTTTGGAAACAACAGTCAGATGGCACGATATAAATGCTATATTTCAGCATCAAATGGATTTATAGAATTTATCTCAAGTATATACAAATATATCTTCTTTATCAGTCTCGTCATAGGCGTCCTCCTCATGGTCATACTCGGTATAGGTATGTCTATCTCCGGTGTTGCAACAGAAGAAATAAAAAGCAAAGCCAAGAGCAAAATCATGGATATACTCATCGGTCTCGTAGCACTCGCACTCGTCCCGTGGATACTCAAAACCATAGCTCCCTTCTTCTTCAAATAGACTACTCCGTGTAATCTAGGACTACTTCGTAGTTTTCAGTTGAGGCAGCGTGTCACTCATGGAGACCACCGATACAGGCCAGAAATTGGTCATCGTCAGTCTCTATGAGTTTTTCTCCAAATCTATTTTGCACGAGATGTTCTGCACCAGATCTGACACGACAAGCACAGGTAGTACATGCGCCTGCGCGACAGGCAAAAGGCGAATCAATACCGAGTTTTTCACACTGTTCGGTGATAGATATTTTGGAATCTCCGGTAAAAGTATGCCAATTACCAGAGACATCTCTGAGTTTTATAGTAATCATAGTACATCCAATAGTACAAATTTCTTGCATTTCGCAAGATTTTTATATCATGTCACCCGTTGGGAGTTCGCATTTGCGCAACGCTCGCACCAATATTTCTTTATCTTTCTTTTATGCCACGAGGCAAAAAATATAACGCTGCCATCAAATTCATTGATGAAGGCAAGACATACAGTGTCGAAGAAGCTGTCGCGCTTCTCGAAAAGACTAATTTTGTGAAATTCGACCCAACGGTCGAGATTCATTTCAGACTCGGTATCAACCCTACTCGAGCTGACCAGATGATTCGTATGGGTATGACTCTCCCCCATGGAACAGGTAAAGACATCAAAATTGCTGCCTTTACTGATGCAGGTGATGAAAAATCTCTCATCTCAGGTGGTGCACTCGTAGCTGGTGGTGATGATCTCATCTCAGGTATCGAATCTGGCTCTATCCCTACCAATTTTGACATCGCTATTGCTACTCCAGCTATGATGAGAAAAATGGGTAAAATCGCGAAAGTTCTCGGTCCAAAAGGTCTCATGCCAAATCCAAAATCTGGAACTGTCGGTGACGATCTCACCAGTATCCTCAAAGAACTCAAAGGTGGTAAATTTGAAGTAAAAAACGACAAACAAGGTGGCATCCATGGTGTCTTTGGAAAACTCTCATTTGGATCAAAGAAACTCACAGAAAATCTCGAGAATTTCATCCAACATGTTAAAGAAGCTCGTCCTTCAGGACTCAAGCCAACAGTGACTTTTATAGAAGCTGTCTATGTTTGTACTGCTATGGGCCCTTCTGTTCCAGTAAAAATCTAGTCTATTATTCTAGCAAATTAAGCTCTCTTTGAGAGCTTTTTTTGTGCAAAAAAGAGACCAAGAGCAATGAGAAATAATAAAAATATCGAAGCGGGACCTGTTTGTGGGAGTCTATCAATAGGAACTGGCTCCGTCAGGACTGGTTCAGCTATCTCTTCTTCGAGAGGACCAGGAGAAGGTACCACATCGAGAGGTAGGGTATCAAGAGGTGGGAGTGATCCGCCATAGACGACCTTGAGTGGTATACGATTTTCGGCTGGCAACTCAGCCCCATCGAGAGAGGTCACTTTTTGGAGGGTGAGCTCATACTGACCATCGAGCTCCATCTTTGTCTTGAGCGTGACTAATACGATTCGTAGATCATTAGGAGAATTTTTGATATTTTCCACAGGAAGAGGCTTTTTTGTTGCAGTATCGATGAGCTGTATTTGGGTCTTTGTAGTATCTATGGGACGAGAAAATCAGAGCTCGACAGTTGTATCGCTGCTCACGAGAGGATCACGAACGAGATTCATATCTGGAGCACGAGAATATGTCTTCACATGGAGTGGAAGTGTAGCGCCTATTTCCTGTGATTCGGCATTATAACCACGAACGATGATTGTGTATTCTGTTGCAGGGGTTATCTCTGTGAGCTCGCCCTCAGTTGTAGAGATATAATCAGTGTCAAAGAGTAGACGAGGATCCTCAGGTTCGAGGAGAGCGCTCTCATCATAAAAAATCTTGTACTGAGTCGCTTCTGGTATAGGTGTCCATGAAACCGTGACCGCAGTATCGCCTATTTTCTTTGCTTGGAGAATACTCTGAAAAGAATCAACTGCAAAGACAGACGAGGCTATTGCAAGAAAGAGGAGAATATATACTCTGTACATAAAATAATTTTTGATAAATGTACTGAAATACTACACCAAAAACACTTTTTGGGAAAGAAAAAAATAGCAGACGAGGCTGATTCACACTTGTGGAAATAATGATTGTCATTGTAATCATAGTTTTACTGACACAGCTCGGTAATATAGGAGGACTTTTTCGAACTCGTGAGAGAAATAAAGTCGAAGAAATAGCTGTCAAAATAGTAGCAGCTGTCGATGAAGAAAAAGTAAATGCCCTTCTCGGCAAAACACTTGATGGGAAAATAGTGAGAAAACGACTCATTGAACTCGATTTCTGAACAACGCCAAATAGTATCTGATTTACCTCAGAAGTAAATCTCGCAGAAACAGATGAAAACGCCTATGATGCAGACTCAAAAATAACCAAATCATGGTCACTCGCAGCTCTCGAAGCTGAACTCTACGAGTGTACTGAGGTAGCCGCACCTCTCGATCTCAAAAAAATACAGATAGAATTTAGAAATGATACTATCAAATTTATCACAGAGAATCCAACAGATGATGCACCCTACCGTGTCGTACTCCTCCTCAAACACACGAGTACAGCGCACCAGATACACATAGACCGCAGAACAGGTCTGACCTACGAACAAGAAAACACAGAAAAGAATCCAGATGGAAGCTGGAAAGTAATTTGTAATTAATCTTCTCATGAAACTCGTAGTCTTTATCATTGGTCTCGTACTCTCCCTCTGGGTAGGCATTACTGTCTATGGACCAACACAGGTCTTTGTCACAGATATCAAAGAAATATATCTCAAGAGTCGAGCAACACAGAGAACAATCAGCCAGCGATGAGAAGCAACTATCAATACCATAGCTGATTCCTACAAGGAAATAGCTCGAGTATTTGGTGTCAAAGTAGCAGAAGAAAATATCAAAGAAGAAGTCTCTACACCTGCTCCAACAGGTGAACGAGATCCTGTAGAACAATTATTCGAACACAACCTAGCACTCTGGATAGCAACTGGAGCTGGATTTTTGACTCTCAGTATATACATGAATATCATCTCATTTTTCGCATTCTTTTTGAAACCTGTGACATTTTTGGTAAAAAAATAAAAGCCCGACAAATGTCGAGCTTTTAATCAAAAATATAATCAAAACTAAGCACGTCCGAGATATTCATAAGTACGGCTATCTACACGGACTTTTTCACCTTGTCCAATAAAGAGGGGGACTTTGATTTCGAGGCCAGTATTGAGTGTTGCTGGTTTGAGATTGTTTGAGGCGCTATTTCCTTTTTCTCCTGGTGGAGTATCGACGACCTCGAGTGTCACAGATGGATCTATCTGTACATTGATAGGATTACCGTCCCAGAACATAACTGTTGTTTTGTCACCTTCGACGAGGAAGTATTTTTTTTCACCGATGACATCTGCACTGATGAAATAACTATCATAGCTCGTAGTATCCATAAAATGATACGCAGTACCATCGAAATACTGATAATCAGCATCTCGCATCTGGATATCAGCTGGTTCGACTTTATCTACAGCATGAAAAGTCGCCTGCATAGATTTACCATTGAGGAGATTTACTATAGTACACTTTTCCATACCCTTACCCATCGCCACCTTGAGGTGTTCAGACTTTGTTACTTCATACGGTTGACCATCTACGATGATTTTTTTACCGACCTTGAGTTCGTCCATGCTAGCCATAAAATGCGTTTTAGAGAGTTAAAAACGGGGAGATAATACACAAAATAGTAAAAAGGCAACTTTATAACCTCTACTCTTCTCACAAAAAGGATTAGAGTAGTACCTTCTCAGGCACTTCCATCCCCTCAAAGAAAGCATCAAATTCATCCTGGAGCATCTCCTGTTTCTTCATGAGGATTTGTGATATTTTCTCATGGAGAGCCTTGTTTGATTGGATAATCTTTTTTGCTGTTTCATACGCTTCGAGGAGGAGCTTTCGGACTTTTTTATCAACGAGATGCTTTGTTTCATCAGAGACTTCAGAGCCATCAGTCGTCTCACCAAGATGATTATCTGCAATCATACGACCTGCGATGTTCTCCATACCAATATCACTGTCAAAACCATAACGAGTGACCATGCTCCGAGCGATATCTGTGGCTCTCTCTATGTCAGATGATGCCCCTGTCGTGATATACTCCGGACCAAAGAATATCTCCTCTGCAGCACGACCACCAAAATAGACAGCCAATTCATCAATCATTTTTGCCTTCGTCACATAAGTACGATCCTTTTCTGGGAGAAACCAGGTGACACCACCAGCAGATCCACGAGAGATTATAGATATTTTGTGGACTGGATCAGAATGCTTGGTCATCTTGCCTACGAGAGCATGCCCGACCTCATGGTAGGCTGTCAGCTTTTGTTCAAATTCTGTCATAACATGAGACTTCTTGGTATTTCCCATGACGATTTTCTCGATACTCTGTTGGAGCATATGCTGAGTGATTTCCTGAGAGTTATCTCGTCCAGCCAGAATAGCAGCTTCATTGAGGAGATTCTCGAGATCAGCACCAGCAAATCAGATAGTTGAGCTCGCTACTTTGCGGAAATTCACATCTTTTGCCATAGGCTTGTTGCGAGCATGAACTTCGAGAATAGCGATACGGTCTTCGAGATTTGGGAGGTGAATAGTGACTTTTCTGTCAAATCTTCCTGGACGAAGGAGTGCCTTGTCGAGGACATCTGCACGATTCGTAGCACCCATGATGATGACATTGGTATCATTATCAAATCCATCCATTTCTGTGAGAATCTGATTGAGAGTCTGCTCTCGTTCATCGTGTCAGCCACCGAAACCAGTTGATCGTTTCTTACCAATAGCATCTATCTCGTCGATAAATATAATAGCTGGTGCATGAGCCTTGGCTTCAGCAAAAAGATCACGAACTCGAGCAGCACCAACACCCACAAACATCTCCACAAATTCAGAACCAGAGATAGAGTAAAATGGGACATTGCTCTCCCCTGCCACTGCACGAGCGAGGAGTGTCTTACCCGTTCCTGGAGGACCGACCATGAGGACACCTCGTGGGATTTTTGCACCGAGTTTTTTGTATTTATTAGGATTTTTGAGGAAGTCGACGAATTCTTGGAGGTCTTGTTTTTCCTCAGCAGAACCAGCAACATCAGTAAACATGATTTTGCCCTTCGCTGGTTCATAGCGCTTTGCCTTGTTTTTGACGAAACCCATTGGTCCACCGCCAGAGCCTGCCATCATCCGCCCCATAAGCAGTATGAATATACCGATGAAGAGAAGTGTTCCGATAATAGTCGGAGCGAGATCTGCCCAGAAATGCATCGATGAAGTATCGATGATTTTAACAGCATTCAGAGGAGCATTGATATCAATACCTATATCCTTGAGCGAGTCTTGGACTGGGAGTGTCGCTGTTTCTGTCACAGGAACCTCTTTAGCTATTGCTGAGAAATCAAATTGTGGAGTCGTACTCGTACCCTCAGATCGAGCTACAGTACCAATAATAGTACTATCTCTCACTTCTACGATGCTGTACTTACCAGTTTTGTATGACTGAACAAATTCAGAAATTGGGATATCCTTGGACTGATTGACACCCTGAAAGAGGTAAAAAATACTTCCTCCAAAGACCAAACACACAACAAAAAGGCTCAGAAGGGCTGAATATTTCTTTTTTTGTGGTTTTTTCTTATGAGACTGTCCTGGAGTACCAGCCGCAGATGTTTCTTGGAGTTTCTTTTTTTGTGATTGAGTGAGTTCGGAATTTTTTTGAGCCATAGAGAAAAAATGATAAGTAATGTCGTGCGCAAGTATATGAAAAAGTTTTGATTTGCAAAAACAGAAGAGTGATTAAAATACCAGGAATTTCTCGTATAATATTGACTATGCAGGCTATTATTTTAGCAGGTGGTTATGGTACACGCCTCTACCCCCTCACTATCAATGCTCCAAAACCGATGATTATGGTGGGCGGAAAACCTATGATCGAATATCTCGTGGAGAAACTCAATAAAATCCCTGAGATATCAGAAATTTTTATCGTCTCCAATGCAAAATTCTCTCATGTCTTTGAAGAGTGGTTGCAGGGGAAAAATTTCTCGAATATAACCATCGTCAATGATGGCACGCTCACCAACGAAGACCGACTCGGATCAGTCGGTGATATACAGTATGTCATTGAAAACTATGATATCAACGAAGATGTCATCATACTGGGTGGAGATAATTTCTTTGAAGATTCTCTCCAAAATGCAGTAGATCTCTTTCACAAAAAGGGCAATGTCATTGTCCTCCATGAAGAAAAAGACCTCGAACTCGTCAAAGGATTTAACAATCTCGAGATGGATGAAGATAATAAGGTTATGAATTTCATAGAAAAACCAGCAAATCCGACTTCTACACTCCATGCGACACTCATCTATATACTAAAAAACAGTTCCCTCAGTCATGCGAAAGATGTCATCGAATCAGGAAAAGCAGACAGAGCGGGAGATTTTATCGCGTATCTCTGCCAAAAAGACGACATATATGGAACACCACTCAAAGGCGAATGGTTCGATATTGGCACCCTCGATCAGCTCAAAAAAGCAGAAGACTGGATTCATTTGAAAAACGATAAAAAATAGGATAGACTAATAGCATGAATATAGACATACTTCACGCTATCGACACTTTTGCTATTTTCGTAGGGCTCATCGGTATAGGAATTATCCTCACTGGTGTACTGCGTGGATTTTTTGATTTTATCGGCGTCGAGCTCGAAACTGGTAAAAAACACATCTCTCACAATGCTATCCGATACCGACTCGGAGTCTATCTCCTCCTCGGTCTCGAGTTTCTCGTCGCAGCAGATATCATAGAAACAATATTCAAGCCTACTCTCGAACAATTAACACTCTTAGGTGGTATAGTAGTTATCAGAACATTTCTCAATTACTTCCTCAATCAAGAGCTTGAACATATCAAAAATGATACTAAAATTATAGGTAATGAAAAATAAGAAAAAACTCTGCACAGAAGATCTCGGTGATAAAAACAGGCTCCTCCAAATCATTGCAGACAATCGATTCAGAACTGCTATATTTGGCTCCGCGAGGATCAAGCCAGGAGACACAGTCTATGAGGACATAGTCAAGCTCGCGGAAAATCTCTCAAAGAGTAATTATGATATCGTCACTGGTGGTGGACCTGGAGCAATGGAGGCAGCGTCAAAATGACATGCCCTCGCAGAAAAATCATGTCTCAAGGGTCAATCTATAGGTATCAATATCGAGCTGCCCTTTGAACAAAAACCTAATAAGTATCTCGATTTTACTGAGACAAAGAGTACTTTTTCAGCACGTCTCGATACATTTATGCTCCTGTCTCATGTATTTATCATCACGCCTGGTGGTATCGGGACACTTCTCGAGCTCTTCTACACTTGGCAGCTGATGCAGGTAGGGCATGTCTGTCGTACGCCGATTATCCTCTGGGGGAATGGCTATAAACATCTCAAGAAATTTCTCAGAGACGAAGTCCTCGCAAACGGATATATGACTGAACAAGACTATGAGATGACCATACAAGTCGAATCTATGGAGCAAGTCCTCCAACTCGTGAATATGGCTCATAGACACCACGAACAAGTATGAGAAAATGCCTGCGTGAATATAAAGCAATACATCGCAGGAGCGAAACAACTCGGACTCATCTAGAATCCCACACGCGTCGCATCAATCTCGCGAAATTTCATGAATTTACCGTCAAATATAAATTCAGCATTACCGACAGGACCATTTCGATTCTTGCGGATAAATATGGTTGTTTTTCCTTTGTTCATGTCACTTTCCTGCATTTCTGCATTATTGTAATACTCTTCACGGTAGATCATGAGGACGATATCTGCATCCTGCTCGATAGAACCCGATTCACGGAGGTCAGAGAGAATTGGCTCCTTGCTGGCACGACTCTCAACTGCTCGAGAGAGCTGAGAGAGGGCGATAATAGGGATATTGAGTTCACGAGCGAGAGATTTGAGTCAGCGAGATATATCTGATATTTCCTGAACACGATTCATAGGATTGGTTCCCTGAATGAGCTGGAGGTAGTCAATCATGACCATATCGAGACCTGACTCTATTTTGAGACGACGACATTTTGATTTGATTTCCAGGAGTGTCATGCTGGCAGAATCATCGATATAGATGTGCGAAGTCGAGAGCTCAGAGAGGGCATCACCGATGCGTGCAAATTCATCATCAGTGAGCTCACCTTTTTGGAGTTTCCATGAATCAATACCCATCGCAGCACAGACCATACGATCAGTGAGTTGTTCTTTACTCATTTCGAGAGAAAAAACAGCCACATTTTTCTTTTTTGAAACACTTTGAGAGATATTGAGAGCCATCGCGGTCTTACCCATTGATGGACGAGCCGCGAGGATGACGAGATCACCTCCACGAAGTCATTGGAGTTTGCTATCGAGATTGCGGAAACCAGTCATGATACGAGAATGCTCTATTTGTTTTGGATCCTCATGAATACCGGCATATTCCTCATACCGCATATCGAGAATATCTCGGATATGTGTGAGCTTATTTTTGATAAATGTTTGTGTGATTTTGAAGAGTGACTGCTCTGATTTTTCGAGAAGGGTATTTATCTCAGTCGCTTCATCAAAACCAAACGAGGCAATGAGATTACCAGTATTGATGAGCTTTCGGAGGACTGATTTTGCTTTGACGATTTGTGCGTATTCAAATACATGAGCACTCGTCGGCACAGCGATAGTGAGGTCAGCGAGATACACATTTCAGCCGACAGCATCGAGCTGTCCGAGATTTGTCAGAGTCTCAGAAACTGTGACGATATCAATAGGACGATTCTTGCGATAGAGCTCGAGAATGACTGAATAAATAGTCCCATGATTCTCATCATAGAAATCATCAGCAGCGACAATATCTGCGACTCGGATTACCCCTTCTTTGTCTATGAGAAGAGCCCCCAAGAGGCTGCGTTCTGATTCCAGAGATGAGGGAGGTATCTTTGCTGACATAGGAAAAATTATCGACTAGAGAGACGCTTTGAGTCAGGATGGACACCGAGTTTTTCTTCTACTTTTGGGAGCCAGACATGGACCACTTCATTATAGGGCTCGAGCTTGCGAAGAGTGAGGAATGTATCGTACGCCTTTTGATCAGAACCGACCTGGAGATGAGAAAGTCCCAGAATCTCAAATCCTCGTATATTTTTTGGCTGTGTCTCTGTGAGTTGTCGAGAATAAATGAGAGATTCTTCGTACTCATGAAGCTCATATGCGAGCTCAGAGAGAGTCTCGAGGAGCTGGACATTACGAGGTTCTTTTTCGAGACCTTTTTTAAATATATCATACGCGAGAGTATCCTTGCCCTGATGGATGAGATTATTTCCGAGGTAGATATAGGCATCTGCTTTTTTTGGATCGTGGTGGAGGATGATATCGCGGAAGAGGATTTCGGCTTTTTCATAGTCCTGCTCCATCTCATAGAGCTGCGCGAGGAGGATATTGAGGTCTTCATTGTGACGGTCTATCATGAGACCAGTGATGATCTCAGAACGAGCTTCTTCGTATTCACGCACGACGAGTTTTGCTTGGACAGATTTAAATATCGCCTGGAGAGCGAGCTTGTCCTTTGCTGATATTTTTTTCTTGATACCATTGAGTGAGACATCATCTCGACGAGTCTGAGAATCGACTTTTTTCTGCTCGATAGTGTGTCGGCGTCGGATACGAGTTCTCTCTTTTTCACGAAACATCTGAAATTCACGCCAGCTACCGACCTTGGACCAGAGTCCATGACCTGTATGGAAGAATATATATGCCACTCCAGCGAAGATGAGGAAGAGCTCTAACCACAATAAATTGTAAAAAAGAATGAAGCCCATGGGAAGAATTAGAGAATTGGTGAATTAATGAGATTCTGGATACGCGCTTCGAGTGGTGGATGACTCGCGAAGAGGTGGAGGAAACCATTTGATTTTCCATCGATTTTGAGAGCAGCGAGTTTTGGATTTCCAGGTATAGCTGTATTCTCTTCATGAATTCTCTGAAGAGCACGGAGAGCATTGACCATCTTGGACTTACCAACAAATGACGCACTTCCCTCATCAGCAGCAAACTCACGACGACGAGAGTACGCCATGACGACGAGTGAGCCCAGTATTCCGAGGAGGATCTCGAGGAGAATAGTGATACCGAAATAGACGAATCAGTTTGAAGAAGAATCATCTCGGCGGATAGCCATAGAGATGACCTGAGCGAGAGCTCGAGAGAGGAAGATGACAAATGCATTGATGACGCCCTGAAGGAGGGTCATAGTCACCATATCACCATTCATGATATGTGCCATTTCGTGTGCGACGACACCCTCAACTTCGTCTGGATTCATCTGAGCAATGAGTCAGCTCGATACAGCTACGAGAGAACTATTACGAGTAGCGCCAGTTGCAAATGCATTGACCTCAGGTGATTCATAGACGCCAACTTCTGGCATAGAGATACCATTTTTCTGAGCGATATGTTCGACTGTTTTGTAGACCAATTTCTCGCCTGGGCTCGCTGATGCGAGATTTTCGAGTGTGATAGGCTCTATATGATAGAATCTCTTTGCCATCCATCTCGAAGACCAGAGAGAGATAAATGACCCAAAGAAACCATAAATAAGAGCAAAAATAGCCAGAGACAGCCACGAACTATGCAGTGTCCCAATAATATCAATACCAAAAACAGTCTGGAGAAGCCCCAGAATGATAGTTCCCATCACGATAATCGCGATGTTGGTCAGTATAAAGAGGAAAATGCGTCGAATCATAATAGTATTTTTGTCCTGAGATTATACAGAATTTTCTCTTCGAGCAAGTATTGATGCTTGCAACTCAGAAAGTATGAATAAAATCAAGCCTATGAGCGTATTCGACAAGACACTAACATATTTCAAAGAATTGTCTCGGATCCCCCGAAAATCCCACCAAGAGGAAAAGGTCAGACAATGGCTCATATCATGGGCAAAATCCCATAATTGGGAGTATAAGGAAGATGCTATCGGCAATTTACTGATTCAAGCAACGACTCAAAACTCAAAACTCAAAACTCAAAACTTGTCCAAATTATGTTTACAGAGTCACATGGACATGGTCTGCGTGTCCAGAGAACCGCATGATTGGGAGACTGAAGGTGTGACGGTTATTGAAGAAAATGGAATCTGGAAAGGAAATGGGACGACACTCGGAGCGGATAATGGTATCGGGGTAGCCCTCATGATGGCAGTAGCAGAGATGACAGAGAGGCCAGATCTCGAGCTCCTCTTCACGATGGGCGAAGAAGTCTGACTCGTATGAGCACACTATATCACACTCCCTATCACCGCCCCTTATGGCATAAATCTCGACTGGTCTGACAGTACAAGTATTGGCATAGGCTGTGGAGGAACACTGCTTATGGAAGGCTCATTCCAAATGACGAATGACAAATGACGAATGAATAATGGAGAAACTTATTCAATAAAAATAGCAGGCATGCGATGAGGACACTCGGGGGTAGAAATAGTCGAAAATCGAGGCAATGCACTCATCGAGCTGGCAAAAATCCTCACAGAACGAGAGGATATCGAGGGTGTAGGAGAGATCCTCGGAGGTGATGCTGATAATGCTATCCCCCGAAGTGCACACGCAAAAATCCTCTTCCGAGGAGACCGAGACGAGCTCCATAAATGGGCACGAGAAAAAACGCTCGAAATCCAAACACGAACAGACAATACAAAAGTCGAAATAACCATCGAAGAAACAGAGCATGATGGAGATTTTCATGAAAAGCATATCCTCCATACATTTGTCTCGCTCGACTCAGGCGTAGAGATCTGGTGAGATGATAACATCGCTCTCTCCTCATGGAATCTCGGCAAGATGAAGCTCGTAGATGGTACACTCCAATGGTGCTACTTCATCCGTACAAATATCCCGTGAGGTATAGAGCCAATGAAACAAAAAATACTCTCCTCATTTAACGGGATTAACGAGTGAAACGGGATTAACGAAATCAACTTTGAGCTTAGCCATGAAACCCCTGTCTATCTCGCCGATACAGACTCCCCTTTTGTAGAAAAAATCCTGACTGCTATAGAATCCGTCAATGGTAAAAAAATCCCCGCTGTGACGACACACGCAACCGTCGAAGTCGGCACCCTCGCAGAGAAATATCCAGACACTGAGTGGATCTCCATCGGAGCCACTTGCCATGACATGCACACAACTCGTGAACATATCCATCTCGCAGATTTAGAAGAATTCTGTGAGAGGATGGAAAGGATCATTTGAAGCTTCTAGGGAGTGACAGTATCTGACCAATTGAGTATGGGCATAATAGTTCTTTCTCTTTCTTCTTTGGGAACTACATGATACATAGAGAGGTCATTATTATATCTAGGATTATGCTGTATCATTTTTTTCCAGCGATGAATCCAAAGAGAGGAAAATTTGATCCAACCATCTGGATTATCAGGAGTTCTGTGCATATGAGCACCTACATCATCCAGATTTACCATATCAGATGAAGGAGTCAATTGTGCTCCATAAATAGATATATGAGGAAACAGCTTCATAGCCTCATGAAAATCAACAGAACATAATTCAAATACACTTCTCCCTCATAGCATGGGCAGATTACAAAATCATGATTCTCCGCTCTCAGAAGTTATGTGAGCACGGAGGGAAAAAGGAAAAATATGGAATTGGACTCATCGTGAATATTTCTCTACAAGTGTCCGAACTGTTGGTAAAAATGGATCATGATGCTTGGTTTTACCAGACTCATCTCGTGCCTCGAAAACCAAATGACTACCAGGTTGTGGGAGCATTTCTACACTTACAAAATCTGGTTTATGAGATATTTTCTTATAAGAGTGGCTCCGTGTGGCATCAACCCCATGCACATCAAAAACATTTCCCTGAATAATATGACGAAGAACATTTCGAGAATGACGAGCAACAGGTACATTTTGTTCTAATCAATCAATATGAACATCCCTGAATCATTTCCTCTTTGCAAGAATATACTGAGCTAGAGCAAGTATTCATGTTCCAGATCATATATCCAGCCCATGAAAACTTTTCTGTCCTCGGTTATCATCGAGATTATGCATAATGAGAGATCGGACCAAGGCTGTCGTCGAACTGACATCTCCGAGCATGCTAACAGGATATCCGTGGTCTTTTGCAAAAGCAAAAATAGGAAATATAAATTCTGGGAGTTGAGAAAAATCAAACTTTGCGCCCATTACCATAAATCTGAGATGAGCAAAGTAGTATTCATAGATATGCATCAACGAGGTTATCTCTGAAAGAGATGCAGGCCTCTGACTCGGATCACAATAACTCCAGAAATACTTGATGACAAGATTGGCTACCTCTTGTTCTGTCGGCTCATGATCGGGCTGAGATAGACGCTTCACAAGACCATGAAGAGAAGTCTCAATATACTTCTCTTCTGGTATAATTTCTGTAATCTTTGGAATCATAATAAAATATATAATAATATATAAATTATTATGTCAATTTTATATCGGGCTACCACGAAATCCAGTACCTCCTATATTTCACTTCATCACGATAAGCATATCTCTCAAACACTCCTCCGTTGTTTTCAATTACTTTTGCAGAAGCAATATTCTCGTCGAGGCAAGTAATGAGGACTTTTTCGAGTCACAATTTTTTGGCTTCGAGGAGGGCCTGGCGTAGCATCTCAGTCGCATATCATTTCCCTCGTTCACTTGGTCGAACACCATACCCGATATGTCCTCCTACTTCGATAAGTCTCGGGTGATCTATCGAATGTCGAATCTGAATCGCTCAGAGAATCCTCTCATCTTCTACGAAGAAAAAAAGATGAGAATTCACACCATCAGGGTTGGCTATTACATCTTTTGTGACTGTTGCGAGAAACTCCTCAAAAGTCTCACCAGCAAAAAGTTTCCCTGGACTCGTCGGCACCTCAAAACTCCTCCACTCAGAAATCATATCGAGGTAGGATTGTTTGTGCGAGAGATTTGGGAATTCGAGCTGGGGCATACTAGTGAATTTTAATAATTGAAGAAAAGGGCAGTTATTTCCGTTTATCTGAATTAAGTATGCTCAGATATGGTGTATCCCATTTGTTACCATAGTAATTTTCTAAAAATTTTCTATGTACAGGTGTGATTGATGAAATCAGCTCATCCAAATAGGTTAGAAAATCCTCCTTGTTTCTCAAAGAGAATATTTTTGTTTTTACCCCTAACCGATGTGAAATATGGCCATGTTCCAAAATACTCTGATTTTCTTTATCTACAAATATAGCATCACAATAGGGCAAAAGACTAGAGACCATATTTACATCAGTAAAAACGCCCTCGGATACAGGTTTTTTTCTGCCTTGCGCTTCTAGATTTGCAAGTCCTGCAAATAATAGCGCCTTAATCCGAACAGCAGGTATATAATCGAGCTGTGTTGAGAATAAATAGGTCTTGATACAATTATATATTTCTAGACTATCATTCATGCCGTAATTTGTAGCTACTGACAGCATACCCCTGATTAGCTGCTCTCAAGATGTTGGAAATGCATCATCCAGTGTCAGCTCAGCAAGACCATTTCAAATATCAATCAGCCTCTTCTGCTTTTGCAAAATTCACTGATATACAGACTTGGCATATCCTGTAACTTCTTCTCGGTACCACTCATCTATAGTCCGACCCTGTTCTTTTTTCCATCTTTGACAGATAGATATAAAATCATCGTAACCCGCGGCTTTTTCTTGCTTACTTTGAGCTATAATATCTTCGGGCATATCATAACCTACTGAGATACGGAGTGGAGCGTTCCATCGATGGAGTTGATTTCAAGAGACGATATCTTCTGGCTCTGTTGAAGGTTCTATCTCGGACTTGCCTTCAAGATAGTTCTTAAAATGTTCAAAAATTTGTTGCTGACATATGGCCTCATGTTGATAGAAGGTGATACCGTCTGAAAAGTGCTCATATATTGTTTTTAAGGATGGAAAATAGTTAGAATATGAAGACTCTTCCTGGTGAAAAAAACTATCAGGGCAAACTATCAACTGAGCTTTATGGGCAATATCTAGTTTCTTAAATAGCTCAAGCCAGTAGGGATTTTCTCTCAGTACTTTCTCATTTTTAGGATTATTTTTATCGAGAGATTTTACCATTCCATCAAAAACAAATTGATCCAAATATACGATATGTTTTTTGATTTTTGGTAGTGGGAAATTTTCTTTGTGCCAGCAATTAGTACATTCTTTAGTGTAAGCATTATCACTATTTCAAATTACCAAAAGTCCGAAAGTTTCTTGATGACATTTTGGGCAAACAGTAAAAGGGGCAGAAATAAATGAAGCTCTGGTTATACGCATATAAAATTAACTCTAAATTATCTAAAATGGTGGAGGTGATGGGAATCGAACCCATGTCTCAGCGAGTGTACCATCCCGTCTACTTTTATAGTTTGGCTTAATACGAAGTGTCGGGTAAGCCAAACGAAAAAGACACTTCGGTGATAGACAAGATACGATATGATAGCGGCCTATCAGCCCTAAAATAACGAAAGGAGAATTTATTACAACAAACGAGCCTCCTCTGCACCGTGTTTGAGGTTATCACGAGCAATTGCTCTGTCGTCCCGAAGGAAAGTGACTACTGAATCGCACTAGGCGTAGACAGCTGGAGAGAATGCCGCTTTTACGCGAGCGAGACCTCCGAAAGAAAGTGTTTTAGCACTTAGATTTTGTCTGTTTTGGTGATAACGCCCGATACAGACATCGTGCGAAAAGCAAAGATGATTCCACAAGGCGCCGATAGAAGCCGGTCACCCCCATGTAAAGGAACAAATTTGTTTATAGTTAATGGTTAATAGTTTATTGTTGAGACTTTTGAAACTCAACGATTTACGAACAACGATTAACACTAAACAGGTCTATTATACTGATTTTTTCAGTTTTGTGTAAAGATTGTGTGAGTTTTATGCCAAAAAGTATTTGCAGACAAGGGTGTTCTCGCGTATTATATATGCAAGATATGGCACAAAGCATTTTCATACAAAAACCAACAGAAGTACTCCCAAATATGACACCGGTTCAAGAAGTGGTCAATACTGCATCTTCTGGTATGTCTGGCATGGAGATACTTCTCCTCATCATCGGTGCGATTGTCGCATTTTTCGTCATTCGCTGGATAGTACGACTCCTCCTCGAGCTCTGGCTCGCACGATACCTCGTGTATATCCAGGTATCTGTCCCTCGTTCTGATTCAAAACTGGATAAAGAACATGAGACGAAGAAAGACTTCAAGGAAAAGGCCGGCATCATGAGTCTCGTGCATAATTCTATCTGGAAAGTACCGAGCACTTCACTCAAATACACTGTTCTGAATGCGATATTCAATCATATCAAGTTCTCCTACGAGATTATCTATAAAGAAGGGCAAGTATTTTTCTTTATCGTCACCTATCGTGATCTGTTCCCGACTATCAATCAGACTATTACCTCGATCTATCCCGACGCAGAGGTCGTCATCCGAGACAAGAAAGACTATATCACATTTCAGGACCAGCATTCTGTCGTTCGTACGACGAGCTTTCGCAAGGATCAGGACCGATACTTCCCTATCAAGACCTACAAATATTTCGAAGAAGATCCGCTCACGACTTTTACCAATGTATTTGGTGGGCTCAAACAGACTGATGTCGCGGTATTCCAGGTCGTCGCAAAACCACTCTCCCATAGATATAATAAGAAGGCAAAAAAAGTCGCCTCAGAATACAGTAAAGGCAAATACAATCGTGGTGGCTCATGGCTTCTCTCGTGGTGACTCGTGGGCAAACTCCTCGCTCCTCTCGGATGGATAGTCACCAATTTCGTCCAAAACAAACCAGATGAGAATCCTATGGGTGCATCTGGTGGTGACTCTTACAAGATATTTAATCAAGCAGAACAAGAAGCACAAAAGATGGTGGGTGAGAATGCGGCTCAAAATGCATTTGAAGCCAGTATGCTCGTGCTCGTAGGCAGCGATTCAGACGAAGCCGCTCAAAATGGTATCGACAGTATGCTCGCGTCCACAAGTGTCTATACGAACGAATACTGCAACAATCTCGATAATAATCAGATTCTCGAGGGTATGTTTCGACCATTGATACGATTCCTACACAAGATGGCATTTCAATTCAAGCTCGCAGGATTTGTCACTCGTATGAGCCCCTATAGTGTCGATGAACTCACCACACTCTACCACTTCCCTGATGTAAACTATAACAAATCCCCTATCATCTACTGGCTCGGGTACAAGAAGGTAGCTCCTCCATCCAATCTCAAAACTCCAAAAGAAAAGCTCCTGATGGTCGACTATGTCCGTGATGGCGAATACATCGTCACAGAAGATGGTACTCGTCTCAAGACTGACAAATACGGCAACATCGCACGCGGAGCCAATGACGGGTTCCTCACAGCTGAGGGTGTAGAAATACCACTCCAAACAGACGGTGACAAACGAGGTCAGCCAATTGATGAAGGCAAGCTCCCAAAATCAGAAGAAAAGGAGAGAATGCTCGGAGGATTCCCTGTATACAAGGAATCAGTACTGCTCGGGTGGAATGAATACAGAAACAAGAAACAGCCTATCTATTTCGAGAAAAAAGATCGCGGCCGTCATCACTATATCATCGGTAAATCATGAGGAGGTAAATCCGTCCTCATCGGATATCTCGCCCGCCAAGATCTCTGGAATGGTGAAGGTCTCGGAGTCATCGATCCACACGGTGACCTCATCGAGGATATCCTCGCTTTTACCCCAAAAGACCGCGCTCGTGATATGGTGATATTTGATCCTTCGGATTACGAGCGGCCTATGGGTCTCAATATGCTCGAGGTCATCTCGACTGACCCAGACCTGCGTGCACTCGAAAAAGACCGTGCCTCTCTCGATGCTACTTCTATATTTATCAAGATATTTGGTGATGAGATATTTGGACCTCGTATCCAGCACTATTTCCGTAATGGTGCTCTCACACTCATGGATGATGAAGAAGACGGCGGGACGCTCATAGATGTGCCACGATTATTCGTCGATGAATCATTCCTCAAATACAAGATGAGTAAGATAAAAAATCCTGTCGTCAAAGCATTCTGGGATCATGAATACGCACAAACTGGTGACCGAGAAAAACAGGAGATGATCCCGTACTTTTCTGCGAAATTTGGACCATTTATCACCAATACAACGATTCGTAATATCATCGGTCAGCCAAAATCAGCATTTAATATCCGAGAGATCATGGACAATCAGCGCTGTCTCCTCGTCAATCTCTCAAAGGGTAAAATCGGTGACCTCAATGCTCAGCTTCTCGGTCTCGTCTTTGTCTCAAAGGTCAATCTCGCAGCCATGAGTCGTGCTGATGTCGCAGAAAAGGACAGAAAAGATTTCTTCTTCTATGTCGATGAGTTTCAGAATTTTGCGACAGATACATTCTGAGAAATACTCTCAGAAGCTCGTAAATACAGACTCGCGCTCATCATGGCTCACCAGTTCATCGCTCAGATAGGAGGATCAGGTGAGAAATACAAGAGTACAGGTAAGCCGAGTATCAAAGAAGCCGTCTTCGGAAATGTGGGAACCATTATGTCATTTAAGGTCGGTGCTGAGGATGCAGAGTATCTCGAAAAAGAATACGCCCCTACTCTCTCTCAGCAGGACATCATCGGTATCGCAAACTATACCACTTATTGTAAGCTCAATATCGATAATGCTTCTACCAGACCATTTGATATCAAGACCATCTGGGACAACTATTATCGCAATGATCGTGCAGCTCAAATCATCAAGGAATATTCTCGAAAGATGTACGGCCGCAAGAAACAATATGTCGATATGGAAATCGAGGCACGACTCGGTATCACCGGAGAGAGTGTGCCAGAAGATGCTGCAGAAATGCCGGTACCAGAAGACACAGCAGAAACACCGGCAGCAGATACTCCTCAAACAAAAACATAGTATGCAAAAATTTTTCCAATATCTGAGAGTTGTTCTCTTTTTCATCGGTATAGCAGGATGTATCTGGGTAAGTGCTGACCTCCCTGGTCTACGACAGATATATGAATCAGACAAATACTACAGGTACACTGGTGGGAGGACAGACGGAACAGGCATACGAAATACTCTCATACTTATATTCAAAAGTCTCGCTATTGTCGTTTTTGTCATAGCAGTACTCATAGCATTTATCTCGGTGATACGATTACTGGTATCCAAAAATGATGAAGAAGATTTCTCAACATGGGTACAGACACTCGTGTGGAGTCTCGCGGGATTATTTTTGATATCAATAGCCTACACGGTAATCCGTCAATTTGAAACACGGGTATTCAATACTCAGACTATCAGTACTCAAACAGTGTACAATGTTGTCATAAATATCGTCTACCCTATTCTCAATTTCCTCCGTTATGTGGCAGCAACAGTATTTTTTCTGGGTGCTATCTATGCATTCTATCGTATGGTCACGGCAGTTTGAAATGAAGAAGGATTTGAGGACGGTAAAAAAATATTCATAGGATCTGTTCTCGGTTTTGTGATTATGATGATTGCTGAGCCTCTCGTGCGTATAGCCTATGGATGAGGAAATTGTAGTGGGAATAGAATATTTGGAGTGCCAACAAATTGTACCAATCGTGTCCTCGATGCCTCTGGAGTCCTCTGAACAGTGGCAAAGGTTATAGTCTTTCTCAATGGATTTATCGCACTCATCGTCATCATCATGGTCATGTATGCAGGATTCCTCGTACTCACGGGTGCAGGAGATGAAGAGAAAAATGACAAAGCAAAAAAGACCATCAGCTACGCTCTCATCGGTGTCATCATCCTGATATTCAGTTATGTAATCTACCGATTTATGATCATGCAGGGGTAATTCTTGCTATAAAAGGAAATTCATCTAACACACAAAAACAAGCAATGCGAGGAAAGAGCTTTTTATACGAAAGGAGTTCACCAAGTGTGAATGACTGAGAATAAAAAAGTGAATTGACGAAGTAGTGCGACGGTTTTCTGTGTTAGATTAGAAGCAGTATTTCTTTGGAGTAATAATCGGACAAGGTCTCTCTCTGCCGTCTTTGACTATCTTTTCACAGACTCGTGCAGATATCTCATCAGCACCGTCTGGTCGAGTCTTGATACGATATTGGAAATATTCTGTGACAGGTTGTGGGTTGAGGTCAGCCTTGAGAGAATAAGTGTATTCGACGCAATAGATAGCTTCTGTCGGTTTTTGTTCTGGAGCGAGAGTGATGGACTTTATCTGGTATCCTCCATTGAGCTTGCTGAGGAATTGAGAGTATGAGTAAATATCTCGTCGAGCATTACAGAGGGTATTGGAGAGCAGTGAACATGCTGTCTGAAAATCAGAACTCTGGATAGAAGCGAAGTATTTATCGAGTAATTGTCTACCGCGGAGTTGGAGGGTCTCTGTTGTACGAGGATTATATCTATTAGGGTCAAATGTAGCAGTCGCAGCAGGAGTAGTCGGTTGTGGAGTAGTCGTATTTACAGGTGCCAATTCAGCTTCAGTTGGAGCATTTTTCTGTTCAGCTCATCCTGTTCGGACGAGATCTATAGTGTCTTTTTGAGTACCCTCTGAGTCTACGAGCCGAGTGGTAAATTGTTTTTGTCAGTAGACAAAGTAGATCAAGAAAGCAAAAAAGAGAACAACAAATATGAGAGCAAAAAGAATAAAAACATAGCGAGCATCCGAAGATGAAGGACGATGAGAAGTTGGCATAAAGAGGAGAAATAGTTATATACAGAGAAGTATACAAATGTATCTCATTCTTCGAATTTTTTTCTCTTGCCGAGAGCTTTTTTTATTCTGATGCATGTATTGCACGAGCAAAATGAGCTGCTCGGTCTTCATAATTCTCAAACATATCAAAACTCGAACAACCAGGAGAAAGGAGAATTATATCGCCTTCTGCCGTGCTCTCAGAGGTGATCTGTACCGCTTCTTCCATACTCGCGACAGAAGTAGCTGGAACAAATGCATCATGACACGCCTGGAGAAAAATCGATTTTGTTTCACCAATAGCAACACACTGAACACAGTGCTCTCGGAGAGCCTCAGTGAGTCCATCAAATGTATCACCTTTATCTTTTCAGCCTGCTATGAGATGGACTTTTTTTGGAGCAAATGCTCGGAGAGCCGCATAGAGAGACTGGGCTGTTGTCGATTTACTATCATCAATCCACATCTTACCATCACGGTCAGAAATCTGCTGGAGACGATGTGGTAGCGCAGGAATAGACGGGAGAATAGTGGAGAGTGTCTTTGCTCAGACGCCGAGCCTGAGAGCGAGAGAAGCAGCCAGAAAAATATTGACGATATTATGTTCACCCAATAACTGCCTCTCTGATATATCTATGAGAGCCTCTGGGGTGAGTGTGAGGAGACCATGATCCAGGACAAACTGCTCTGGCATGACCACAGATTCTATAGGAAAATGTGGAAGCTCTGGGAGGAGAGGAATGGCAAGGGCGGGATAGAGTAGGAGATTTTTGGTATGTCCGAGGAGATTCAGCTTTGCATTATAATATTCTGAGAGATCCTTGTGCCAATCGAGATGATCTGGATGCAGATTGGTGAGAATAGTATTATGCGCATAGAAAGTGCGTATATGATATGCCATAAAACTCGATACTTCGAGTACTATATGTCCTTCTTTTTCTCATTTATTATGTATTTCTAGGAGTATATCAGCAAGTGCAGTGCCAAAATTTCCTCCGAGATAGGCTGGTGTCTCTGGGAGACCTCCTTGGAGAAAATGGAATAATACCCAGGATGTAGTGGATTTACCATCAGTACCAGTAATAGCATGTATCTGGAATCATTTTGGGATGTAGCGAGCGAGGAAATCGAGCTCAGAAATGACCTTGTCCGATTCGTATATACGATGAGAGGATGGGATTCCAGGAGATGGTATAATGTGCGTAAGGCTCTCGAAGGACTCAGGTGCGTCAGAGTCATCACAGAGGATAAAATCAATCTCCATTTTTGTACAAAATCGCGCCAGAGATTGACCGACTTTTCATTTACCGTAGATAAGTATTTGAGACATAATTGGATGTATTATAGGAATTTTATTTGTCCTGTCTTCTGAATTTGAGAAAAAAGCTCGTTTCGACCAATAAGATAAGAATAGAGACGGACAGCTGACTCCTCAGAGGGATCGATAAGTACTGCGTCTGGAAACAACCTTTGGAGAGGTCTCCTGAGATACGAATAGTGAGTACAACCGAGGATAATTCCTTGTGTGTTTTTTGCAAGCACGCTCGACATATCTCAGAAATATGTATCTGTGAGCATCTGCCACTCATGACTATCACAATTCCACCCACGAGAATCGTAGAGTTTCATCAGTTCGGAGAAGTCACCTTCACTACAGCAATTATGAACAGGTAAGAGCAACTCTATATCGCGTACGAGATCACCTGAAAATGCTATCTCCTGGACAGATATTTCAGCGTCAAGTATTCTCGCCCTCTGCGCATAGGCACGCGATTTGACTGTCTGTTGAGTTGCAAATACAGCTATGTTTTTTAGTCCCAATTCTATAGCTTTCTCTGCTCAGGGTATTGTCACGCCCAGTATTTTCTTATCAGGAAATATCTCAGTTTGAAGTTTACGAAGTGTCCAGGCGGACGCAGTATTACACGCTAGGATAACAATAGTAGAGCCAGCATCAAAGAGTTTTTGTACACCAGCAATGGTGAGTTCTTGAATCTCCTCGGGAGATCGTTCACCAAACGGGCAATGCTCATAGTCTGCATAGTAGAGGTATGACCACTCAGGATATCGATGCTTCATCGCAGCGAGAAAAGTGAGACCGCCTGACCCAGAATCAAAAATACCTATCATAGAAGATGCTTAGAGCGAAAAATACGCTGAAAACGACGAAATTCAGACCAATTGAGAGCGAGGAAGACGACACCATACAGAGCCATGACTATCAAGATGCCTCCGAGAAGTTGTAGACGCCCCGAGAAATAATTCTCCAGATGAAGCCCAGAAAGCGCCCAAGTAAGAAGTCCAATTCAGACGATATTTTCCCAAAATACAGGCCAACGGAAACTGGCAGCAAATTTGCGTGTCTGACGAAAAGAAAGACACCAGATAAATACCCAACCTATACCACTCGCAAATGCTGAACCAACAACACCCCAGAGCTTCAAGAAAACATAATTTGTCACGAGATTGAGCCCTACTCCAGCGAGGAGAATAAACATTTTTGTCTTTGGGCGACCACTCGCACCGAGAATCTGAAAATCAATCTGCAGAAGAAAATTAAAGAGGAGAAATGGTGCTGAATAGAGGAGAATAGTACCTGAAGTCTCATAACCTGGACCAAAGAGAGTCGTCGTTAGTGTGGTCCCAAACAGTATAAAAAAGCTCGTCATCATGAGCCCCAAAATAGAGAAGAGCTCGTAGGTAAAGGCGTGAATAGCAATAACTTTTCTCTCCTCACCTCGCTTGAGAAGATCAGAAAAAACAGGAAAGAGGAAATACACACCTGGGAGGAGGAAGAGAAATGGTATACGAATCAATGAGAGGTAGTTGGTATAGTAACCCGCAGCCTCAGCACCGAGCATATAGACCACCATCTGCATATCTATCTGCGAGAGGAGCATACCGACATTGGCAGAGAGCATGACCCAGATAGCGTATTTGAGAATATGCTTATAGCTCTCTCGTGAAAAAAACCAACCCTCAAAAGTAAAATAAGAATGATATTTATAAGCCAAAACGCTCGCAGAAAGTGCTAGACCTCCCAAAATAGCAGACGACCATGCCCAAGCATAATATTCAATAGTGTGCAGGTCGAGGAACCATAATCCACAAACGAGACACATGAGGAGGAACATGCGGGCAAAATCTATAGATTTCTGGAGCTTGGTATCCTGTATAGCCTGAAAAAATGTATTCAGGGTCATAAAGATATTTTGTGCAAAGAACTGGACTATAAGTATCTGGAGAAGTGTGCCTGCAAGAGGAATGCGGAAATAATTGTCTGCGAGCCATCCTGCTCAGAAGAAGAGCAGGAGTGACAGAATAGTGCTCGTCATGAGATTGGTGACGAGAGCAATAGAAAAAGTGTTGGTGATTTTCTGCTTATCCTTGGTATGTAGGTGTCCTGGGAGAAAATAATTGAGACTCTCTGTCATGCCAAAATCATTGTATGAACCAAGAATAGTCATGAGACTCATGACTGCATAGAGTGTCCCCAATTCTTCAACAGAAACAGAATTTGAAATAACTATTTTGACTATATATCCTGTTGGAGCAATCAAAAAAGAGAAAAAATATATCCAGATATTTTTGCGAAGCAGTCGAGAAAAATAATGATTATCAGAAGAGGTCATACAGCTAGATTTTCATTACTTCTTCTTCTTTATTTCGAGCAGTTTCATCAATGAGTTTATTGATAGCATCTATGGCTTCTTGGAGATCTTCTTCATAGGACTTTATGATATCTTCTGATTCCGTCTTATCTGTTTTTGCTTTTTGGATATTTTTGTGAAATTCGGCACGAATACTACGAACCGAGACCTTGGCATCTTCTGCCATATCACGAGCTATCTTCTGCAGATTACGACGATTTTCCTCTGTCATCATAGGGATAGCTATGAGGATACTATCTCCCCTGTCCTGTGGATTGAGTCCGATATTGGCAGCAGCAATTCATCGACAGATATCAGCACCCGTCGTCCTGTCAAATGGTATGATAGAGAGAGTTCTCTGATCCATAACTGTGACACTCGCGACATTTTTGACTGGCATAGATGAGCCGTAGACTGGTACAATGATATCCTCTACGAGCTCAGGCTTTGCGCGACCAGCCTGGAGCTTAGAGTATTCAGATTTGAGATGTTCGAGAGCTCGCGTGAGCTGAGGTTGGAGATCGGAGAGCATAAAATTGAAAGAGGAGAATAATAATATAGATGGATTATAGTGAGAAAAAGATTTTTCCAAGCACGACCGTCGTGACAAAGATTTTTTTTGGATAGAATCCTCACATGCTCAATAGTGAACAACTCCGTGCCGTGTCTATCATAGATGGTCCTCTGCTCATACTGGCGGGTGCTGGTTCTGGAAAGACTCATACTCTCACAGAACGAGTATATTCTATGATACATGAAGTAGGGATTGCACCGACTTCTATTTTGTGTGTGACTTTTACCAATAAAGCAGCTCGTGAAATGCGCGAGAGAATTGCAAAGAAGCTCGGACGGGACATGCCAATGTCATTTGGAATACCGCGTGACTTCCCTCTTGTATCTACATTTCACTCAATGGGTGTCATGTTTTTGAGACTGTTTATTGATAAAATCGGCTACTCGAGAAATTTCTCGATCTACGATGAGGACGATGTGCGTTCGGTCATCAAGGAAATAATAGATGGTAAGAGAATAGATCCCAAAGATGCACCAGTACGGCAAGTCCAGTATGAGATATCATTGGCAAAAAATAGTGGACTCTCTCCAGATAACTATGCACATACTGCGGAGAGCCATTTTCAGGGAATAGTAGCAGAGATATATCCCGACTATGAGAAAAAAATGCGAGCCAATAATGCACTCGATTTCGATGATATATTGCTCAAAACTCGTGATGTATTACACATCTCATCGGTGCTGGAATATTTCCAGGATAGATTTCAATACTTCTGTGTGGATGAATACCAGGATACAAATTCTATACAGTATGAGATAATCCAGCTCCTCGCAAATAAATCAAAAAACCTCTGTGTCGTCGGTGATGATTGGCAAGGCATCTATTCATGGCGTGGTGCAAATATAGCAAATATCCTCAATTTCAAACACGATTTCCCGGCAGCAGAGGTCGTGAAACTCGAGCAGAATTATCGCTCAAGTAGCACCATCATCAACGCTGCAAATGTCGTCATAAAAAATAATAAATCAGCCCTCGATAAGAGAATGTGGACCGAGGCAGAAGAAGGAGAAAAAATTCAAATCCACGAATGTACAAGCGAGAGAGAAGAAGCGGATAAAATAGGAAATTTTGTTGAGAAAAATCCAGCATCCTGGGCAATACTCTACCGCACCAATGGACAATCACGCGTCATAGAAGAAGCTCTGATACGACGAGGCGTACCCTATGAAATAATTGGCGGACTCAAATTCTACGACAGAAAAGAAATCAAGGATATCATAGCCTATCTCAAAGTAATCATGACACCCACGGACAGTGTCGCATGGAAGAGAATTGTGAACACTCCTCCACGAAAAATAGGACCAACAAGTGTCGAGAGAATCATGAAATATGTGGGAGAAAATGAAATTGATTATATGTCACTCGATCTCCCGAGAAGTAAGTGAAATCAGAGCACACTGGAACACCTAGAGGGCACAACGCATATTGACCATATACCAGAAATGAAGTGAGCTGCACGATGAGCGATTACAGGATTTACTCAGATGATGAGAGAAATACAAAAAACATCTCACGAGATCCCTGCGAGACTCCTCATAGATAAAGTCCTACAGCTCATTAAATACCAGGAATATCTGGAAGAAAATTTCTCTCCCCCAGAAGTAGAGGCAAAAGTAGAAAATATAAACGAACTCAAAAATCTCGCATCCAGATATGATGATCTACCTCCAGCTGAGTCGCTCATGCATTTTCTCGAGGATATAGCCCTCATCACAGCTGAGCAAAACAATGACGATGGCTCTGAAAAAGTCCTCCTCATGACCATACATAGTGCAAAATGACTCGAATTTGACCATGTTATCATAGCAGGAGCAGAAGAATGAATATTCCCCCATTCTCGAACACTCTTTGAGCCAAATGAACTCGAAGAAGAACGAAGACTCTGGTATGTCGCGATGACTCGAGCAAAGAAAAAACTCGTCATCACCCGAGCAAATGAACGATATAGTTTTGGGACTTATGCGAGCAATATTGCGAGTAGATTCGTCGGTGAAATACCATGAGAATATACAGAAATTCATGTTCCAAAGAGACTCTTTATGACAGATTTTCTGGGTACATCTGGAGAATCAGATCTCGAGGGTGACTGGTCAAATATGCCACAAACAGAAAAAAAACTCTGACTCGGAGCCCAGATACGCAACATGAATAATTTTTCCCTTGGTGATCGTGTAGAGCACAAAAAATTTGGTGTCGGAACTATCGTATCACTGACGGGTGATGTCGCTCAAATAGCGTTTTGAAACGGCATAAAGAGTCTCAACATACGCATCGCCCCTCTCTCAAAAGTATAATTATTGAGAAAGCTCAGTGATCATCAGTTCGAGGTTCTCTATTTTTTGACGGAGAGACTTGAGTTGTTCTTGTTTTGAGGGTAGAGAGACATCTCATGATTCGAGATCTGCTAACTCTTTTTGATAGCGGAGGAGGAGATTTGTGAGTCGGATTCTCTTATTCACAGAAGAATCTGTCTCTGTTTCGCCTCGGATAACAATCTCGGCACTCATAACCGGTACCTCAGCAGAAACAGTTGCTTGTGATACGAGTTTTGAAGCATCTATAGTAAATGGAGTATACAAGTATGCCAAAATGCCAACTAGCAAGAGGCTAATAATCAGAAAAACTATATATGCTCGGAGATGATGACGATTGGTAGACACAATTGTAGATAAATAGTATTCAAAAAAATAGTCAGAAAGTCCTCCAGGAACAGTAAAATACTATACAGAAAAACATATTGTCAATTATTTGCAGTGACAAAAAAAGTATGCTATCGTATGTATATAACTGCACTTATGAAACTCTTTACTCGTCTTGCACAACAAAATAAAAAGATTTGGATTGCCAATATCTTGCTCCTCAGTACTTATTTCTTGATGCAAACACCTGGACATCTCTGGCTCATGTCTATCTCCCAAGCAAACAATGCGAAACCATTTAATGGAGCGATGATGCCTCTTGCATTTGTCCCAGATTGGAAAAAAGCAGACTATATCAATCAACGCGCAACGCTCGATTACAGTTCGGTCAATCAGAGTGACCTCATACCTCTACCATCAATCAGAACTATTAAAACAGATTTCAATAGTATGTTTACTTATCTCACGGTCTTCCGTGGTAGATATATGGATGAAGAACGATTGCCGAACACATGATCTCATGATGGTGTAGATATTCGTGCTCCTATTGGTACACCAATTTTTGCTATCGGCCATGGAAAAGTGGTGAGAACAAAAGATGATCCAAATAATAAATACATCACGATCGAACACAAGAATGTGAAATACAGAGGAAAAGTCGGGAAATATTATTCGAGTTACCTCCATCTCTCACAGGTTCTCGTCAAGCCAGGTGATGTCATAGATAAGTGAACACTTATAGGACGAGTAGGTCTCACAGGATATACAACAACTCCTCACCTACATCTCCAAGTAGATAATGAAGATGCGCCGTTTTATCCGTACTGGCCATTTACCCTGACTGAGGCAGCAGAAGCGGGCTATTCGTTTTTTGAGTGAGTCGATGCAGGTCTCAATCAGGACCTCATAGAGAAATACAGTGTCGACCCTATAGATTTCATACAAAATGCAACAGGCGTCGAATGAGCCATGAATTCTGCGCCAGAAAAACCAGTTCCAACTCCAGCACCTGTTGTCGTGACTCCACCTGTCACTGCTCCAACACCAACTCCAGCACCAGTGGTAGTCAATACAAATACAGCTCCAGGAAATTTCACAGATGTTCCCTATAGCCACAAATTCTATACCTCTGTCAGCTATTTTGCAAAGCTCAATATCATCAAATGATTTGAAGATGGAACATTTCGTAGTGAAAAAAGTGTGACCAGGTCTGAGCTTCTCTGAATCGTCTTAAAATCGCTGGATATAGCTCCTCACGGAGAAATAGTCACAGGTATATTTCATGATGTTCCAGCAGAACACTGGGTCAATCCACTTATTTCCGAAGCAGTAAAGAGAAAAATAGTTTCAACAGAACGAGAAGTTTTTGAACCAAATAGGCCTGTCACTCGTGTCGAATTTTTGGCTATACTCGCACTCGCTTCAGGTGAAAATATACCAGTTGGCGTCACAAAATCATGGACTGATTTGAGCTGGAGTCACTGGTCACATAAATACGCTCAATTTGCTCTCAAATACAAATTGATTGACGGTATTGAATGATCTGAATTTAAACCAAATCAACCTATCTCAAGAGGTGAAATCTCTGAAGCAGTATATCGCTATCTCGTAGCAAAAAATAGAGCACGATAAGTACTCTTGCTTTCTCTAAAAAAAGATTAGACTGTAGGTGTTATTTCTCATCTTTTTCTATGAAAAAAATTCTCTTATTCATGGGCTACCTGGCAGGATTTGTTGTCGGTGCAAAATATGCAAAAAAACCTGCACAAAAATGAACTAAAAAATCATCAAATGTAGCACTTGATACTGGTAAAGATTTCATCGAAAGTCACAAGAAAGCATTTGCAGAGCTCAAAAAAGAGTACTGGACAGCTGAAAATAAAAAACTCGTACTCTCAAAGAAAAAAGACCTCGAAAAATTCTTCGAACTCGCAAAATGAGAACTCATGGAAGTACAAGAAGTCCTCAAAAAACATGGAGTAGATACAGGAGAAATCAGACAAAATATCGAATCAATCTACGCAGAGAAAAAATGACTCATCGAAAAACTCGGGAAAACACCAACAGCAAAAACTGCGAAAAGAAAACTCAGTGCTCTGGTTACAAAAATCAAAAAGAGCATCTAAGTATATCTAAAAATTATTTGCTTACCTCTCACCGTGTATGACACAGGATACTTCCGATACCTCAAATACTACAAACACTCCTGTAGATGAAACAGCCCCTACCCAATGAGGGGATGATACAAGTATGCAAATAACTCAGCTCCAGTGAGAAATAGAGACTCTTCGCGAGCAGATCGCTCGAGCCCAAGCAGACTACAGCAATCTCGTACGCAGGACTCGAGAAGAACAATCACAAATGGGTGAATGGTTGGAAAATAAAACTATTATCAAATTCCTCACTATTCTTGATAATCTCGAGAGGGCTCTCGAGCACACCCCAGAGGAATTCAAGTCACATGCCTGGACAGAATGACTGACATCAATTGTACGATCTATGCAAAAAACTGTCTCAGATTATGGCATCACTCGTATGGATATAATTGGGCAGGAAGTAAATCCAGATCTCCATGAAGTCATCAGTCAGATGCCACATGCAGAGAGTACTATACAAGCAGAAATAGAAACAGGCTATATGAGAAACGGCAAGGCCCTTCGTCATGCAAAAGTCATCGTCGGTGACGGTAGTATTGTCTAGTATTTCATGCTCTCCCAATTTCCCTCTATAGACCATGTCATGTCCCTCACACCGACTGGAATGCGCAAGGGTAGAGATAGTGTTATCAAAATAATGAAAATACTCGGAAACCCTCAAGATGAACTATCAGTATTTCATGTGACAGGCAGTAACGGAAAATGAAGTGTCTGTCAGATGCTTTCTCAGGTGCTCTGGAAGAGTTTTTGAAAAAAGGTAGGGCTCTTCACTTCTCCACATTTTATAAAAATAAACGAGAGATTTCAGATAAACGGAACTCCTATAGAGGACCAAGAACTCGAGAAATATTATAAGCAAGTTATACAATTATCAGAACAACACAATATTCTACTCTCATTTTTTGAGATACAGGTAGTGGTCATGGTACTCTATTTTATAGCAGAGAAGGTCGACTATGCTGTAGTAGAAGTAGGTCTCGGGTGAACCTATGATGGAACCAATATTTTTACAAAACCTCTCGCCTGTTTCATTACTTCCATAACACTCGAACACACTCATGTGCTCGGGAAAACACGCGCAAGCATACTCAGAAATAAGCTCGGAATAGTAAAAAATAATACTCATCTCTACACACCTCTCAAAAATAAACTCATAGAAAATACCTGCCGAGAAAGAAAAGCAACTCTCCACACAATCGGAAAAAACAAAAAAAAGAAAACAAATCTGCCCGGAAATCATCAGCAGAAAAATGCTGGACTTGTCTTCGAGGCGCTGAAAAATCTCGGTTTTGATACAAATAAAATACTTTCTGGACTACAAAATATCTACAATCCTGGGAGATTTGAATGGATAGCTCCACACATACTCGTCGACACCGCCAATAATCGAGAAAATATCAAAATCCTCAGAAGCATGGTTCAGAAAATAAAAAGCAAAAAAATAATCACACTCTATGGTACAACCCAGATAGATGCAGAGTATACAAGTGAACTCGCTCAGATGATACCAGCAGAGCGGAGAATACTCGTAGATGATTTTTGTGATAGATCCCTCCCCTGTGAAGCATACAGTAGTTGAGTCGTGTATGATGACACTATTCATCTATTACAAGAGAAAAAACGGGTAATAGAAATCCTAAAAAATACAAATAATACTATAGTAGTTTATGGAAGTTTTTATCTCGTGTGAGAAATAATGAATTTGTCAATATACCAGCCTTTTGCAATGAGATAAAAAATATGAGATGATAGGTGGTACTAACCCTATTGTCTTATGCCAAGACCAAACATCAATAGCCCGAGAAATTCCTCTCGTGATAATGATTCAGGAGATCGTCCTCGACTCTTTAATTGAGGAGGTCTCTTCAAGAGAAGAGATAAACTCACAGCACCTATTCCGCTCGGTACTGGCGAGCCTGTTCCAGTCACGCCAAGTAAGAGAAAATGACAAATACCTGCCTATCTCCAGAGTGTGGAAGCATTTGAGCGATCAGTGAGCTATGCTCAGAGAAAAGCAGCCGTCCAGGGAAGAGAAGCTGCATATAACATATCTGGTACCTATACCGGACAACAACATCAAAATGAAGCACTTATACGATTCCTCCAAGATAATCCTTCGAAACGAGCAGAATGGGAAGCGGTACACGGTCTCACGCACGATAACCTCCAATGACTCAGCCAAGAGTATGAGTCTACAAAAGGTAAACCATTTGGTCGACTCTTTGCACGCGGAGATAGAAGTGTCCGAGAGACAAGTCGTGACAATACTTTTTTCAAGAAAAGAGCAAACTCAGCTGGCGAGATAAATGCTCAAGGTGGTAGAGCCATTGAAGCCTCTGAAAAAGAGCGAGTCTTCATGGATATCAATAATGAGATGGTGAGCGCATGGAGAAAAGACATTGGTGGAAAACTCATCACTGGTGGTCTCCTTGGTCTCCTCACAAGCCGAACTAGCAATCTCAACAAAGCTCTCCGAAATATCGAGAGTAAATACCCTGGATATTCAGTTCGTATTATACAACAACTCCAGATACACTTTGCTCAGCTCAATGAGCTCACTCAGGCATATGGTGCTAGCCGTGGGAAACGAGTAGCAGCGGATCTCTTCGCATCCGCTCTTTCACCATTTGGTTTCGAGAGACAATCAACACTTCAGAGAATCCAGTCTGATCCAGAATTTACAGGAAGAGCAGGAGCATTTCTCCAGCTCGCTATCGGATTTGCCATATCAGCAGCTATGGGTGCCCCATCTATCTATCTCGGATCTATCAATACTGGTATCAAGATGGCAGATGTACGAAATCCAAACAAAGATGTTCTCTCGCGAGCTCTGTTTAACGAATCATACAATTCTATCCTCACTGGCAATGATCGTGAACACGGGAAATATAATCGTATGCTCGGTGATAATGGCGTCAGAGCAGAAACACGAGATGCTCTCAATCAATATCGCCAATCAGTTGATGGAACAACAGGAGAATACGAAGAGGCAGTCAGTGAAGGATACAAAGCAACAGGTGGACACATTCTCTTCCGAGCTCTCCGAAGTGTCTTTACACAGACTGAGCGAGAAGCTATTACAAATCCTAATGTTTCTCTTGCACGAAAATTTGAAATCATTGATGCCTCAATAGCAAAACTCGGTGAAAAGCCTCAGACAGATAATGTCCGAGCTCAGATAGCCAATCTCCAGCGACTCAAGACCATGTATGGTCGTCGAGAACAACTCCAGGATCATGAACAGAGAGCTGGTCTCCCTACAAAATATCATGAAGCACTCCGTATCATGAATCGATTCGCAGAATATGATGATATCAAATCATTTATGATGCCTGACTCAACAAAACAGTGGATGAAGGTATATCTCGAGTGAAATCGCCAGTATCCTGCCAGAAGCAAAGAACTCCTCATGTATCTCTGGGACAGTCCAGATACTCCAGGATTCCAGAAATTTATCAAAGCCTACTCAAGTGGTAATATCGATGCGTACAACAAATCTGTCGTCGCAGAAATGGGGCACACAGGACGAACTGGCAGAGGAATCGAATATGGTCGTAATATATCAGACATTAGTTCTGCACGAGAACTCTCTACTTATCTCGATTCTGTTGAGCCAGGTCAGGGTCGTCTTGCAAGTATATATGCTGCTCAAATAGCTCGTCTCGGAAGAAATATTCAGGTCGATCCAAACGATATCGTCCGTGCAGCCAAACGGGCACAACGAGGTGTATCTGGTAATTTATTTAACTCTGGTCGCAACTCAAACAATATCAATACTCTCAAGACCTACAACGGTGACGGATGGATGATGAATGTTCCTGCAACATATACAGGTGATGGATATGTACAACATGTCTCTCTCACTATCGGCGTCAAGCCAAACTGTTCAAATCTCCTCATAGGAGGCGTAGGTAACAGATGGTACGATGCTACAAATCTCTCAAGTGATCTCAATTTCCGCATACCTCTGACAGTCCAGATACCAAATGGTGGAGGTGGTGGAGGTGCTCCGAGAAGTGGTGGCGACTCAGTCATCAATGGCAATGGAGTATCGAGAGTACCGAGTCCTGGTCAGGCTCCAGGCGTTTCAGGTAATTTTGGTCTCGGAAATCCAGGAGTACAGCAAGCAACAGGCATGGCTCCAGGAGTAGTCATATTACCAACTAATCCTGCTGGAATTTAATAAAAAAGCTATGAAAAAATATATATATACATTTATTGTTCTCCTCTGAGTACTTATCTCAGCAGAATCATGGGCAAGTCCAGTTGTACAATCGTGTGGAAACTTTGGTTGATCAGCAGGAGGCTGTGCAAAGTGTTACAAAGAAACAGAGTATGTCTACGGATGTAATCAGTTCCAAACTTGTAGTCAATACTATGGACTCAATTATCTCTCAGATACGATGGTCAATACAGGCACTCTCACAAAAATCATGTATTCATCGCCTTTAAATAGGGCAGGAAGAGTTGAATTTGCTCGACTTCAAAATCAAACTGATTGGTCTCTGTCATCAAATGACATGTTCCGTATCCCTTCAACCTTTAGTCCACTCTATACTGGTACAACAGGTACATACTACATGCTCCCTGGCGGATCATCTGTAAAATGGATTGAGACAAAACCAGGTTCATTTATTCGACTCAATGGTGTCGCAAATGGAGCATCTCGTACAAATCCTGCATATCGAATATCATTTATCCCCCGAACATACGATCTCATCAGTGCAGGAAATCTCGGACCAGCAGTAGATCATAGACAGTGTCTCTTTATCTACACTCGATTCTGTGGTGATGGTGTACGAGACACAGATCGTGGCGAACAGTGTGATGATGGAAATATGAACTCAGGTGATGGATGTAGTAATATATGTCAGCCTGAAGTACCCGTCACTCCTATTTGTAACAATCTCACAGTCACTCCAACCAGTGTCGTCAATGGTGGCTCTATAACATATACCTGTACTGGTACAAATGTCACGAGCTATTCTATCATCGCTCGTAATCCAAATGGCACTATCATAGGATCTTCTACCAGTGCTGCTGGTGGTCTCATCCTCCCTACGAGCCCAGTAGGAACATATACCATTTCTTGTTTCGTGAATGGACAAGTAACAACACCAGCATCCTGTCAAAAGACGGTACAGAACACCACAGTAGCAGAACCAGTGTGTACCAATCTCACAGTCACTCCAACCAGTGTGGTCAATGGTGGAAATGTCACCTACACCTGTAGTGGAAATAATGTAACCAGCTATTCAGTACAATTCTCAAGACCAGATGGAACCATCTTCCAGACTCTCACAACACAAAATGGTAGTGTCACAATTCCAGCAACACCAACAGGTACATATACTGCGAAGTGTTTCGTGAATGGACAAACAACTACTCCTGCAGCATGTCAGAAGACTGTGGAGAACACAACAATCACTCCTATCTGTAATAATCTCACTGTCACACCAACCAGTGTCGTCAATGGTGGAAATGTTACCTATACTTGTACAGGAAACAATGTATCGAGCTACTCTGTACAATTCTCAAGACCGGATGGAACAGTCTTCCAGACTCTCACAACACAAAATGGTAGTGTCACAATTCCAGCAACACCAACAGGTACATATACTGCGAAGTGTTTCGT
>JALQUC010000004.1 GCA_023268615.1 Candidatus Altimarinota bacterium | reverse complement strand
GATGTGCTTCGGCAGGTCACGAAAAGTCACAGGAAGTGTTTCTGCTTCGTTTTTACAAGGGATTTGAATAATCAGTTTTTTCATAGATTAGGACAGTTTTGGTGGAGAGATCGATTCCTGTGTTTTTTCTTCTCATTCATCCGGTTCTGTCAGTATCATGAAGCTCACGAGTGCTATGAGAGCACCGACGCTCAAGGCGACGAAATAGGCTACACGACCAATCACAGCAATTTCTGCAAAAATAGCCCACATACCGCCGTACGCGAGGAGACAGACGAGGGCTATTGTTAGGATATTGGCCACAGGAGATGTATGTTCTACTTCATAGGCATCATCCTTGAGCCCAGTGAAATTGGTCAATACAGCACTAATCAAGGTTACCCAGAGGAGCTGGAGCGTGTCGATAGCTGCTGTCGCATAGGATTGCCATTCTACTGGTACCACCTTGACCTTCTGGAGGATGAGGAGTATGAGATAGATGGTGAAGAGAGTTGGAAATATGAGCTTGGAATGAAAAAACAGAAATCCACGACCTATGTCGACTCGTCCACCTCGCACATCAGCATAGAGTGCATGCCAATCGTGTCTTTTTATGGCAGGAATAGGCTCGAGCGTATCGATCAGTATAGCCAGGATAATTCCCAAAATCACGCACATACTCGGAAACTGAGGAGTCAGATCGTATCCGAGTGAGAGTACAGTGAGTACGAGGGCAAAAAATCCCCACACAAAGTGCCAATGTCGAGTTATAAAATTAGGCATGACGGCGTTCGATAAAAAAAGTCGCTATCATAGAGGCGAGAGAGACTCCAACAATCGTCCAGTATACGCTCCAGACCGTGAGAGGGACACCGAGAAAATTTACATAAAAGAGCAGAAGTGGCACAGAGGAGATAGAGAGAGCAATTGATAGAACAAATCGCTCCAGTCCATCAATTTCATGAATTTCTTCATCTTTGTCTCCTGGTGTCGCTTTTTCGTCGGTTCCATCGATGAGTTGCTGATTTTCTGTCACAGGGAAAGTCCACCGAGTAATCCAGTATCCAGGAACCCCGAGGACGACTATCGAACCAATAATCATACGAGGAATATGGAGGATAGGAAAACGACCCTCGAGCCATATCATGAGACCGCTTCCGATGAGGAGAATCAGAGAGATAATGAGAGTGATAATTGTGTATTTTTTCATGCAAAATTATTATAGGAAGGACACTTCTTTTCGCAACATCGTTTTTATTGTAAATACTGTCTGATTGACTTCGCCTCTTTTGGGATTACCCTTTCTCTAGATTTTTCTATGCATCTTTCGAATTTTACCGTGATAGTGTGAGGAATGATTGTGTTCAGTTGGTGTGCTTTTGCTTTGGCAGAAGAAACCATCTTGCCATGATCTCTCGAAGAAATAGTCAGGCTTACCCCAATACAACCAGATACAACCCCAGAAGTCTTGGACAATGGAACGATTGTTGTTTCTAGTGTAGAGTCCTATACCATAGCAGAGAAGAGCGTGAGTGCATGTTCGTTTATCGCACGCAATAATATCGTCCAGCTCCTCGAGGCTATGAATGTCTCACCAGATATGATCGCTCGTGGTGATGCCAATGAGCTCATACGATTTGGTCGAGCGGATAACACACTGACTTCTTTTACTGTCAAAGAAGATTTCCTCATGGCTCTCGAAGTGCGACATGAGGCATATATGGAAACAGTATTTGATGTGTATAGATTTGTTGCGAGGCGTCCAGAACGACTCCAGTGACATCGTGTCGTTGTCTTCCGAGGAGATGATCACGAGTGGTACATACTCGATCCTCTTGATGGGCAAAAAACGACAGAACCTCAGCTCTTCCGAGAATTCCTCTCAAATGATGTGGAGGCTGAATGGCTCGTCCGATTTCCAGGATACAGTCGAGTAAATCTCATTACTGAATCAGAATTTAGACAAGCACTTCCATACCTCTCCTCAGAATTGAGAACATTTTTTGAGAGTTATCAGGACATACCACTACTCGCACTTCACTCAGTTGCATCCGGATATTCTAGCTAATTATTTGCCCAGTGCAGTCTCGATAAGCATAGTGATAAATGCTCCCATATCGCGTCCAGTTTTCTGCCACATTTTTGGTATAAATGATGCTTTTGTTGCACCAGGAAAAGTATTCACCTCCAGGAAGTAGAGCTCGCCATCGCGCACACGATAATCGATACGAGCGACACCTCGACATCAGAGGAGTTGATAGATTTTTGCTGATGCAGTACGGAGCTTGTTTTCGAGTGTTGGATCGAGAGCCAGAGGGAATACCTCATTGCTTCCATCAGATTCGTATTTCTCTTTCCAGTCGAAGAGGACGGATTTGAGATTGACTATCTGCATGATAGGGAGTACTTCTGGACTATGATTCGGTCCCACGACACCCACTGTGTATTCATCACCATCGATATATTCCTGAACAATTGGCACATCCGTATAATTTGGGAAATGTCGTTCAAATTTCCTCTCTTCACCTAGGAGTTCTATATTGCTCTCAGTGAGGCTTGCTGTGTTTATCTGGACTTCATTGATGCCCGAGAGAAGCTCGGTCATATTTGTCGCCTTGTTGGTGGCGACGGTGCTGCCTCCACAATTAGGCTTCACGATGAGCGTTGGTGTTGGTACTTCTCGCGGAGTCGTCTCAGAGATATCTTCAGGGAGTCCGAGGAGAGTCGGAGAGTTCATGCCGGGTATCCATGATTTTGGGACGCGGACGATGCCGAGTTTTTCGACGACACAGTTGGTGCGAAATTTATCGATACAGAGGGCGTGTGTTGTCGCAGGACTCCCTATATATCTGAGACCGAGAGTCTCACAGAGACCGGTGATGATGCCATCTTCTCCATAGTATCCATGGATGTAGGGGAATATGATATCGTATTCTTGGTGTCGAGCGATAAAATTATCGAGATCTCACGGTATGTCATAGACATCACAGGTGTGAGAGGTTTGTGCGATGAAACTGGTGATTCATTCACTACTTCGGAGACTAATAGGGCGTTCTGCTGAGATACCACCCGTGAGGAGAGCTATGTGCATATTCAATCATTTAGATAAATCACAGTATAAGAAAAAGTAAAAGTAAAACAGAGGATTTTTTGCTTCAGGAATAAATATTTTATTCCATTGTTTTTCTTTTTCTTTTACTGCATTATTCTGAAGACATAACGACTGGTGCATTCATGAATTCATCGATGTAGTATTGCTCGATATAGTCTCGTGTTCTCTCCCAGAGATCTCCGTAGGGGAGAGCGTAGAAATCGACTTCTGACGCGAGATTAAATCGTCGGAGCATCGCTGCTATCGCTTTATCATACGGATTGTAGGGCGAGTATTGCTGGAACACTTTTCCAAAGAGAGTGGTGATGCTCGAGTAGGTGACATGGCCCCACAGATCTGGTGAATTCTGCATGACGAAGAGTGTGTTTCCTTCTGTTCTGTATTGTGTTGGCTTGGGAGAGAGTGCATCGACGACAGCTGAGAAATTTTTGGTCTCCAGATTGGCGATCATAGCTGAGTCACTGCTGATTATCTGAGTTTTGGTTGGTTTGTATTGTACCTCTCCAGAGAAATTGAGATAGAGTGTCTGAGAAGAAGCATTTTTGAGAGTCTGAAGAGTTGCTATGATAGCAAATACTTCTTTGCGGGTCGCAGGACTGTTATGATTCCAGAGGAGCTTCACGAATCCGCCAGAAGCATCCTGAGTCGCTGTTATTACTCCTGCTTCGAGAGCTGTCTGGAGGAGATTTTCTTGCCATTTTTCTGCAGCCTTGCCACTCGCATCATAAAATGTCCCATCTTCATCGTCGTGTACCTCGATATCCATGCCTGAGCCCTTCCATGCGAGAGCGAGGGCTTCTGCTTTTGTAATCGTATCGCCTGGTCGCGTCTTTGCATTGTCGCGTGTGATGAGACCACGATCAGCTGCGAGCTCTACGGCACGGCAGACCCATGCATCAGGGTGAGATTTGCTAAAAGTCGCATCAGTGAAGTATCCCTTACAGGTGTAGTTATTTGGAAGAGCCACATTTTTGAGCTTGAGGGTCATGCCGATGACTTCTTGTCGAGAGATACTGTCATCGAGACGATATTTATCAGGATTAGTCCTCTGATCGACGATGATATTTGCATCAGCGAGACCATTTGCGATAGCCACATCTGCGCTCGTATATGCTAAAACTTCGTTCAAAGAAAAAAGAAAAGAGCAAAGGGAAAAAAGGAGGAAGAATTTTTTCATAAAAATCGAGAAAAGAATTAGCTACATTCTAGCATATATCTTTTTATACCCATGCAAGTCTATCCCTCATGACAAGGGAGCAAAGATGCTCACAATCTAAAAAATGCTCCCAGAAAAGCATTTCAAGGAGCATTTTGTAGAATATATTTTTTAATTATTTTCCTCTTCGTCGAGACCGAGAGACTTCTTGAGATCATCGATTTTACCAGCATCTTCGTTCGCTTTTTGACGGTTCTTGAGCTCATCGATGTAGATTTGTTTGAGCTGCGTCCATTCTGCTTTTTTGTCTGTCACGAGCTTTTTGATTGTTTCTCCTTCTTTTGGCATGAGCTTACGGAATTCTTCTCGCTCTTCTGTAAATACCTTTTTGAGCTCATCTATCTGATATTGAGAGAGAGTCGGGATAGCATCGACGACGCGTTTTTTTTCAGCGACTGAGAGTGAGAGTGAGTGCTCGAGGAGATCGACGAATTCTTTTTCATCAAACTGTGTCAGTGGGTGAAATGACACGAGATCCATGATAATCTGATTGTCATCAGTGTTGTAGCGACCGATGAGATCCTTGAAAAATGCCTCAGCTGCAACAGGATCAAATCCTGGAAGTGGTTGTCCTGATTGATCGCCTTGCTGAGCCCCTCCTGCACCTGTTGTATCCTCTGCCATAGTAAAAAATTAAAGCTAAATTGTTATGTGAGATGTAGATGTAGAGGATAGATGTAGAGCGGATTCTAAATCTATGACCTAAAAGTATTGCTTTCGATAAAGCTTTCTACTTTCTCACGCAGTATATCGTCGAATACACCATTTGTCCAGACTTTTTCCACATCATCGTCATCATCCAGATCTGAGAGGAGCTTCATGACTTTTACCCCTTGGTCAAAATCCGTAATCTCTACTTCCATTGCTGGCAAATACTCAAATCCACTTGAAGTCGCTTCAATGCCGGCATTTTTGAGGAAATTCATCACATCGGAAAATTGTTCACGGAGACAGATGAGCCGAGTTTCATCGCCATCGACGACATAGTCATCACATCCTGATTCGATGATCTGATCTTCTGTGATAGAACTTGTCGGGACCACAAATACTCCGCGATAGCGGAACATATGATTGGAGACAGAACCCGTCTCGCCCAGATTACCGCCATTTTTATTGAAATACGAACGCACGCTACTCGCTGTACGATTGCGATTATCACTGAGTGCTCGGACGATAATAGCGACACCACCAGCACCCATACCCTCGTAGACGATATCCTCGATAGCTGCAGCATCTTTATCGAGACCAGCACCACGACGGATAGCCTTATCGATGACATCTCGAGGGACACTGTCCTTTTTTGCCTTTTCTATCGCTGTAAACAGTGTTGGATTCTCATCGGGATTCGCTCCAGACTTTGCTGCGAGGGAGATGAGCTTCGAATGCATGCCATAGATTTTTCCTTTTTGGAGAGCGGTTGCAGCCTTTTTATTGGCCATGACTGGTCAGCGTCACATAGTCGAATTCTAGAAGTTAAATATGAGAAATAGAAGTAGAAAATAGAAACAGAATAGATTTTAAATCACCACCCTATTATCTATTTCTATATCTATCTTCTTCTAGAAGCATTCTAGTGAGATTTTTTATTGGGCAAGTTTACTTGATTCGGCATACCCTTCTGAGCTCTGCCTGATCCGCCTCAGTGATAGTGTCATTTTTTCCAGCGTTGAGGCGGTACATGATAGCATCACTGTCCTCGACATGTTCCATCTGGATCCCATGTCCGAGCTCATGTATGAGCACACGAGCGAGTTTGGTCGTATCGCTAAATTCGTATATATTGATGCGTTTTCCCTCGGAGTCATAGATGTATTCTCCTTCGCTAAATTCTTCTCCTCTTGTCCGACCAGTTGTATTGTAGATATCGACATTGAGTTTTAATTCCTGGACGAGTGCATTTACCTGAGCACCGAGAGTATTGGTTGCTGAGATGGTCTTATTGAGCCGCGACAGTGAGCCATTCACCTCTGCAACGCGCTTATTTATCTCGAGTCGTTGCGTCTCGAGTCTATCGTATTCTGCTTCTTCTGCTCCTCCTCGCTTATTTGCCCGTGCGACCTCTCTCTGGTATGCACTTTGCAGATTCTTGAGCTGTGCGACCTCTCTCTCGTAGGCTGTTTTTTCTTTGACGAGCTCGGCAGACAGCCTTTCATACTCTGCCCATAATTTCTCGTAAGTAGATTTTTTATCACTGATAGTATCTCCTATCTCTTGGAGTTTCTCCGTCGTCTGCTGCCTCGCATCATAGATGAGATTGACCGTCATGTCCCCACCACTCTCGACATATTTGAAGAGTTCTTTTCCTGCGACATCTTCCCATGCATTCTCGGCAGTCGCTATACGCATGAGGAAATCCGCACGCGATAATCCAAACTGCGTATCAAATTGACCCAGAGAATAGGTCACAGGAATTGTACAAGGGAAGTACGCATGCACAGCAGTCCTGACCCGGAGCATGATCTCATCTCGATGTTGATAGGTGAGTCCTGCGATGAGGAGAAAAACAAAGAGTTTGAAGAAATACCAGAGTTTCATGTCGTCAGTGTATCTATATATATAATTTTTTCTACTATCGTGTCGCCTGACCAATTATCTGGTCGTTTATGTCTATGATGTTGAGGATTTCGGGCATATTATTTGTTATTTTTGTTTACGAAAACACTGCTTTGTTTTTGAAAAGTCCCCAGAATTTCAGAGAAAGATCATAGAAAATATCACAGCATTATAATTCACATTGTAACTTCTAGCATAAGATAAAACTGAGCTGTTCTACTCAAGGCAATGATAGAACTGGACCCTATGGTAGTTATATTGGTAAAACTAAAATAGAAAAAATCGAAGAGCTGTTCGTATGAATTTGTTGATAATACATTTCAATAATTTGAATTATCGATTTGAAATAAGATCCAATAATTAATAGAAAATCATAATACTAAATAGAAAAATATTTGTAGATAATGCAGAAAATACCAATTAAAATTTTTCATTTTTATCCCAGTTTCAAGTATTTTTTCTAATCAATACAAAATAAAATATCAACATTGAACTATGATAAACAAAAAGACAAATGGTAGAAATGCTTGATTTCTTTCGAATGGATTATCTGTATCGAAAATATAATCCAAAAAATTGCTAATGAATAGAAAAAATAAGAGTGGCAGAACTGATATGAGTAAATTCCTGTTTAAGATAGGAGATAATATACCATACAGACATCATTTTTTAGAACCAGAAGTTTTCATAATTTAATTTTATCCCCACCTATACCCTCTACCAAAATGCCCATAACGAGCGGTTTGTTCGTAGATAGGACGGCAGAGGTCGAGAGAGGTGATGATGCCTTGAGGGGTGAGGTCATCACGGAGGATATCCTGGTTCTCTGCGACACCGTCTATCCATGCGACACATGAGACAGGGTGGCGGTAGCCGATAGCGTAGGCGATTTGTACCATGACTTCGTTTGCTCCTTTTTCCTCTAATAGTTTGACCGCCATTTGGCGAGCCTTGTAGGCAGCAGAACGGTCGACTTTCGTTGGGTCTTTTCCTGAGAAAGCACCACCACCGATAGGCACACGAGGTCCGTAGTTATCGACAGCGAGCTTGCGCCCTGTGAGACCTGTGTCGGCAGTGAATCCGCCGATATTCCAATCTCCTGCGGGATTGAGATGGAGCTTCACGGCATCACGATTTAAGTGCTTGATGAGGGCTTCTGTATCTAACCACGCTCGTACTTCTTGCTCGAGCTGTGTACGAGGTACGCCACACCAGCTCGCAACAACTGCTACGAGACTTCCTCCATTCGTCATTCGTCATTCGTCATTCGTCATTGTGTCCAGTGTCACCTGTGTTTTCCCATCGTTTGGATGAAGTGCCCAGAGGTATTCATTAAGTCTGCGTGCGAGCTCGTATTCGAGCGGCATATAGGTCGGAGTTTCGCGTGTTGCATAACCGACCATGATACCCTGATCACCAGCACCACCTGTATCGACACCTTGTGCGATTTCTGGAGACTGTTGGACGATATTGACGAGGACGCCTATATTTCCTCAGCAGATACGTTTTGCGATAGGATTTACATCGACAAAAGCAGTCGTCGTGAGTTCTCCGATGACAACGAGGGAGCCGTGACCACCGACAGTTTCGATAGCGACACGAGCGAGAGGATCTTGCTCGAGACAAGCATCGAGGATGGCGTCAGAGATCTGATCACACATTTTGTCTGGGTGTCCTGGAGACACGGATTCAGCGGTTTTGAACATAGTTTGAAAAGAGAAAAAATAAAAGACAAAAGAGAAAAAATGTGGTTCTTTTAAAACAAAAAAAACAACAAGTTTCCTTATCGTTTTGAGTGTAAATATTTGGATGAATACCAATTATCTATCGAAAGTGGAGCACTATCAGCTTCGCAGTTATAAGGAACAGAAAAAGCAAAACAAAGGATTATTATAAAAATTCCACTCTTTTACTATTACTTCTACTTTTACTGTGTAAGCCAAATTTGCTGCAGGGTCATAGAGTTTCGTCTCTCGCCTGCTCTTGATAAGGTAGGAGCATTGTAGCGGGACTGTGTGAAGAGTCAATATTATTCCTCTGAGGGGAATAGAGAGAAGCCTTCAATTTCTGTTTTTTCTTTGACATAATTTGCAATCGCGGGCTTACTCTCTTCAAACAAATTTCTAAATATTCTCCATCCACTGGCCACTTCCGTGGCTGGAATTCATCACTTGAGAATTGCTTTCATCACTTCTTCGGGTGTTTCTCAGAGAATTGTGGCTACTTCCTCAATACTCATATAAGGAGATGCGGCAGAAAATGAAATAATATTTTCTACCTCTTCCCGTACTTCAGGAATAGGTGAGCCTTCTTTGGGTTCTTCATGTTCATCAGGATTGTAGACGGTGAGATTCATGTAAACATTGTACACGAGCTTTGAAAAAATGGCAAAAAAAAGATAAGCAAAAAGTTGCTTACCAATCAATGAGGGAGAATACCTATTCTCCATTATAGGGCGAAACTAACGAGAATTTCGTCCTGCGCTTTTCAATGCCTGGAGTCGTATGAGAAATGCTTCTAGGGCGCTTTCTCTGACTACTGGCGATGACTCTACTTCTGCTGCAACTCGTGATGAAGTCTCGCGAGAAGTACTCTGAGTACCCGTCGTTGCAGACATCGAAGTGAGGATGTGGCTCGGGATTATGTCGAGCATACTTTTCATAGAGAAAAGGGTTAAAAAATAAAGTGTGCGAATGACAGTCAGATTTTTTGATTGTCAAGAGTCTCTTTACTAAGGATTTTTCATTTGTCATCATATTTTTTGTACTCAGCTTCTGAGAGTATTTTTAGCACTTTACAAAACATAAAAAAATCTTTTGACAATTCATTTCTTCTTTTTATACTTCCGTCGTTTTCCTCTCTTACAGGAGCGAATCAATTCCTAGTTTGGCCCTTATACTTTCTCGATATATCGAGACTCGTAAGAGCCTAAGATTTCTTTTTATATGTCTGGACTTGTTGCACAAAAAATATCAATGACGCAAATCGCTCGCGGAGACGCTCTCGTCGCTGTGACGCTCTTGCGTGTACCTCAGCTCGCTATTCGTCAGATAAAGACGGCAGAGAAGGATGGTTATTCAGCGCTCGTACTCGATGCAAAAAATGCAAAGGGTAAAACAGTCAAACGCAAGGAGGTGCCATATGATGCATCTGTTGCTATGAATGTCGGTGATGCTCTCGATGTCAACACACTCGAAGGTGTCGCTGCAGTCAAGCTCACTTCAGTATCAAAAGGTAAAGGATTCACTGGTGCGATGAAACGATGGAACTTCAAAGGAGGTCCTGGAGGTCATGGTTCTAAATTCCACAGAGCACTCGGTTCTATCGGTACTCGTAAGCCTCGTCGTACAAAACCAGGCAAAAAGATGCACGGTCGTCACGGTAATAAAACTGTCACACTCGCATCTGTCCCGGTCGAGCTCATCGATCCAACAAACAATATCGTCGCTGTTCGTGGTCCAGTACCAGGAGCGATGAATACTTTTGTTTATCTCGTATTTTAGGCATTAAATTGAATATGACTTCTCTCTCTATCCCAACTCCAGATACTCTCGACGCATCCCTCTTTGGTGTTGTCCCACATCTCGATGTCCTCAGTCGTCTCATGCTCCTCCAGAGCCACAATGGTCGATTTCCTATCGCTCATACCAAGAGCCGAAATGAACGACGCGGATCTACGCGCAAGCTCACAAAACAAAAAGGTGCTGGTTCTTCTCGAAAGGGTAGTAACCGTTCTCCATCTCGTAAGGGTGGTGGTGTCGCATTTGGCCCAAAAAGCAATGCTAATTTCCAGATCAGTATGAATGCTGCTGAGCGTCGTCTCGGTCTCGCATCTGCTCTCACGCTCAAGGCGGGGGAGGGCAAGATTCGTACTATTGATAAAGTCGATCCAAAAACATCAGTTATGGCAAAAACTTTTGCTGATATCACCAAAGATGGAACAGCACTCGTATTTGTCTCTGCAGCTGAATCAAAATCTATCCTCGGTCTCAACAATCTCCACGGTACACATATAGATGTCGTCACTCATGCGAGTCCTGCTGAGATTTTGAAATATGATTTCTGTGTTTTCACCAAGGATGCTCTCGCGACACTTTCTTCTCATTTTACCGCATAAACTATGAATATCTATTCTGTTATCCTCTGACCAGTAGAATCACACAAATCTCGTATGCTCGAGACTGGTAATGTCTACACTTTCCTCGTTGCAAAAGATGCTACAAAGACTGATATCAAGCGTGCATTTCATGAGCTCTATGATCGTGAAGTCTCATCTGTCCAGATTGCAAAAAATCACCTCAAGACTCGTAATGGTAAAAAAGGAACTGTCCGCAGACGCGCTACTCTCAAGAAAGCATATGTCTCTCTCGACAAGCCTATCACTCAGCTCGCTAAACTTCACCTCTCAAAAGATTAATATATGGCAATCAAAATCTACAAACCTACTACCAACGGTCGTCGATGAATGACAGGCAATGCTTTTGCCGAGATCACGACAGATACACCTATGAAGAAACTCACAACTTCTCGCAAGAGCAGTGGTGGACGCAATTCATACGGTCGTACAACTTCGAGGTTCCGTGGCGGTGGTCACAAACGACGCCTCCGTATGGTCGATTTCCGATTTAGCAAAAAAGATATCCCTTCAGTTGTTGAAACAATTGAATACGATCCAAATCGTTCTGCATTTATAGCACTCGTTAAAGACGCTGATGGAGAGCACCGCTATGTACTCGCTCATTCGACCATGAAGGTCGGTGATACTATTATCACTTCTGCTGACGCAAAAGCTGTTGTAGGAAATAGAATGAAGGTAGGAAATATTCCAACTGGACTCTTTGTCCACAATGTCGAGCTCGTTATCGGCCGTGGTGCTCAGGCAGTTCGTTCTGCTGGCGCGAGTGCTCAGGTTGTCTCTCAAGAAGGTGAATACACTCAGATCAAACTCAATTCAGGTGAAGTCCGATTCGTCCACAAAGATTGTTTCGCAACTATCGGTGTCGTCAGTAACATAGATCACAATCAGATTGTTGTTGGTAAGGCTGGTCGTAGTCGATGGATGGGGCGTCGTCCTCATGTCCTCGGTACTGCGATGAATCCTGTAGACCACCCACACGGAGGATGAGAAGGTCATACCTCTATTGGTCGTCAGCCTACTACTCCATGGGGCAAGCCTGCACTCGGTGTCAAGACTCGCAAAAACAAACGAACAGACAGATGGATCGCTACTAACAAGCGAGGATCTCGTGTTACTTCTAATTCTTCAGTTTCATAATTATGTCACGCAGTCTCAAAAAATGATTATTTATCCCAGAGCACCTCATGAAAAAGGTAACTGCTCTCAATACAACTGGTAAGAAAAGTGTTATCAAAACATGGGCTCGCGCTTCTGTGATTCATCCTGATTTTGTCGGTCACACATTTGGTGTTCATAATGGTAAACAGCATACACCAGTGTTTGTCACCGAAGATATGGTTGGTCATCGTCTTGGCGAATTTTCTCCTACTCGTAAATTTATCAAACACGCTGGTAACAAATAGTATTTGCCAATAAAATTATACACTATGAAAGCTACTCTCAAAAACGCCCGCATCTCACCAAAGAAACTCCGTGTTGTCGCCAACCTCGTACGAGGCAAGTCAGTCAACGATGGTCTCGCTATGCTCCGTCTCTTCTCAAAGAAAGGAGGCGATATCCTCTACAAAGTTCTCTTTAGTGCTGCGTCAAATGCTGTTCACAACGATGGTGCTTCGAAGGATGACCTCATGATTCACACACTCTCTATAGCTCAGGGGCCTACATACAAGCGTGCACGACCAGTCGGTCGAGGCCGTAGTCACCGTATCCTCAAGCATACGAGTCATGTATTTCTCGAACTGTCTCAAAAATAATTTACAAATCAAAACTTAAAACTTAAAAACTCCCTCCTATGTGACACAAAGTCAGCCCCATCTCATGGCGTATCGGAACAACCCGTTCTTGGGCCTCTACAGGATACTACGACAAAGCAGAATACACACTCGCTATTCAGCAGGATGTTGTCATTCGTGACTTGATTCGTAAATTTTTCAAGGGTCTCCCAGTCGGTCATGTGAACATCACCCATAGCGATGCAGGACTCCGTACTATCATCTATACATCTCGTACAGCGCTCATTCTCGGTAAGAATGGTGAAAATCTCACAAAACTCCAAAAGAAACTCACAGCACTCTACGGAAAGAAGGTCAACATCGATGTCAAAGAAATCAAAAACCCAGATGTCCACGCGACTCTCGTCGGTGATAGCATCGGTCGTCAGATTGAGCGTCGTCTCCCATACCGCCGTGTTATCAAGCAGGCTATTGTGAAGGCTATGGAGAAGGGTGCAAAAGGTATCAAAATCCGTATCTCTGGTCGTATTGGTGGTGCTGAAATTGCTCGACATGAGCTCTACAAAGAAGGAAATGTCCCAAGTCAAAAAATCAAAGCTTCTATCGATTATGCTGTAGAGCATGCTCTCACACAGTATGGTATCATCGGTCTGAAGATCTGGATTTATAAATGAGATGTCGAAAATAATTAATGAATAACTCTGTAACGAATTAAACTTTTCTCTTATGCAACAACCAAAACGAACAAAATATAGAAAACTCATGCGAGGCACCATGAAAGGCAACGCTACTGTTGGCTTTATGCTCGCACACGGATCGTATGGTCTCAAGGCTATGACATCAGGCTTTCTCACTGCTCGTGAAATCGAAGCTGCCAGAAAGACTATCTCTCGACGACTTCAGCGAGGTGGAAAAGTATGGTGCCGTGTTTTCCCACACAAGCCATTTACCAAAAAAGCTCTCGAAGTTCCAATGGGTTGAGGGAAAGGAGGCGTAGAGTACTACCACTCACCAATCCCAGCTGGCACTATGATTTTTGAAATTGATGGTGTCTCTGAGAAGCTCGCACGCGAAGCATTTATCCTCGCTGGTGCAAAACTCTCAGTCAAAACTTCTGTCATTGATAGTAACTCACTTCTCTCACTCGCTGCTTAATTATTCTCGCTATGCCTACTAAAAAAACTACCAAGCCTGTCAAAAAAGAAACAGCACCAAAGAAGTCTGGAGATCTCAAAACACTCCGAGCTGAGCTCTTCTCTCTCAAGATGAAGCACTCTCTCCGTGAGCTCAAAGAAGTACACAAGCTCCGAGAAGCACGCCGCGCTGTTGCTCGTCATCTCACTAAACTTAAACTCAAATAATATGCCAAGAACTAAAACAGGAGTAGTCACCTCCACGAAAATGCAGGGAACGGTCACCGTTCGTGTGACTGAGTATCGCAAGCACCCAAAATATGGTAAGGATGTCCCAGTTTCAAAAAACTTTCATGCAAATACTGCTGGCGCTTCGCTCGAAGAAGGCATGACTGTCACTATCGAAGAAACAGCTCCTCGCTCAAAAACAGTTTGTTGGAAAGTCATCTCTTAATAATACAAAAGACAAAGTACAAAAAAAAGAATTTCTTAAAACTGAAAACTTAAAACTCAAAACCTCTCATATATGATACAAAAAGAAACAAGACTCGTCGTCGCTGATAACACAGGTGCTAAGGAAGTGCTCTGTTTCAATATACCAAAAGGAACACGACATCGCTATGCACGCGTCGGAGATATCATTGTCTGCTCTGTCAAAGATGCAGCACCAGATGGTCAGGTAAAGGCTCATGCAGTCGTCCGAGCAGTTGTCATCCGTACATCTCGCCCTGTAAAGAGAGCAGATGGATCAACTGTTCGCTCTGATGATAATGCATGTGTCATCGTCAATGACAAGGGTGAACCTGTCGGATCTCGTGTCTTCGGTCCTGTATTCCGAGAGCTCCGAGGTGACAAACGATTCAAGTCTATTATTTCCAAAGCACCAGAAGTTATTTAATCAGTCACAATTATCCATTCCGTATTATGAAAAAAATGAAAATCCATACCTGAGACACTGTCCGTATCATAGCGGGGAAGAATCGTTTCCGTGTCGAGACCAATAAAGATGGTGTTGAAAAACGAACTCCTGTCGAGGGCAAAGTCCTTCGTACTTTCCCGCAAGATGACAAGCTCATCGTCGAGGGCGTCAATATCGTCACAAAACATGTGAAGAAGCAGGGGACAACTCCAGGCCAGAAAGTCCAATTTGAAAAACCGATTCATATCTCAAATGTCATGCTCATAGATCCTACAACCAAAAAACCAACTCGAATTCGTATTGAGCAGGGTGCACGAACTTCTCGTATCTCTGTCAAAACAGGCAAAGCAATATAATCAATTACCAAACTTATTAAACTTTTTATGTCTCTCCGCACACACTATACATCCACTGTTCTGCCAAAGCTCAAAAAAGAGCTCGGGAAGAATGTGAATGCGCTTCCTCGTCTCGACAAGGTCGTCGTCAATATGGGTATTGGTTCTCTCGTGACGAGTGGTCACAAGGACTACTCACTCTTTGAGCAGCACCTCACACTCATCACTGGTCAGAAACCAGTCCTCTCAAAGTCTCGAAAAGCAGTCTCGAACTTCAAACTCCGAGAAGGCCTCCCAGTTGGTCTGACTGTCACACTTCGTGGACAGAGAATGTATGACTTCCTCGAGAAGCTCATTCATATCGTTCTTCCTCGTGTTCGTGACTTTCAGGGTCTCCGTGCGAAGAGCATTGATAAGTCAGGAAATTTTAGTCTCGGACTCCGTGAACAGACACTCTTCCCAGAAATCGTACAGGACGACATCGTCAAGACTCACGGTCTCCAGATCACCATCGCTACAAAATCTGAATCACAAGAAGATTCACTTCTTCTCCTCCAAAATATTGGTTTACCATTTCATAAATAATTCCTATGACACGCAAAGCACTCATCGCAAAATGCAATCGACGCAAGCTCCGAGCAGCACGCCAAAAAGCAGACGGGCAGAAAGTCACTTTCTCAACTCGTATCTACTCTCAGTGTATCGTCACAGGTCGCCGTCGTGGCGTCATCGGTCGTTTCGGTCTCTCTCGTATAGAGCTCCGTGAACGAGTCAACCGAGGGGAGATTTTGGGGGTTCGTAAATCTAGCTGGTAATTTTTCTTTTTCTTATGACTACTGATTCTATATCTGATCTTTTCGTCTCACTCCGCAACGCTCTCGTTCGTGGACATGAGTCACTTGTTGTCCCACATTCTACTCTCAAAGAGAGAATTCTGGTTATCTTCAAGAAGAACAAATTCATCGTTGATTTTGCCGTCCAGGGTGATACCAAGAAGACAATTCTTATCACGCTCGATAGTTCTAAAAATCGAAAAGTACCTGTATTTCGCCGTGTGAGTACTCCTGGACACCGTGTCTATGTCGGCTCTACTGCTATCAAAAAATCTCGAAATGGTTCTGGTATTTATATCATCTCTACACCAAAGGGTGTCATCACTGGCTACGAAGCTCGTGCTCTCAATGTTGGTGGGGAGATTCTCGGAGAAGTCTATTAAACTTATTCAACGCGTTAAACCTATAAAACTTATTAAACTTTGCCCCTATGTCACGACTTGCTAAAAAACCTATTACCCTTCCAGCTGGTGTCACTGCGACACTTGAGGGTTCTACTTTGTCCTTCAATGGTCCAAAAGGAAAACTCGATCTCGCACTTTCACCAGCAGTGTCAGCTGCGATTGAAGGGAATACAGTCACACTTGCTTCGACTTCTTCAGAAAATGATGATTTTGCTCAGTGGGGTCTCATGTGGTCACTCGTTCAGAGCAAGATGAATGGTGTAGCAACTGGTTTTACCAAATCTCTCGAGATACAGGGGGTGGGATACCGTTCTGAGATTTCAGGAAACAAGCTCACGCTTGCTGTTGGTTTCTCTCACAAAGTAGTCCTTGAAGTCCCATCAGATGTCTCTGTTTCTCAGGATGCTCAAAATGCAAATATCCTCATCGTCTCTGGTATCGATGCTCAGGCAGTTGGACAGTTTGCTGGCAAGATCCGTGCTGTCAAACCACCTGAACCATACAAGGGTAAATGAATCCGATATGTTGACGAATATGTCCGTCGCAAAGCAGGTAAAACAGGTGCTAAATAAAATATTAATTTCCTATTATGTCTCTCTCTCAATCAGAAAAACGAATCAAACGACACAACAGAATACGCGCTCGTATCAGCGGTACTGCTGAGCGTCCTCGTCTCGCTGTCTATCGTTCAAATGCTCAGATATATGTGCAAATTATTGATGATGTCGCGGGTCGTACACTCGTGAGTGCACATGACATGGAAGTCAAAAAAGGTACTAAAATTGAGCGTGCTCAATCTGTCGGTACTGAAATAGCAAAAAAAGCCCAAGCTGCTGGTATCAAGACTGTTGTCTTTGATCGAGGTGGATTTATATATACTGGACGCGTTGCAGCACTCGCTGATGCAGCTCGTACAGCAGGCCTCATATTTTAATAATTATTTTTATGACAGACGAGACAATCATACCTACAGACGCTGAAGCAGAAAATTCAGCTACAACAGCTGATGTTGCAGAAGTAGTCAATGAAACTCCTGAGGAGATACATGAAGTTGAAACTCCTTCAGAAGAATCTGAAGTTGCTGAGGAGACTTCTGAAGAATCTTCAGAAGTATCTGATGAAGCAGAAGAAGCAACTCCTGAAGCAGCTCCAGCTGTCCGAGCAACACCGCTCACAGCACTCTCTGCCCGTGCAGAGCGTCCGAGTCGTGCTCGATCAGGTGAGAAATCTGGTGGTGATCGTGGTCGTCGCGATGACCGTCGTGGTGGTAAATCAGGATTTGAACCAGTCAAAAAAGAATTTGAAGAAGTCCTCCTCGAAGTCGGTCGTGTAACAAAAGTCACGAGTGGTGGTCGTCAGCTCCGTTTCCGTGCAGCTGTCGTCATCGGTGATCGAAATGGTCGTGTTGGTTTTGGCCTCGGCAAAGCACGAGAAGTATCTATCGCAGTCGAAAAAGCAGTCAATTCTGCAAAGAGAAGCCTCATCAAAATACCTCTCGAAAATGGTACAGTTCCATATCAGGTTGAGACAAAATTCAAGGCGGTGAAGATCATGATTCATCCAGCTACAGAAGGTACTGGTATCATCGCTGGTGGTTCTGCTCGACGCATCCTCGAACTCGCTGGTTGTCAGAATATTCTCTCAAAACGCCATGGAGGTCGTAATGTCATCACTACTGCCTATGCTACTATGGAAGCACTTAAGAAATATAACATGCAAAAATAGAAAAAGGAAAAGAAAAAGAAAAACAGAGGAATCTCTTTTTATCAAATAATCCATTGTTTTACTTTTACTTATAACTTTATAATTTATCCCTATGCTTACTCATTCTACACTTCGTCCTCGCGCATCATCACGCACTACTTCCAAGAGACTCGGTCGCTGACTCGGATCTGGAAAAGGTGTCTTCTGTGGTCGCGGTTGTAAAGGGCAAAAAGCTCGAACTGGTAAAAAGATTCACCCTCTCTTTGAAGGTGGACAGACACCACTTCACATGCGTCTCCCAAAACTCCGAGGCGGTGCATATTCTACCAAGACCCCATTTGTCGTAGTACAACTCGGTGATCTCCAAAAGCTCGCTGATTCTGGCGTCTCTGAAATAACTCTCGAAAAACTCGTCGAAGCAGGATTTGTCCGTGGTTCAAAAGTTCGTGTCAAAGTCCTCTCTGGAGGTGAACTCACAAAATCTGTGACGGTCTCAGCTCACGCTGTCAGTGCTTCTGCTCGTGCAGCTCTCGAGAAAGCAGGCGGAACTATCAATCTTGTTGGATAAATTATTATCATCGTTTATGAAGAATACCTGGAAACAAATCCTCCGCTCATCAAGTCTCAGAAAAAAAATAATGCTGACTCTTGGTCTCATTGTCGTCTACAAACTCCTCTCTGTGATACCAGTTCCAGGGGTTTCTAATGATTCATTGGCGAGCATGCGAAGTGTTTTCTCTGCACAGCCGGGACTTGCTTTCTTTAGCTCTCTTATGGGTGGAAGTCTTGAACGATTTTCTATTATCCTCATGGGTCTCTCTCCGTATATCAACGCTTCTATCATCCTCCAGCTCCTCTCTGTTGTCGTTCCAAAGCTGGAAGAAATCAAAAAAGAAGGAGCACAAGGTCAGAAAAAAATCAACACCTATACTCGTATCCTCACTGTTCCGTTGGCATTTATCCAGAGTTACGGGATGATCCTCCTCCTCAATAGTCTCACCAGTATTCCTGTTGTTGATACGAGTGATTGGAGTCTTCTCCTCTCGATGATGGTCACTATCACTGCTGGTACAGTATTTCTCATGTGGCTCGGTGAACAAATCAATGAATCAGGTATTGGAAATGGTATCTCAATGATTATCTTTGCTGGTGTCCTCGCAGAAGTCCCTGGTCGTATAGCGACACAGCTCGCGGGTGTTGTCTGGTCTGGATCTATTGGTTCTATCACGACACAGCTCATCCCATTTGTTGGACTCCTCCTCGCGACACTCCTCGTCATCTATATCATCATCCGATTCACAGAATGATACCGTCGTATCCCTCTCGTCTATACTCGTACAGGTCGAGATGAGCGATCATATTTCCCGATTCGTATTAGCCAGGCAGGTATGGTTCCTATCATCTTTGCTATGTCTCTCGTGACATTTCCATATATCATAGGACAGGCAATTGCTCTTCGTAGCGCTGGTATGCCAGCATTTGTCCGAAGTGCTGCTGACCTCATGGTACAGATATTTAATCCAAATGCTCCAACCTGGTGGTTTGTTATTATATTTGTTATTATGGTCATCGGATTCTCATTCTTCTATATCTCTATTACTTTTGATACAAAAGAAGTCGCAGATGGTATCCAGAAGCGCGGTGGATATATCCCTGGTATTCGTCCAGGTCGTCAGACAGCTGACTACCTCCGCAAGGTGTCTAATCATCTCAATTTCTTCGGTGGTTCATTTATCGCTATCGTTGCGGTCTTCCCATATGTTGCGACACTCATCAATAATGCACTCAAGGCTCGAAATATCCCTGCTCTCGATGTCGCTCAGATAGATTTCCTCGTATCAGGAGCTGGTCTCATCATCGTCGTAGGCGTCATCCTCGAGCTCATCCGCAGATTCAAATCAGAATCACAGTCATATAATTACAAATCATTTTATTAAAACGATAAACAATTAACCATTAACTATTTTTACTATGGATGCAACACTTATCGCACATATTCAGAATCTCGCCGCTGGCAAGAAAGATTTTCCTCAGATCCGTACAGGAATGCAGGTAGAAGTCGCCCAGAGAATCCGTGAATGAGACAAATCTCGTATTCAAAAATTTGAAGGTGTCGTCATCAAAACTGGTGGCAAGACTCATGGCGAGAAAACTTTTACTGTTCGTCGTGTCACAAACGGTCTCGGGATCGAGAAGACTTTTCCAATCTCTTGCCCGACTCTCGAAGGTGTAGAGGTGATCCGACAGTACAAAGTGAATCGTAAGAATATCAGATTTATCCGTGAACTCCAAGGAAAATCAGCTCGTCTCAAAGAAGTCAAAGTATCTAAAGACGCTCCAAAAAAAGCAACCAAGAAGGCTCCTGCAAAGAAAGAAGCTCCAGCAGAGACTCCAGCAGAATAATTCAAATCCTGTTCCCGTCATTACGAGCGTAGCGAAGCAATCCATTCCCTGGATTCCCACGCTTCACTCCGTTCCGCTTGGAATGACAGACTCTCTCCCAAATCTGGGAGAGTTTTTTCTTGTCTTTAGCTCATTTCTCCTATCATACTCATTATGAAAATACTTATCACTGGTGGTGCCGGATTTATCGGATCACATCTCGTTGATGCCTGTGTAGAGCGTGGCGACGAAGTCTTTATTATCGATAATCTCAGTACAGGACAGAGAGATAATATTGCGCATCATGATGGCAATGCTTCTGTGCATTTTTATGAAGTCGATATTCGTGATTGAGAGAAGATATCTGACATATTTGAGCAGGTACGACCAGAAGTCGTATTTCATCTCGCTGCTCAGATAAATGTCCGTGAGTCTATCAGAAACCCCGTACATGATATAGAAGTAAATATTCTGGGTACCATGAATATTCTTGAGTCTATGAGGAAGCATGACTGCCAGCGAATGATATTTTCTTCGACAGGTGGTGCTATGTTTGGCGGTGACAATCCTCCCTATAGCGAATCTCATGAGGCACACCCTGAGAGTCCATATGGTATTTCAAAGAGGGCAGTAGAACTCTTGCTCGAATTTTACGAGAGACAATACGGTATTCGCTCGACTATTCTTCGCTACGCCAATGTCTACTGACCTCGTCAGAACGCTCTCGGAGAAGCTGGAGTCATCTCTATATTTCTCGATAAGATACAGAATAATCAGATTCCTACGATTTATGGTGATGGTTCACAGACCAGAGACTTTATCCATGTCGCTGATGTCGTCTCGGCAAACATGCATGCACTCGAGAAAAATCTCACAGGTGTCTATCATGTGGGCACCGGTATCGAGACTTCGGTCAATCAGCTCTGGCAGATACTCGCAAGCTCTACAGATACTACAATCAAGCCTCAATATACACCATCACTCTGAGAGATACAGCGGAGCGCTCTGAGTCCAGAAAAACTCCGAGCGACAGGATGGAATAATTCGTTTTCTCTCAAAGATGGAATCAACCAGATGAAATCCGCGCAAACACGATAATCGTATAAAAAAAACTGACTCAATATTTTGTCAATGTATTTGAGGCTAATATGCTTTTCTAATGAGGCATATTTTACTACAATAGGGGCAAACTATTTACTATTTTTTGACTATGTATTCGCGATTTCTCTCTGTCTTCGGTCTGCTTGTTTTTGTATTTCTTTGTTCAAATCAAGCATATGCACAAGCAAATACACTCAAATGATATGATTTCCCAAATGCTATATATGGTTTTCACCATGTATTTAATTCACGAGATGCAGCAGGATGTCCGACTGGTCAAGGTGGTACAGCTGTATATCCATGAACCAATCCTACAGCTCGACTAACGGGTGACATTCTCTGTGACCAAGAAGCTCAAAGATTATGAGTAAATAAGGAATATATGAGATGGTATATGTCTCCTGTATTTGCTACATGGAGTTCACCAGGAGACAACAAGCTCTGTAAATGAGTAGGAAATAACATACAAATTGTTGGCGGAGGTGCTGCATGAGGCAATTGGACCAATGTCGTCGTCTGTAAATACGAACCATTTGATTGTGGTGATCGATGGAGTGCTCCTCTCCAGAAATCAGGACTCAACTGGCAACTCAACTGGACCAAGACTAAAGCAGAGGCGGATTATAAAAAAGTTGGTGCATATAATTTTAAATGTATGCCTCGCACATGTACAGGTGCTACTTGTCCCGATACTCCAGCCGGTGCTCGTGACGAATGTTTCCTCACAGATGAGCCAGGAGAATATAGGAGACTCAATGGTACTCTCTGTGCTTGTCCTGCTTCAAAGCAAAAAGTGGGCAATCAATGTGTAGCAGATCAATGTAGTAATATAGGTGGTTTTCAGGCGACTGCCCCAGCTGGTACGACAAAAAGTGGAGCAAATTGTAATTGTAATAATGGAGCAAATAATCCATCTGCCTGTAATACTTGTCCAACAGGAAAGACAATGGTCAGTGGTCAATGCGTCACCTCTCCCACAACAGCACAATGTGCTGACGGTATAGATAATGATTGAGATACAAAGATTGATTTTCCAGCGGATCCAGGCTGTACGAGTGCCACCGATACAAGTGAAGATAATGCTGCTCTCGCACAATGCTCTGACACCATTGATAATGACGGCGATGGCAAGATAGACTTTGGTGGTGCAAATCCAGACCCTGACTGTACCAGTGCGACTGATAATACCGAATCTGGCGATCTCGTGTGTCCAGCTGGCACGACGAAAACACCGACTCCAGCGAGCCCAGTCTGTTTCCTCACAGTGACTCCGACAACGAGCCCAGCGGGAACTGCATTTTCTCTCACAGGCTACTCACACCTGACTGGTACCTGTACGCTCGCATCAACTACAGCTCATAATACTCCGACGACACCGATACTCCCAACAGCTCCATCGTCGACTCTGTCTGTTTCTTCTACAGGAGCCTTGACCATGAATGCGACTACAACAGGATCATTTGCTACTGCTACTACAGCACAGGTAGCATCACTTCTCACCTGTCCTCAGGGGTCAGCTGTCTGTAGTATTGGCACAGGCGGTGTCATCTCCTGTGGATGTTATAATGCTGGTATCACTCCACCGACGATTATTACTGCAGCTGAGTACACTTGTGCCTCTAATCTCTGTGCCCAGGGGCAGTACTTCTGTTCTGCAGAGAATATGTGTAAGCCTGCAGGTCAGCCATGTAGTGCAATTACTTGTGATCAGGATAATGTCTGTGAAGTAGGGGAGTCATGTAATTGTGGTGACTGTACTCAGGGTAATCTCCTCAATGATAAAGACCAATGTGGTGTCTGAACAGGTGGAGAACAACTCTATTGTACCAAGGATTCAGTGGTTGCGAGCAATACGACCTTCCCATTCTGTCTCCCTGCGTGTCTCGATGGTCAGGCATGTACGACGACTTGTAAACAACAAGTAGGTGCGTGTTGTCCAGCTGGTTCACAGTGGAATTCTACAGCAAATAGTTGTGTTCCGATGACTTGTTGAAAATGAGAATTTTATTGTGCTGCTCAGAAAAAATGTCTCCCAGGTGGTACAACCTGTGATACAGCTGTCTGTGTCAATGACGGTACCTGTTCTGGAGAAGAGAGTTGTCAGTGTGCTGACTGTGTCAATGGTGGCTCTGATGATAAAGACAAGTGTAGTATCATAGGAGGTATCCAGGCGATGTGTAGTGATGATAATCTCACAGATAACCTACCAGGAGCGTGTTGTATCCCTCCTGAGAAATGGGACACAGCGACGAAGACTTGTAAAGCATGTAGTAATACCCAGGCTCCGTCTGAGCTCAAGGCGAACTATGACCAGCCATATATTACTTGTACTGGTAATGGTGTCGTCGCTGATACACATTTCCGATATATGATCAAACAGGGCACTACTGTCGTCATGACTTCAGACATATATCCAAATTCGACACAAGTTCTTCATCCAAAAATGCCAGCTGGCGACTATACTGTTCAGTGCTTCTACGGTAATGCGGCTACAGTCAATACGACAGGAACAGCTACTCCTCATACCTGTGAGAAGAGAATGCAAGTAAAAGATGCGAACGAAAACGCTGTTCAGGGATGTAATCGTGTTTATGCTTACAAATGAAATACACTCTCAGATGAACTCACTTCAAATACTTCATTTGATGCCTCATTCCGTTGTGGTGCTCGACTCACGAGCGTCGAGAATCCAAACCCTTTTGCTCTCCATATCGGTAGTATCGCACCACAGTTCCTGATTGCTGATACATTTATGACATCATTCCTCGCAGAATATCAGATAGGAGCTATATCGATACAGACTCAGAATCATCGGTTCAATACAGGATCAACTCCTGTTGCCTGTGCTGTCCGTGTCGGAGGAGGGTATTCTACTAATGACTACTGTCGTGCGACTGCTTGTGTCGGAGACAATTGTAATGTCCCACAAGCATTCTCTGTTGTTCATTCTGGTGATGCAGTTTGTACCACGGCTCAGACAGATACATATAATATTGGATGTAATCCTGATGCACCAGATGATATCCGTACACAGTGTGTCGAGATGTTCCAATCAGCTGTCACAGCTGCTGGTACTGGTGCTGCCAACGGTACACCCTTCACGCTCTCATTTAGTTTCAATGGTACCCCGAGAAGTATAGAATGTGCCAAATATGCTGCCGGTTCTTCTGAGCTTAAAAATATTTATGATACTGTCTCATGTAAAGCTACCCTTGCCAATGGAGAATACTATGATATCTATGCTGCTGATCTAAATGGAAACAAGATCAACTCTCTCCAGACACAGACGAGAACAGTACAGCGAGACATTGATCCACCAAAACTCGATTCTATCAAATACTATACTGATGCTTCTCTGATTACCCCGATAACACCAGATACATGGTACAATAAGACTGTGACAGCCGTTGCTGTCTGTCGCGATACTCCTACGACTGAATCTGCTTCATGTGCTTGTGCTCCACTTGTTCATAGTTCAACTACTCAGTATGATAAATGGGATCCCGGCGTCTATCATGGAACCGTTGATATCGGAGCTGATCTCCTCCGCTATACTCGTTACATATCTGAGACGGTAGTTAACCAAGATGTAGTTGTTGCAGATACAGCTGGTAATATATCAACACCATCTCAGAAGGTATCGGCCTATATAGATACTGAAGCTCCTGTCGTGACTCCTACAGCTCCAACCACTGGATCGACACGAGATGTGACACTGACCGCGACAGATAATGACTCAAAAATCTGGAAAACAACAATTGCACCAACCACCACCCCAGCCACTACCAATACTCAGGGTATCATCTGGAGAAAGGGACTCAAAGCCAACCTCTCTTCACTCACATTTGATGAAGAATGTGGTGTCACCCCTTCATTTGCGACAGTTTCTGATACAGGTGCAGCATCATCAATAGCAACGGTCACAATCCCAGCACTCAATATGACAACAGAAGTGATCACTTACTGTATCCGTGATAATGCTGGTAATACGACTCGTGGTATCTATCCAGTTGTCACAGATGCTTGTTTCTCTGCGACCAATATGTCTCCTATTCCGACATTCTGATGAACAACATCGAATTATCGTAATCTCACAGCGACTCGTCTCGGAGGAAGCTGAACAGACAATCAGAAATACGGTTACTCATTCTCAGAAAATCAGTCCAATGCTGCTTGCTTCCGAGGTATTCTCGCAACCAATATTCAGACACTTGTAGCCAATCAGCTCGAGCCTCGTACCACGACGACACTCACAAACTGGGATACTGATAGAGCTCCAACCAAAGCCAACACATCAGTGCTCAATACCAACGGCTACTATTACTACAAGTATTCATGAAATACACTCAATCTGAGGACGAGTCCTAGTCCTACAGACACGGGCACCAAATCAGTGATTGTCGACGGAGGAGATATACACATCAAGGAAAATATCAATTACAGTGGACCAGGGAAGACACTCCTCCTCATCGCTCGTCGAAATGTCACTGGTCAGGGAGGTAATATCATCATCGACACAACGGTGACAAATATTGATGCAATTCTCATAGCTGATGGAGGAGCTCTCAAGAGTAGTAATGCTTCTGCACCGGGTGAGCGTCTGACTATCAATGGTCGTATATACTCATACAATACACGCGGTGGATCGCTCGAGCGTAGTGGTGCATCAGATGTCATCAATGCGAATAATCCTCGTATATTTACACCGAATGGTACCCTTGCTGCTGCTCCTTCTCTCGCAGATGCTCAGGTCCAGGACCTCGAGAGATTGAGACCATCATTTGTTGGCGAATCTCAGTGTAGTCTCCATCTCAATTACTATGCTTATACGACTGCGACTCTTCCTCTTCTTCTCCAGAAGCCAGTAGGGTATACAGGTGGTAATTGTGGATTCTAGATGAACTCTATCACACAATATTCTCAGAAAAATAAATACACCATCATTCGTATATCTGCATCAGTCTCATAATATATCACCATAACCTCTTTCTCTATGAAAAAATCTCTCCTTATCTCAGCTTGAGTACTCACACTTCTCGGGGTCTCAGCAACACTCTTTGCACAGACGGCTACTGGATGATCCCTGATCACAGAGATGAAGGCTGCTATTCGCAGTTTCACTCTCGCAGGCGAACTCAATCCTGGCAAGACCGGACTTCAATCGTCTCCTGTCACTGGAAAAGAAACAGGGGATATGCTCACTGCTGGTGAATGGAATCGTGTCCTTGAACTTGTCGCACAGGGTGGCGGAGGTTCGGGTGCTGCTAATAATCCTCTTATTATTTGTGACAAAAATTTTACCTTTACTGCTGGTGGCAATAGAGCAGGAACTACTTTTACTGCTTCTGATTGTGGAGGTACTCTTCCCGATTCGACATATATGGGTATATTAAGTAAATATGGTGTACCAGGTGGTGAGTATCACCCAAATGTTATCAATGCCGGTGAGACTGTAGAGGGGTATACAGGTCCAGGTTTCTTTGTATGGTCTGTTACAACTACAGCAAGTACTGGATATGTCAGAATTGTTTATATTAAAAAATCTGGATTAGTGGGGGGTGGTGGCGGCGGAACCACTGGAGGCGGTGGTATCGCACTATTGAGTAGCTATCCTCAGCTTGACTGTTTTGAATTAGGTACTACGGACTATACCTGTACTGGTCAGAAAGCTACACTCAGTGCTACACCTACACCATACACACTTGATCTCGCGACAGTGAGCGGAGTCACAGTTCCTGCCTGAGCTCGGCTCGCATATATCTGTGCTACTGTGAGGACTATATCTTCTCAAGATGCATGAGGAGGAGTCAGTATTGGTTCTGGTCCAGGAAATGTAGGGGCTTCTTCGCCAGCACATGGAGGTACTACTGATAGAGACCATGGAGGTGATAGTAACTGTTGGTTCACTCCTCTTGTTCAGACTACAAAGATCAGCTATACTTTTAATAAGGGGCCTACAAATCCACTTGGAGCATGGTGACAGATCACACTTGCAGGATTCCAATAGCCCATTTCAGTTTCTTTTAATCCCCACTTTTCGAGTGGGGATTTTTTGTCATTGCGAGAAGCATAGCGACGAAGCAATCCATTTCCTGGATCGCGTCGTCATTTCACTCCTCGCGATGACAGACACCAGTTGTGAAAACTCAGTAGCACCGTGTACTGGTGTGGTGATTTTTCTTTTAATTATGAAGGAAAAAATAACTTTACATGATATATAATATGATATATACTATGTCTATGCCACCTGATGCCATACCTCTTCCAGATAAATACCGCCTGAGAAATATAGGATTGCAAGCCTGAATATGTCAGAGTAATTGTGCTGACTGTAATTGTCCACGCGTGGTAGCCGATGTTCTTGAGGCGAAGAATTTGAGTATCAATGAAGTCCTGAATAATAATGTATCACCAGAGCTCTGACGAGATATTCGGGCTGCCAAGGAGGCAGTCGGCGAGAGAGTCGTAGAATGAGATGACTTCGTAGAAATAAAAACATATAACCCTCTTCCAGAGTCAGTACTAAAACTTGTCCCGGACGACGAATTATAGTCTTTTTAGAAATTCAAGAGAAAATTATTTGACAATTCATATCACCCTCCTATACTCCTCGCATAAAGATTTTTTCCGACAATTTTCGTGCACGAACCTACTAGATAACTCGTCCGTGTCTATCGTATAGTATACCTATGCGTTTTTTCTGTGTCTTTTATCTCCTTTTCCATCGTTTATGACTGCGAAAAAAACCACCAAACCTGCAAAAGCAGGTACGAAAGTGTCTCCAAAGAGCACTAAAGTAGCAAAAAAACCAGTCAAAAAGACACCTCCTCTGAAGAAGGTTGCTGTTAAAAAACCAGTTAAAACAACCAAGCCAGTTAAAAAAGCTCCAGCAAAAAAAATCGTTGCAAAAAAAGTGGCAAAACCGGCTGCAAAGAAAGTTATCAAAAAACCTGTCGCAAAAAAAGCTCCAGCAAAAAAAATCGTGACCAAGGTTGCAAAAAAAGCAGTAAAAACTCCTGCAAAACCAGTTGCAAAGAAACCAGTTGCACCTGTAAAATCTGCACCAAAAGCAACGAAGGATAAGAAGGAGAAAGCACCAAAACCAGAAAAAGTACTCAGCCCAAAAACGCTCGCATCAAAGAAAAAAATTGCAGAACCAAAAGTCTCAAAACGAGATGTCCCATCTCCAGTCATCATCAAGTCTGCTCGTGTCGAGAAACCAACACACGGAGCACTCTATGTCCGCTCTGGTCGACACTTCTTCACAGAAGATCGTTCTATTGTTGAGATGCCTGAGCTCATCGCTGCACAGCTTGATTCATATGCATCATTCCTCGACTACGGGCTTCAAGAGGCACTTGAGAGTGTTTTCCCGGTCACAGATTTTTCAGAAGAACGCGTCGAGATTCACTTCAAATGAATGGAGCTCGAGGAACCTCGTTATAGCCCAAAGGAATGTCGTAGAAAAAATCTCAACTACGAATCATATCTCCGCGTGAAACTTCAAATGTTGAATAAAGAAACAGGTGAAATCAAAGAAGACACAGTATTTATGGGAGGTATCCCACTTATGACTTCGAAGGGGACATTTATCGTCAATGGTGTTGAGCGAGTCATAGTCCATCAGATTATCAAGGCTGACGGTATATCATTTGAAGCAGATGCAGGTGTCTACACAGCAAAAATCAAACCAAAAAAATGAGCATGGCTCGAATTCTCTGTCGACAAGAGGGGAGTGATTACTGTCCGAATTGATAAGAAACGCAAAATGCCAGCTACCACACTCCTCCGAGCATTTGGACTCGAGAGTGATGCTGCTCTCATCAAAGCCTTTAGCGGAGATAAAGAAGCTATCGCAAAATTTCTCCAGCCTACACTCGACAAAGATAAAACAAAAAATCAGGTTGATGCATGGCATGCACTCTACAAGCTCATTCGCCCAGGCGATCTCGGTACTGACGAGCGAGTAGAGGATCTCTTCCGCACGACTTTTTATAGCCCAAAACGATTTGACCTCGGTGAAGTCGCACGACTCAAGATGTCACGAAAACTCGGTGTCAGCGGAGTCTACGAAGGAGATGGTCGATACCTATCGACTGATGATGTAGTTGAAACACTTCGCTACCTCATGAAGCTCCAGATGGATGATCCAACTGCGACACCTGATGATATCGATCGTCTCGACAATCGTCGTATTCGTTCGGTTGGTGAGCTCGTTCAGGAAAAATTCCTCGTCGGTCTCGCACGAATGGAGCGAATTGCCAAGGATCGTATGACCGTCCTCAATCTCGATGAGTCAACAGCACGAAGCTTTATCAATCACCGTCCTATCGAAGCCGTTGTAAAAGAATTTTTCTCCAGCTCACAGCTCTCACAATTTATGGATCAGAGTAATCCTCTCTCAGAGCTCGCGCACAAGCGTCGTATCTCTGCGATGGGTCCTGGTGGTCTCACTCGTGAACGGGCTTCGTTCGAAGTGCGTGATGTACATCCGACTCAATACGGTCGTATCTGTCCTATTGCGACTCCAGAAGGTCCGAATATTGGTCTCGTTCTCCACTTTGCTTCATATTCTCGTGTTGATAAATATGGTTTCCTCCAGACTCCATACCGTAAGGTCGCACACCATGTCCCAAATGATGGCAAATCAGCAGTCAATCGTATCACGCTCGAGGATGTCGTCGATGCAAAAGGCAAGGTCATCGTTCCCGAAAAAACACTTATGACCGCTGCACACGCAGAGGCTCTGAGGAAAAATATAAAAGACGCAGAGATCCTCGTTCGCGGATACATGACAGACAAATATGAATATGTCGACGCCTATGTCGAGCGTGATTTTACCATAGCAGAAGCCAATTCTCCTATTGATGTTCACGGTAATTTCGCAGAGACTCGTCTCGGTGCTCGTCAAAATAGTGAAGCAACTATCGTTTATGTCCGTGATATAACACATATCGATGTCTCTCCAAAACAAATTGTTTCAGAAACAACATCTCTCATCCCGTTCCTCGAACATGATGATGCGACTCGTGCAGAAATGGGCTCGAACATGATGCGTCAAGCAGTCCCTCTCGTCAAATCAACATCACCAATCGTCGGTACAGGTAATGAGCTCGAATTTGGTTACAAGAGTGGATACTGTGTACGCGCTGAGCGAAACGGAAAAGTCCTCGGTGTCGATGCAAAACATGTCACAGTCATGTACGATAATGGTGAAAAGAAGACCTACGAACTCATCACATTTGAGCGATCAAATCACGACATGCAGCTGCATCAATACCCTCGCGTCAGTCATGGTCAGGAATTCCTCGCTGGAGATATCCTCGTTGATGGACACGCTATGGAAAACGGTGAACTCGCTCTCGGACACAATCTCCGTGTCGCCTACATGTCATGGAATGGATACAACTTTGAGGACGCTGTTATCCTCAATTCTCGTCTCGTCGAAAATGACATGTTTACGCATGTTTCTATCAATGAGTACACCCTCGATGTCCGTGAAACAAAACTCTGACCAGAAAGTACAACCAACGATATCCCAAATGTTTCCTCTGCGAAACTCCGCGATCTCGATGAAAATGGTATCATTCGTATTGGTGCTTTCGTGAAGGGTGGTGATATCCTCGTCGGTAAAATCACACCAAAAGGCGAACAAGAACTTTCTCCAGAAGAGAGACTTCTCCGTGCTATCTTTGGTGACAAGTCAAAAGATGTCAAAGACTCTTCTCTCTACATCCCATCAGGATCAGGAGGCAAGGTCATAGATGTCCAGATTCTCCGAAAAGAAGAAGGAGATAATCTCGGAACAGGCGTTTTCCAACAAGTAAAAGTCTATGTCGCACAAACTCGAAAAATAGAAGTCGGTGACAAAATGGCTGGTCGACATGGAAACAAGGGTATCGTCGCTCGTATCGTCCCTTCTGAGGATATGCCTCACACAGCGGACGGTCAGCCTGTTGATATCATATTGAATCCTCTCGGTGTCGTCTCTCGTATGAATATCGGTCAGGTGCTCGAGGCTCATCTCGGTGAAGCAGCGCGTAATCTCGGTATCAAGGTCGCGACCCCAGTATTGAACGGTATTGATATCGATGTCATCCATGATCTCATGAAGCAGGCTGGTATGGATACTTCTGGAAAAGTCCAACTCTACGATGGACAAACTGGTGAACCATTCCAAGAAAAAACTATGCTCGGAACTGTTTATATGCTCAAGCTTCACCATTTTGTTGAAGACAAGATTCATGCTCGTGCTGTCGGTCCATACTCTATGATTACTCAGCAACCACTCGGAGGTAAGGCTCAGAATGGTGGTCAGAGATTCGGAGAAATGGAATGTTGGGCGATTCAGGGATATGGTGCAGCAAATATCCTCCAGGAAATTCTCACCATCAAATCAGATGATATCACTGGTCGTACTCAGGCATACCGTGCTATCGTAAAAAATGAACATATCAAGCGACCAAGTGTCCCAGAATCATTCCATGTGATGATTAAAGAACTCCAAGCGCTCGGTCTCAAGATGGAACTCCTCGAGGGCTACGAAGTAGAGGAGAGAGCCGATATCTATGCAGATCGTATGGGAGAGGTAGAAGTCCTCTCAGAAATTGCTGCTACTTCTACTGAGGCAGAATAATCCACTCCATTTCTTAATCTTTGCTTTTATGACACACGATGACCACGAAATCAATGATGCTCCAGAAGAGCTCGATTCTTTTGACCTCACAGGAGATGCAGAAATCTCAGAGGAAGAACTGATTATCCCAGGCTTAGAGGATGATGCTGAACCAGGTCTCGATGAAGAGCCTGATTTCTTTGCAGAAGAAAAATGATTCCTCGATGATGATAATACAAATCCATATCTCACTGATGAGATGACTGATTTTCTCAATGATAGAATCACAGACTATTCTGCTATCAGCAAGAATGCAGGTAAACAAAATATAACAGCAGGAAAGAACCTCAACAAAATTCGTGGTATCTCTATCTCGATTGCAAAAAAAGAAGATATCCTCGCTCAATCTCACGGTGAAATCCTCATCTCTGAAACAATCAACTACCGTACTCAGCGTCCTGAGCGAGGTGGTCTGTTTTGTGAGCAGATATTTGGTCCACGCAAGAACTATGAATGTGCGTGTGGTAAATACAAACGAATCCGCTACAAGGGTATCATCTGTGAGCGATGTGGTGTCGAAGTCACGACTTCACAGGTTCGTCGTCAGCGTATGGCGCACATCGAGCTCGCTTCTCCAGTAGCACATATCTGGTTCCTCAAATCTGTTCCTTCTCGCGTTGGTCTCATGCTCGATATTCCTGTCAAGAAACTTGATCAGGTTGTCTACTTTGCTGCGTACCTCATCATTGATGTCCATGAAGATTTCCGCAAGGATGCACTTGGTGCTCTCGAAGACAGATTCAAGCAGACTCGTACTGAGATGCAAAAAGAATTCACCGGTATGCTCAATGAAGCAAAGATTGCTCATGAAGCTGGTGAAATAAAAGAAAAAGCAGTCCGTGAAATGGAGCGTGATTGTGAAGCAAAGATGGAGGAGCTTGATCTCGAATATCGTGATATGCGTGATAAGCTCCAGAGTCTCACTTCTGGAACAGTCATCTCAGAGCTTGATTATCGTCTCCTCATGGAGAGATTCCCTCAGGTATTCGTTGGTGGCACTGGTGCTGAGGCTATCCGTCAGCTCCTCGATCGTATCGATCTCGCGAGCCTCATCCAGAACCTCCAAAAAGAAATCAAAACAGCTCCAAAATCAAAAGAAAAGAAACTTCTCCAGAAGCTTCGTCTTGCT